>JBHHZI010000076.1:0-15241 GCA_046757965.1 Acidobacteriota bacterium | reverse complement strand
CGGTGCCGTCGGGGCTGAAGAACGGTAAGGCGGCGCCGTCCGTCTCGGGGACCGCACGCGGCGTGAACCGATCCATGCGGCGGATGAGAAGCGACCCGTCGACCTGGCCACCTGCCAGCGCCAGGCGGGTCCCGTCGCGCGACAGGGCCAGGCCGGCGCCATCGCCGAGGGCGACGGACGGGAGATCTTCCAGATGGATGGCGTACATGTCGAGTGGGCGGCCGCGATGCGCCGCCACCGCGCCGCGGCCGGGCATGATGAATCCGGCCGCCGCGATCAGCGCGCCAAGTCCCAGCAGGGCGCCGGCGCCCGCGGCTGCGGCGAAGCGCCAGGCCCGCCGGCGACGGCCTGTGTGTGGCTCTTTCTCCGGAGAGGGTGGGCCGGGAGCATCCTGTTCCACCAGCGCCTGCTTCATCTCCCAGGCCGCGTCGCCCATGTCGCGCAGCCGGTGACCCACGTCCTTGCACAGACACCAGCGCAGGAGATGGTGAATCCGGTCCGGTGTGTTGCCGGGCAGCGTCGACCAGTCGGGCTCTCGCTCCAGCACCGTGGCGAGGGTGTCCAGCATCGTCTCCCCCGGGAATGCCTTCCGGCCGGAGAGGGCCTCGAACAGGACACACCCCAGCGACCACAGATCCGTGCGCTGATCGACACTCTGGCCGCGCGCCTGCTCGGGACTCATGTAGGACGCCGTGCCGAGAATCGTCCCGTGCACGGTACCCTGGAAGCTGCCGTTGACGGTGGAGGACTCGGTCGTGTCACCAGAGGCGCCGAAACTCTTCGCCAGCCCGAAATCGAGAACCCGGGCGGTGCCGTCCGGCGTGATCTTGATGTTGCCCGGCTTGAGGTCGCGATGGATGATGCCCGACAGATGGGCGGCATGCACCGTGGAAGCGACCTGGATGCCGATCCGGAGCGCCTCGGTCAGTGCCAGGGGGCCGCCTGCCAGATACTCGGCGAGGGACTCGCCGGGAACGAACTCGAGCACCAGGACCGGGCGGCCGGCGTACTCCTCGACATCGTGAATCGCCGCCACGCCCGGATGGTCGATCCGGGCCAGGAAACGCGATTCCTTGCGAAACCGCGCCAGAGTCTCCGTATCTCCGTCGAATCCGCCGCGCAGGATCTTCAGGGCCACTGTCCGGCGCAGCCGTCGATCGTCGGCCTTCCAGACCGAGCCGGTGGACCCCTCGCCGATCTTCTCCACGAGACGATAGTGTCCGATGACCTGACCGGGGCGCATGACCCTCTCTCCCACGTGAAGAAGCAGAGCGGGATCTCCGCTTCCCCCACCATTGTCCGCCGTCACGGCGTCTGAACCCCGGAATTGTACGCCAGGATCGAGCGAACGATTACAGGAATCTGCGTCCGGGCGCCGCTGACCAACCGCCCGGCGAGACGTCGCGGCGTGAATCATCGGGCGCGGACGGCCGGTTCAGGGCCTGTGTTCCCGGTCGACCCCGGGTCGCCGGCTCACGGCCGACACGGTCCCGGCGGTGAGCCGACGGGCAAGTCGCGTGCGGATTCTCTGCCGGGACTCTCGATGACTGGAGTCCGACTCCACGATTCGAGAGCTTTCCGGGATTCCCGGCGGCCGGAACCGCTCGGTGACGGACCTCGCCGCGGCTCCTAAACCCGTGGAAACCCTGGGAACAGACCGAAAACAGTTGCACCTGCACGGCAATCTCACGCAGAATGGAACGAACCTTGCCAGGGGATCTGTTTCATGGACGAGACCACCGGGCCATCGGATCGTCTCCGGCGGCCGCCAGCCGCTCCGGAGACCCCACTGTCCGCCGGGGAGGACCGACCCGACGGCGGCGGCGAGCGCCGAACCACCCCTTCCGGCGATCCGAACCGTCTGCCATCCCCCACCGCGGCCTCGTTGCTGATGGCGGCGGTGCATGGCGTGCTCACCCAGGTCTCCACCCCGGACATGGCGCTGAAGACGATCCTCGATCAGGCGGTGCTGCTGACTGCCGCCGACCGAGGGGCCTTCATCGAGGTCGGCGACACCGGGGGTCTCGAATTCACCGTTCTCGAGCGGTACTCGCCGCGCCAGCGGAGGGCGCTGACCGGTCCGGCCAGCCGCACCGTGCTGGCCCATGTGGCGCGGACCGGCGAGCCGCTCCTCAGCGACGACGTGCTGCAGGACCCGCGCTTCATGCACCAGGAGTCGGTACAGAGTCTGGCCAGCGCGTCGGTGCTCTCCATGCCGGTGCGACATCAGACGCGCACCTGCGCCATCATCCATCTGGAGAAATCGGACCGTCGTCACTTCGAATCCACGCACCTCGGCCTGATGCGATCCCTGGCCGAGCTGGCAGCACCGGCCCTGCAAGCTCTGCGCGCCGGCCGGGAAGTCGTCCGGGAACGGAACCGCCTGCGTGACAGCGAGAATCGCCTCCGGGCAGAGACCGAGGAGAATCGCCGGGCTCTGTCGAGTGCCTGGACCTTCAGCCGGTTCGTGGGCCGCGCGGCCGTCGTGTCCGATCTCGAGGAGCGCGTGCGCAAGGTGGCGGCCACCGATTTCCCGGTTCTCCTGTTCGGCGAGTCGGGAACCGGCAAGAGCATCCTCGCCCGGGTCATCCACCACTCCGCCAGCCGGCGGGACGGTCCGTTCGTGACCGTCTTCTGTCCGTCTCTGGAGCATGGCATGCTCGAGGCCGAGTTGTTCGGCCACCGGCGCGGTGCGTTCACGAACGCCTACGAGCACCGGGAGGGCAAGGTCGCGAGCGCCGAGGGGGGCACGCTGTTTCTCGACGAGATCTCCGCGCTGCCCCTCGCCCTGCAGCCCAAGCTGCTGAGGCTCCTGCAGGATCAGACCTATGAGCGGGTCGGCGAGGCGCGGGAGCGACGCGCCGATGTGCGGTTCATCGCCACGACCAATCGTGATCTCCTGGCGGCGGTGAAGGCGGGGCAGTTCCGGCGCGACCTGCACGAACGCCTGAACTACGCTCATCTCGTCATTCCGCCGCTGAGGGAGCGCCGCGAGGACATCGGTCCGCTCCTCCGCCATGCCCTCGACGCGCACGATGCCGGGCGCTGGGTCGAGATCGCCCCCGGGGCGGCGGCCGAGCTGGCCGACCTCGACTTCGACTGGCCGGGAAATGTCCGGCAGGTGGAACAGCTCGCGGCCCGGATCATCATGGAACGGTTCGAGCGTCCGGTCGAGGCGGCAGACATGATCGTCTTGCTGGGTGTGGGGACTCTCCGCGCCCGGTCCCGCTCCGCTGGAGATGGCGGTGGCGGTTCCCCGGCGCGGGAGGTGGGGAATCTCCATGACCGCCTGCACGGCGCCGAACGGGCGATTCTCGTCGAGGCCCTGGCGCGATATCCGGACTTGACCCGTGCTCAGCTGGCGAGGACGCTGGGCATCAGCCAGGCCGCGCTGTACAAGAAGCTGCGCGATCACGGACTGCACGGCTGAGCCGCGACGCCGGGGTCAGGCCTGAGGCCTGCACGATCAAAAATGGCCCGGCCATCCGTCAATCCCAGGGGGGAGAACGGATGGCCGGGCCTCTCCCGAGGGGGAACCCGGGCAGAAGCGATCTTGTCACGTCAACCAGTCCGGGACGATTCAGGACATCTGGCTGGCCAGCATCGCCAGGGCCAGAAGAACGGCCAGAACCGCCATCATGAAGAACACCATCCGTCGGCGTGTGATCGGCATCGCTCTCATGTGACCGGCTCGTTCCCGGAACAAGGGGGGAACCGTGTCATCCCCATCCATGACGAATAACACGGTTCCCTCCAGCACGCGTTCAGTCGTCACACGTAGCACAACGCATGCCAGCATCGTCGCTCTCCGGCGAACCTGGCTGAAGTGCTCTGCGTGCAACAGGTTGCCGCAACAAACCGGGATGAGGGCCGGCCACTCGCCGCGCCGGGCACTCCACATCCGTGGAGTGCCGCCTGCGGTGAGATGCCGTGTCCGGTGCTGCCCGGCGTCGTCTCGCTATCATGCGAGGCGGAACGGGCCGGCGATACGCGTCACGCCGCGCCGGCCGCAACGGAAAGGGAGCCCATGTTCATTGTCACCAACCGGATCCCGGTGGCCAGTGGTTTCGAGGCGGACTTCGAGGACCGCTTTCGCCATCGGGCCCATCTCATCGATCGGGCGCCGGGGTTCATCAAGAACCTGATCCTGCGGCCCGTGCGGCGTCGCTTCGACCATGCCACCGGCGACTGGAAGGACTCGGACGAGCAGGCGGTCTACCTGGTCCAGACCACCTGGGAGAGCGAGGAAGCGTTCTGGGGCTGGACGCGGAGCGAATCGTTTCGTACCGCGCACAGCAACCGGCCGCCGGCGGAGATGTTCGCCGGGTCGAACGTTCTCGAGATCCATGAGGTGGCCCTGAGTACCGACCGTGCCGAGGCTGCGGAGGGATGATGCCAGCCGGCACGCTCCGGCTGGCGATGTGGTCGGGCCCACGCACCATCTCCACGGCCCTGATGCGCTCCTTCGGGAACCGGGCAGACACGCTGGTCTGTGACGAACCGCTCTATGCCCACTATCTGGCCGCCACAGGTGCGCGCCATCCCGGAGCGGCGGAGGTGATCCGCCACCATGAGACCGACTGGCGCCGGGTGGTGGAGACGCTGATCGGCCCGGTGCCGGCAGGGCATCGCATCTTCTATCAGAAGCAGATGGCGCACCATCTGCTCGAAGAGATCGACCGGAGCTGGCTGGACCGGTTGACCAGCGCCTTCCTCATTCGCGATCCCGGGGAGATGCTCATCTCCTTGCGGCAACATCTCCCGGAACCGACGCTGGCCGACACCGGCCTGCCCCAGCAGCTCGAGATCTTCGAGAGGAGCCGGCGCCGGACCGCATGCTGGCCGCCGGTGATCGATGCCCGCGATCTCCTGGACGACCCCGAGGGGATGTTGCGCCGGCTCTGCGAGGTCGTGGAGGTGCCGTTCGATCCGGCCATGCTGTCCTGGCCGGCAGGCCCGCAGCCGACGGACGGCATCTGGGGAAAGCACTGGTACGATGCCGTCAATCGCTCCACCGGCTTCCGGCCGTATGCGCCCAGGGCCCAGACCCTGCCCGCTCGCTTCGGCGGGCTGCACGAGGCCTGCCGCGAGGCGTACGATAAGCTCCGCGCGCACCGTCTCGTGGTGGGCTGACCCTGCCGGCAGATGGGCCTCGGCGACCGGCGCGCGCGTCGCCCGCCGGGGAACGGGAGAGGGCCGATGTTGCAGGAGTTCGACGAGCGCAATCGCGACATTCTGGTCAACATCAACTCGGAACTGGTGCACCGGGACACCGCACGCATCAGCCCGTTCGACTCGGTGGTCCAGGGCGGCGATGCGGTGTGGGAAGGGCTTCGCCTCTACGATGGGCGCATCTTCAAACTCGGCGAGCATCTCGACCGCCTGCGGGCCTCGGCCAGGGCACTAGCCTTCAGCTCGATACCGGATGTCGAGACGATGGCGTCCGAGATCCGGCGGACCCTGGCGGCGAACGCCATGACCGACGGCGTGCATATCCGTCTGACCCTGACCCGGGGAGTGAAGATCACCTCGGGGATGGATCCGCGACTGAACCAGTCGGGGCCGACACTCATCGTGCTGGCCGAGCACAAGGCGCCGGTCTATGACCGGAGCGGTCTGACCCTCATCACGTCCAGTGTGCGGCGTTTTCCGCCGGACTGCCTGGATCCGAAGATCCATCACGCCAACCTGCTCCAGTCGATTCTGGCCAAGATCGAGGCGAACCAGGCCGGCGCGGATGATGCGCTCATGCTCGACACGAACGGGTTCGTGGCGGAGACTAACGCGACGCACATCTTCCTGGTGGAGAAAGGCGTTCTCTTCACGTCTGCCGCGGTGGCCTGCCCGGAAGGGATCACCCGGGCGACGGTGATCGAGATCTGCGCATCCTCGTCGATTCCCTGTGAGGAGGGACCGCTGACCTTCGCCCAGGTGTACCGCGCCGACGAGATCTTCTGCACCGGCACCATGGGAGAGATCGCGGCGGTGACCGAGGTGGACGGCCGCCCCATCGGCAACGGCCGTCCCGGGCCGATGACACGCCGCCTCGGAGACCTCTACGCGGAGCGCACGTCCCGCGAGGGGGTCCGGGTCGTGGACAGTGACTGACAGCGGGCTGCGGCGAGCCACAGCGGGTCCTCGTGCTGTGACATAATTCACCCGTGAATCCATTCGATCTCGTGCTGCTCGTGCTGATCGTGGTCCTGGCGGTGGTGGGTGCCGTGTGGGGCATCGTCCGGATCGGGGCCAGCCTGCTGGGTTTCTTGCTGGCCTTCTTCGTCGGCCTGCGCGTTGCCCCGCTCGGCCCGGACTGGTTCTCCGGCTGGATCGCCAGTGCCGGGTGGGCGCGACTGGCGGCGTTCTTCGTCGCGTTCTGCAGCATCACCATCGGCACGGCGCTGGTGGCCTACGGGCTCCGGCGTTTCATCCGGGCGGTGCTGATGGGCTGGGCCGATCGCGTTGCCGGGGCGGTCGCCGGTCTGCTGGCCGCGTTGCTCATCGGCGCGGCGTTGACGGTACCGCTCACGGCGTTGCCGCCGCACGGCGAGCCGCTGCTGGAGGATTCGCTGCTGGCGCCCTACTCCCTGTATGCGGCCGACATGGTGCGGTTTCTCGTGCCGGCGGATCTGGAGCGCCAGTACAGAGAAAAAGCCTGGTCGTTGCGACGGGCGTGGGAACGTCGCTCCCGGCGCGGCGGGGACGGGGGAGGCGGCGCGTGATGGTACACACCGGCGAGATCTGTCTCACCACACGGGGCGCCGGCACCGTCATCGACCTCACCGGAGAGGTCGCCGCGCAGGTGACGGCGTCGGGGCTGCAGAACGGCACCGTCACGGTCTTTTCTCCCGGTTCCACCGGAGGCATCACGACGGTGGAGTTCGAGAACGGACTGGTCCGGGACCTTGGCGAGATGTTCGACCGGCTCGCGCCGCGCGGCCCGGAGTATCACCACGACGCCCGCTGGGGCGATGGCAACGGCTTCTCGCACTGCCGGGCCTCCTTGCTGGGGCCGTCATTGACGGTGCCGGTGGTGGGCGGCGAGATGGTCCTGGGGACCTGGCAGCAGATCGTCTTCTGTGACTTCGACAATCGTGCACGAGACCGCCGGCTCGTGGTCCAGGTTCTCGGCGAGACCTAGCGCGGACTGCATGCCGGAGGAGCGACCAGAAACGAGCCGCCAGCAGCCGGGCGTCCGGCATCAAGGCGCCGGGAGGGGTGCCTGGCGCGGCCGGGCGGCGGCGGGGCCGGCCGGATCGGTCCCGCCTGGACCGAGGCCGGCACTCCTGCCGGCCGTGATCTGTGCCACGGCCGGGTTGCTGGTGACCGCCTGTGTGCAGGCGCCGCCGCGGCAGCCGCCGGACGCCGGCCTGAACCCGCCCGCCCGCTGGATGGCCGGCGCGGGCGCCGCAGCGGGCCCGCCGGAAGATGAGTCCACGTGGTGGACGGACCTGGGTGATGCGCGCCTCGACGGCGTCATCGCGACGGCGTTGCGAGAGAACCACGACCTCGGCGCTGCCGCGGCCCGACTCGAGCAGGCCGTGGCGCAGGCCCGCATGACCCGGGCGGACCTGAAACCCTTTCTCAGTGGCACGTTCGATTTCAGCCGGCAGCGTTTCAACTTCATCGGCTTCCCGATTCCAGGCGGATTCTCCCGCGTGCTGAGCACCACCTCGAGCCGCTACGACGTCGGTGTGGACCTGGGCTGGGACCTCGACCTCTGGGGGCGATTGCGGGCCGGCGCGCGGGCGGCGCTGGCCGAGGTCGGGGCGAGCGAGGCGGACCTGTACGGCGCCCGCCTGTCGATCTCCGGGGAGGCGGCGCGGGCCTGGTTTGCCGTGGTGGAAGCGTCGGAACAGGTCGCGCTGGCCCGTGACACCGTGGCCAGTCGCCGCATCTTGACCGAGCAGATCCGGGCGCGCTTTGCGCGCGGTCTGCGTCCGGCGATCGAGCTGCGGCTGGCGGCCTCGAACCTGGCCGCCGCCGAGGCGCTGCTGGCGCAACGGTTGCAGGAGAAGGACGGGGCCCTGCGCCGTCTCGATCTCCTCATGGGACGGTATCCGGCGGCCTCCTTTCTGCCGGCCGGGGAGCCGCCCCACCTTCCCCGGATCCCGCAGCCGGTGCCGGCCGCTCTGCCGGCGGATCTGATCGCACGGCGCCCGGATCTCGTGGGGGCGGAGCGACGGCTGGCGGCGGCGGACGCGCGCGCCGTCGCCGCGCGGCGGGCACTGTTTCCCAGCCTGACCCTGACCGGTTCCGGCGGCACCGCGTCCAATCAGCTACGCGACCTGGTGGACGGGGATTTTCGCGTCTGGAGTCTCCTGGCCGGACTCACCCAGCCGCTGTTTGCAGGCGGCAAGCTGCGCGCCGGAGTCCATCTGGCCGACGCCTCGGTGCGGGAGGCCCGGGAACAGTATGTCCAGACCGCATTGACGGCGTACGCCCAGGTCGAGGCCTCGCTGGCGGCGGGCACGTTCCTGGCGGAGCGGGAAGCTCACGAGACCGAGTCGGCCCGCCAGTTGACCGCGGCGCGTCGGCTGGCCGAGGAGCGCTATGCCGCCGGCGTGGGGGACTATCTCACCGTGCTCGATTCGCAGACCCGGGAGCTGGCGACTCGTGGCGACGTTCTCCGGTTGCGGCGGCTCCGTCTGGACAACCGGATCGATCTCCACCTGGCGCTGGGCGGCGGCTTCGACATCCGCACCGGTCGCACCGGCACCGGCGCGCCCGCGCCGGCCGCCGGTGACGCCGGCCGGTCGGAAGGCGCCGGGCGATGAAACGCGCCGCGCGCATCATCCTGCCGCTGGTCGTTCTCGTCCTGGCCGGCCTGGCGGCCCTGGCCATGTACCGGGCCCGCCCGATGGCCGAGGTCGTCATGCCGGAAGTCCCTCTTCCGGTGGTCCGCGTGCAGACGGTTCATCTCGAGGATGTCCAGCTCACGGTGAACAGCCAGGGGAGTGTGAGTCCGCGCACCGAATCGGTGCTGGTGCCGGAGGTGGCCGGCCGGGTCATCGATGTTGCGCCGTCGTTTGTTGCCGGCGGGTTCTTCGAGAATGGCGACGTGCTGCTCCGGATCGACGGCAGTGACTACCGGGAGGCGGTGGTCGAGGCCGAGGCTGCGGTGGCCCGCGAGGAACTGCGCCTGGCTCAGGAGCGGGCGGAACAGCAGATCGCCCGGCGGGAATGGGGCGAGCTGGGCGAGGGCGAGCCGACGCCCCTCACCGTGAGGGAGCCGCAGGTCACCGAGGCCACGGCGTCTGTCGCCGCCGCCAGGGCCGGACTGGCTCGAGCCCGCCGCGATCTTGCCCGGACCGAGATCCGGGCGCCGTACGCCGGGCGCGTGCGCTCCAAGACGGTCGACATCGGTCAGTATGTCGCCCCGGGTACGGCGCTGGGCACCATCTATGCCATCGATTCCGCCGAGGTTCGTCTTCCCCTGGCGGACCGGGAACTGGCATTCCTGGACCTGCCGCCGCGCTTCCGGGGTGAAGAAGGGGATCGCACCACCGGTCCGGCGGTCGTTCTGCGGGCCGAATTCGCCGGACGGGTCCACGCCTGGCAGGGGCGCATCGTGCGCACCGAGGGAGAGATCGACCCCCGCAGCCGCATGGTGCACGTGGTGGTGTCCGTGGACGACCCTTACGGCCGGGGTGATGACCCGGACCGGCCGCCGCTGGCGGCCGGAATGTTCGTCGACGCCGAGATTCGTGGCCGGACGGTGTCAGGCGTCGCCGTCATCCCCCGCTCTGCCGTGCGGGGTGAGGGTCACGTCATGGTGGTGGATGACGGCGGCCGCCTGCACGGGAAGACGGTGGTGATCCTGCGACGCCAGGGAACGGATGTCATCGTGCAGGCGGGTCTGGCCGATGGGGACCGGGTCTGCCTGACGCTGTTGCCCACGGCGACCGACCGCATGCGCGTGCGCGTCGAAGGCTCGTGATGGGCGGCATCACCTGGTTTGTCCGCAACCGCGTCGCCGCCAATCTGCTGATGGCCCTGGTGATGGCGGGCGGCGTCCTGACGATGTTCTCGATCAAGCAGGAGGTCTTTCCGGAGTTCGCCCTGGACCTCGTGACGGTGACGGTGCCCTACCGCGGCGCTGCCCCAGAGGAGGTGGAGGAGGGCGTGTGCATCCGCATCGAGGAGGCAATCGATGGTCTCGACGGCGTCAAGGAGGTGACGTCGGTGGCTTCCGAGGGTGTCGGGACGGTCACCGTGGAACTGGATGCCGGCGCGGATTCCCGCCAGGTGCTGGATGACATCAAGGCGCGGGTCGACGCCATCGACACCTTTCCCGAGGAGACCGAGAAGCCGATCACGCGGGAGATCACCAATCGCCGTCAGGTCATCATGGTGTCGGTGTCGGGAGACGCCGGCGAGCGCACCCTCCGGCACCTTGCCGAGCAGGTCCGTGACGAGATCTCCGCGCTTCCCGGCATCACTCTGGTCGACCTGGCCAGCGCCCGTCCGTACGAGATCTCCATCGAGGTGTCGGAGGAGGAGCTGAGACGGCACGCCCTGACATTCGACTTCGTCGCGGATGCGGTGAGGCGGTCATCGCTCGATCTCCCCGGTGGGTCGCTGCGCACGTCAGGTGGCGAGATCCTGCTGCGGTCGAAGGGGCAGGCCTACGACGCCCGGGAATTCGAGGACCTGGTGCTGGTGTCCCGCCCGGACGGCACCCAGCTCACCCTCGGCGAGGTGGCCCACGTCGTCGACGGGTTCGAGGAGACCGACCAGTTCGCCCGCTTCGACGGCAAGCCCGCCGTGACCGTGGAGGTGTACCGGACCGGGGACCAGAGTGCTCTGGGCATCTCGAGCGCGGTGCACGAGTATGTCGTCGACGCGACGAAGCGGATGCCGCCCGGCGTGCAGGTGACCGCCTGGCAGGACGCCGCGACCATCCTCCGGGATCGCCTGGACCTGATGATCCGGAACGGCCGGAACGGGTTCATCCTCGTCTTCATCACGCTGGCCCTGTTCCTGCGCTTCCGGCTGGCGTTCTGGGTCAGCCTGGGGTTGCTGTTCGCGTTTCTCGGGGCGCTGTGGGTGATGCCGTGGATGGATCTATCCGTCAACCTGATCTCGCTGTTTGCGTTTATCCTCGTCCTGGGGATCGTCGTGGACGACGCCATCATCGTGGGCGAGAATATCTTCACTCACCAGCATCGTACCGGAGACGGGGTGAGGGGCGCGGTGGAGGGCACCTGCGAGGTGAGCCTGCCGGTGGTCTTCGCCGTCCTGACGACGGTGGCGGCATTTGTCCCCCTGGTGCTGGTATCCGGCACCACGGGGAAGATCATGCGTGTCATCCCGCTTGTCGTGATCCCGTGCTTGCTGTGGTCCCTGGCGGAGTCTCTCTTCATCCTGCCGGCCCATCTCTCCCATTACCGGCCGAGGGATCACGACGCCAGCCTGTGGAGGCGGGCGCAGTCTCACGTGGTGGACGGCCTGGAGTCGTTCATCAAGAAGATCTATGTCCCGACCCTGACGTGGGCGCTCGAGTGGCGTTATCTGACCCTTGCCACCGGCGCGGCCCTTCTGCTGCTCACCGTCGGCCTGATCGGGGGGGGAGCCGTCCGGTTCCTGTTCTTTCCCCACGTCGAATCCGACGTGATCTCGGTGGCGGTGACCATGCCGCCGGGAACGCCCGTGGAGGTCACGTCGGCGGCCGTATCGCATCTCGAGGCCGCGGCGGCCGAGGTCGACGCCGCCCTGCGGAACGAGACCGGCATGGAGCTGTTCCGGGACACGGTGGCCGCCATTGGCGAGCAGCCGTTCAGTCGAATCCAGCGCCAGAATGCCGGTGGATTCGTGGCCCGGGAGACGTCGTCGCACCTGGGCGAGGTCACCATCGAGATGATCTCGGCGCAAAGGCGTCCGGTGTCCGCGGACACCATCGTGGAACGCTGGAGAGCTGCCGCAGGGCCGATTGCCGACGCCGTGGAGGTGCGGTTCTCGGCGTCCATCTTCCAGCCGGGAGATGACATCGACGTGCGGCTGACCGGCCCGGATCTGGCGGATCTCCAGGCCGCTGCCGCCGAACTGAAGGCGCGTCTCGCCACCTATACCGGGGTCAACGAGATCGCCGACTCTTTCCGGCAGGGCAAGCAGGAGATCCGGCTCGCTCTGGCTCCCGGCGCCGCATCGCTGGGGTTGACGCTCCGTGACCTGGCCCGTCAGGTGCGCCAGGCCTTCTACGGCGAGGAGGTGCAACGGATACAGCGAGGACGTGACGATGTGCGCGTGATGGTGCGCTACCCCGCGGGCGATCGGCGCTCCGTCGGCGATCTCGAGACGATGCACATCCGCACCCCCGCCGGTGTCGAGGTCCCGTTCTCGGAAGTGGCGCGGGTGCGAGCCGGTCGTGGATACGCGTCGATCAAGCGGGTGGACCGGCGGCGGGCCATCAACGTCACCGCCGACGTGGACGACCGTCTGGCCACGCCCGGCGCCATCATCGGCGCCGTCGAGGAAGACGTTCTTCCGGGCCTGCTGGCGGCGCACTCGGGCGTGCAGGCGACGTTCGAGGGCCAGCAGGCCGAGCAGCGGGAGACCATCGCCGGTCTCACCGACGGATTCATCCTGGCGCTCCTGATGATCTACGCGTTGCTGGCCATTCCCCTGCGTTCCTATGGCCAGCCGGTGATCATCATGCTCGCCATCCCGTTCGGCCTGGTGGGGGCGGTGTGGGGTCACATGCTCATCGGACTGGACCTCACCATCCTCTCGATGTTCGGGCTGGTGGCCCTGGCCGGCGTGGTGGTCAACGATGCCCTCGTGATGGTCGATTTCATCAACCGTCATCGCGCCACCAAGGCGGAGCTCGAGACCGCCGTGAGGGCAGCGGGCGTGGCCCGGTTCCGGCCGATCCTGCTGACGTCCCTGACGACATTCGCCGGACTGTCCCCGCTGATGATGGAGCGCAGCATGCAGGCGCGCTTTCTGATCCCGATGGCGGTGTCCCTGGCATTCGGCGTGCTGTTCTCCACGGCGATCACTCTCGTGCTGATCCCTGCCGGCTACCTGGTGATGGAAGATCTCAGGCGTCTTTTCTCACGGATTCTGCGCCGGCCTCGCGCACCCGATTCCTCGCGGCCGGCCACCGGCCGGGCACCCCGGACCGGTGCGCCGGTCTGACGACACGGCCCGGTGCCGCTGCCGTCATCGGCGGCGCGACACGCCGATGACGGCGCCGTGTTACGATGTTTCATCATCGACGGAGGAGCCTCATGAGCGAAGAACAGATCCATCGAACGGCCCGCCGGGGCCATGGCTCACCAGGTCGCCCGCGGCGGCGTCACCCGGTCGGCGCGGGTCTCGTCGCTCTCCTCGCGCTCGGAGTGTGCCCGTCGGGCCTGGCCGTGGCGCAGGACAGCGTGCAGCACTCCTTCGCGGACGTGTCCCGGTTCGTCCGCATCTTCGATGCGCCCGAACGGGATGCGTGGCAGAAACCCGCCGAGGTCATCAAGGCCCTTGATCTGGAGCCGGGCATGCGGGTCGCCGACGTGGGAGCGGGCACCGGCTACTTCCTCGAGAGGCTGTCGGGCGCGGTGGGATCGACCGGTGCCGTGTTCGCCTCCGATCTCGAGCCCGGGATGATCGTCCATCTGCGGGACCGCGCCGAGTCGGCCGGCCTCGACAACGTGATCCCTGTGCTGGCCTCGGTCACCGACCCCCGTCTCCCCGACGGTGCGGTCGACGTGGTGCTGATCTGTGACACGTGGCATCACATCAGCTCCCGCGTGGAGTACGCCCGGCGCCTGCGCCGGGACCTGGCCCCTGGCGGCCGCGTGGTGATCGTGGATTTCCGTCCCGGCGATCTGCCGGTGGGACCACCAGCCGGCCACGGCAAGATCAGTGCGCGGGACGTGAGCGATACATTCACAAAGGCCGGTTACCGCCTGGATGCGTCACTCGACTTGCTGGAGTACCAGTACGTCCTGACCTTCTCGCCCGTTCGCTGAGCCACCCCGGCCGGCGTCTCGCTGCGGGAGCGGGCCCGTCCTCGGCCGAGCGGCCTGGCCTGTGGGACGGCGAGCGTCTCAGGCGGCCAGGGCGAGCATCTTCCTTATCGGCTGGAGGGCTCGCCGACGCAGTGAATCGTCGATGATGACCTCGTATTCGGGGTCTTGTGTGCGCAGCGCCGCGAGGATCTTGTCCAGGCGGATCAGCGCCATGTGCCGGCAGAAGACGTTGCAGAGGCGCACGAACTCGGTCTGCGGAAACTCGGTTCTCAGGTTGGCCGCCATCTCGCACTCGGTGCCGAGGAACACCCTCTCGGGCCGTCTCTCCGCGATGTAGCGGGCCATCTGCGAGGTGCTCCCGCAGAAGTCGGCCTCTTCCACCACCGCCGGATGGCATTCCCAGTGGACGAGAACGGCACGCCGGGGGTGGTTCTTCGGGATGTCGTGTCCGATACGGATGTTGCGGATGTCCTCCACGGAGATCTGCTCGTGCACCTCGCACTGGGTACGGTTGACCAGCCCGGATTTTCCCGGATAGATCAGATCGATCCCGAGATCCTGCCGGTCGATCTCCTGCTGCAGGTTTTCTCCCATGAGGGAATCCGGGATGAAGATCACCCGGTCCGCGCCGGTCGATCGCACGACGTCGAGGCCGTTGGCGGAGGTGCAGCAGATGTCGGATTCGGCCTTCACGGCGGCGGTGCTGTTGATATAGGCGACCACCGGCACGCCGGGAAAGGCGGCCTTCATGGTCCGCACGTCGTCCCGGGTCAGACCCGCCGCCAGGCTACAGCCGCTGTGGCGGTCTGCCAGCAGGACGGTCTTGTCAGGGTTGAGAATCTTGGCGGTCTCGGCCATGAACCCGACGCCGTTGAACAGGATGATCGGCCGGCTGGTCCGGGCGGCCTTGAGGCTCAGCGCCAGCGAGTCACCGCGGCAATCGCGGTCGGAGAGGTTGTACACCAGGGGGCTCATGTAGTTGTGGCCGAGAATCAGGACGTCCTTGGCGGCCTTGAGCTCCAGGATCTCCTCGATCATGTCCCGCTTGACCTCGGCCTCCACGGCCAGGTCCGCCGGCAGTCCGTTCACATAGCTGGCAAAATCCGTGACCCGGCCGTCGCTCACCGACTTCTGTGCGGTACTCATGTTGCCCCTCCTGGGAGTGACCCGTCACTCCACCGGCACGCCATCTACAGTCTTGCAACAACTGGCGGCAGATGCCACCCCTGCATGAGAACGTCCGGCTGCCGGTGGTGGGCCGGGCACCGAGACCCGGA
>JBHHZI010000075.1:0-15314 GCA_046757965.1 Acidobacteriota bacterium | reverse complement strand
CGATGAACGAGGACATGGCGCCCGCCTCGGTGATCCCCTCCTCCAGGATCTGGCCGTCTTTCGCCTCCTTGTAATAGAGGAGGGTGTCCTTGTCCACGGGTTCGTAGTTCTGGCCGATGTGCGAGTAGATGCCGACCTGCCGGAACAGCGCCTCCATGCCGAAGGTGCGGGCCTCGTCCGGGACGATGGGGACGATGAGCGGACCGAGCTGCGGATCTTTCAGGAGACGGGCCAGGAGCCGGACGAAGCCCATGGTGGAGGCCATCGGCTTGCCGTTCGTGCCGCCGTGAAAGTCCTCGAAGAGCGTTGCCTCGGGCATCGGCAGGGCCGGTGCCCGGTTGCTCCGCTCCGGCACGCTGCCGCCGAGCGCCTGGCGCCGCTTGCGCATGTAGTCGAGCTCGGCGCTGTCCTCGGCTGGACGATAGAACGGCGCCTTGCCCACGTCCCGGTCCGAGATCGGGATGCCGAAGCGCGAGCGAAACTCGCGCAGCTCCTCCTCGTTGAGCTTCTTCTGCTGGTGGGTGATGTTCTTGCCTTCACCGGCCTCGCCCAGCCCGTACCCCTTGATGGTCTTGGCCAGGACGACGGTGGGGGAGACGGTGTTCTCCTCCGCCTCCCGGTAGGCGGCGTACACCTTCTCCGGGTCATGCCCGCCGCGGCGCAGCTTGTGAAGCTGCTGGTCGGAGAGGTGCTCGACCATGGCGAGAAGACGCGGGTCCGTGCCGAAGAAGTGCCGCCGGATGTAGGCGCCGTCCTCCACCACGTAACGCTGGTAGAAGCCGTCCACGACCTCTTCCATGCGCTGGGCCAGGATCCCGTCCACGTCCTTCTCGAGCAACGGGTCCCAGCTATCTCCCCAGACCACCTTGATGACGTGCCAGCCGGCGCCACGGAACATGGCCTCCAGCTCCTGGATGATCTTGCTGTTGCCGCGCACCGGACCGTCGAGTCGCTGGAGATTGCAGTTGACGACGAAGGTCAGGTTGTTCAGCCGGGCGCGGCCGGCGAGGCTGATGGCGCCCAGGGCCTCCGGTTCGTCGAGTTCCCCGTCGCCGAGAAAGGCCCAGACGCGGCCGGTGTGATCGGGTCGTGCCAGGCCGCGGTCCTCGAGGAAGCGATTGAAGCGGGCCTGGTAGATCGCCATGATCGGGCTCAGACCCATGGAAACCGTCGGGAACTCCCAGAAGTCGGGCAGCAGCCACGGGTGCGGGTACGACGACAGCCCGCCGTCGTCTTTCAGCTCCCGGCGGAAGTTCTCGAGCTGGGTCTCGGAGATGCGGCCCTCGAGAAAAGCTCGTGCGTAGATTCCCGGCGAGGAATGGCCCTGGAAGAACACCTGGTCGGCGCCTTCCGGATGGTCCTTCCCCCGGAAGAAATGGTTGAAGCCGACCTCCAGCAGCGTGGCCGCCGACGCGTAGGTCGAGATGTGGCCACCGATGCCGCTCGCCTCGCGGTTGGCGCGCACCACCATCGCCATGGCGTTCCACCGCACCAGGCTCTTGATGCGGCGTTCCATCTCCCGGTCGCCGGGGAACGGCACCTGTCGGCTGCGGGGGATGGTGTTGAGGTAGGGCGTGTTGGCTGAAAACGGCGGCGCGATGCCGACCTCCGCCGCGCGCGCCTGAAGAAGGTGCAGCAAGGAGCGCACGCGGTGCGGGCCACGGCGCTCGAGGACATCATCAAGGGAATCGAGCCACTCCTTGGCCTCGATCTGTTCCTGTTGCCGGTCCGGTTCGCCAGGCGTCTCGGTCTCGTGCATGCGCACCGTAACCTCCCGTGAGGCAATCCTATTCGAACGCCGGGGTCGAATTGTAGCGGATCGGGTCGAGAGCCGTTGCGAGCCGCCGGGGAGGCTCTATAATCATCGCTTGATGAGAGTGTCGACACTGCACAGACGGCGAAGAAAAACGACGACCCGCCGGCGCCGAGACCGGCTCACCGCGAAGACAGCGGACCCGTTCGTCCTCTACCAGCGCAGCGTGCAGTCCCCGGACGTGGATGTTCTGTTCCTGTCCCGGTTGTTCAAGCGCACCACCGGCCGGCCGCTGCGGCGCTTTCGTGAGGATTTCTGCGGCACCGCGAGGCTGTGCTGTGAGTTCGTGAGGCTGCATCGGGACAACCAGTCGATCGGTGTGGATCTGGATGCGCCGACGCTCGACTGGGCGCGCCGGCACAATCTTGCCCAGCTCGAACCGGCGCAGCGCGGCCGTGTCCGCCTGCTCCTCGACGATGTGGTCACCGTCGGCGGCGTGCGTGCCGATCTGGTGGCGGCGATGAATTTCAGCTACAGCATCTTCAAGACGCGTGCGGCCCTGCGTGCCTACGCGGCCAACGTGCGCCGCGGGCTGCGCCGCGGCGGACTGTTCGTGCTGGACGCATTCGGTGGCAGTCAGGCCCTGGAGGAGATGGAGGAGGAGACGGACCACAAGGACTTCACCTACGTCTGGGACCAGGCCTCGTTCGATCCCATCTCACACCACGCCATCTGCAAGATCCACTTCACGTTCAAGGACGGCTCGCGCCTGCGCAATGCCTTCGTCTACGACTGGCGTCTGTGGACGCTGCCGGAGATGCAGGAGATCCTGACCGAGGCCGGGTTCAAGGACGTTCACGTGCTCTGGGAGATGACCGACCGCGCAACGAACGAGGGGAACGGCGTGTTCCGCCGGGTCGCTCGCGGTGCGGCGGACCCGGGCTGGATCGCCTACGTGGTCGGGCAGGCCTGACCCGGCCGGAGCGCCGGGGGCATTCCGGGTATTCGCGTCAGTAGCGGCGCAGCATCCGCCCGAATTCCTCGGCCAGCTCGAAGGCGGCGTCGACATTTCTGGGGTTGCGCGAATCGAGATACTCGACGTTCACTCCCAGGCGGTCGGACGGAAAGCCGATATCGGTGGCGAACGAGGAGATCCTCTCCCATACGCTCAGCAGCGTGCTGATCGAGGCCTCGCGCATGCTGCGTGAGCCGCGCAGCATGCGCTCGACATCGCCGGGCACGTAGACGCCCAGAACCTGCTTGGCAAACGCGATGTCCTCGGCGCACACGAACGGCGAGAACGTGAGGAAGATCTTGGGGATCTCCTCCATGGCCGCGGTCCGCACGATGTCGAGAAGCAGGCAGCACATCCACTCGCTCTCGTAGAGGATCTGGGTGGAGAAGAATCCCAGGCGGCAGTCACGGATCTTTGCCAGCAGTCGATCGGTCTCGTCCACCGAGGCCGGGCGGGCCGCGAACTTCGCGCGGCGCGTGGGGATGATGATGCCGCCGCAGCGAAAACCCCGGCCGTGGGCCAGGTCCGCGGAGGTCCGGATGGAGAGCATGTCCGGCGAGCGAGGGGGATGGTGTGTCTTGTCGCTGGAGTCGGCGCCGACCAGGAAGACGTCGTTGCAGCCGAGCTCCGCCGCCCGGTCCAGCCAGGTGTGAAACCGGGCCTCGTCACACCCGACAGACACCTTGTACAGGCCGAGCGGCTTCTCCGTCAGGTCACGGAGCCAGGCGGCAAACTCCTGGTTGGAAACCCGGTCGCGCTTGCGCTGGAACTCGCCCTCATCCTGCAGGTCCGGCACGCTCACCGCGTGGAAGGAGTTGTAACAGGAGAAGCTGTGGCGCAGCACGGCATACGCCTTCTCCTTGTCCCGCAGGGACGGCGGGCAGACCTCCAGCAGCACGCGCGCCTCGATCAGGGGCGAGGACGGCACACTCTCCTGCTTGCTGCGAGCCATGGGCGCGCATCTTACCACCATTTTCTGGGTGTTATACTGCGCGCCGCGCCGCCCGCCCGGCCCGGAGGCCGCGAGGTCCGCGGCGGCGTCGTGGACCGTCTGCGTGGCGCCTGACCCGATCCCGATCACTGACGAGCTGGCCATTCCGCGGCGGGAGATCAGGTTCGTCGCCTCCCGCAGCAGCGGTCCGGGGGGCCAGCACGTCAACAAGGTCAGCAGTCGCGCCACGCTGCTGTTCGACGTGGTGGCCTCGCCAACCCTGTCGGCAACCCAGAAGCGGCGCGTGCAGCATCGCCTGGCCACCCGGGTGACGCGGGCCGGCATCCTGCGGGTCACCTCGCAGGTGCACCGATCCCAGGCCGCGAATCGCCGCACGGCGGTGGACCGCTTCGCGGCGCTGCTGGCCGCAGCCCTGGCCACGCGTCGCCGGCGGGTTCCGACACGCGTCCCGGCAGCGCACCGGCGTCACCGGGTGGCGGCCAAGCGTCGTCGGGGTGAGGTGAAGCAGCGCCGCCGGTCCATCGGCGACGATGAGTGAGATGGCCGCCATGCTCGCCGGGCTGGCGCTGATGGTCGTGCCAGGTGCCGCGCCGTCGGCCCCCACGCGGCCGCCCGTCCCGGTGACCGAGCTGGTGTTTCATGCCGAGCGGCCGGACGGCAGTATCGTCGCCAGCCAGAGCGCGGACCGGCCGATGAACCCGGCATCCCTCATCAAGATCGCGACCTCGACCTGGGCACTCGCACGTCTCGGACCGGAGTTTCGCTTCGAGACCGGCATCGGGGTGCGCGGGGCCCTCCGCGACGGCATCGTCGATGGCGATCTGATCATCAGCGGTGGCGGCGACCCGGATTTTCAGGTGGAGAACGCCTTCCTGGTGGCCGCGGCATGCAACCATCGGGGAGTGCATCGCGTCCGTGGCCGCGTCCTCGTCAACGGCCCGTTCTGGATCGGCTGGGAACATGGCCGGGCTGGCGGCTCGGAGGAGGAGCGGACGCGGCGCGCCGGGAAGATGACCGCCCGCCTCACGCGGGCCCTCGACCCGTCGCGATGGGACGGGCCGACGCGGCAGAGCTGGGAGGCGTTTCGTCTGCGGCGCCGGCTCGCCGGGCCGCCCCCTGCCGTGGTGGTCGAGGGGGCAACACGCCAGCCGGCCGGCGAGAACACGCTCCGGCCCCTGCTGGTCCACCGCTCCGGTTCCTTGCTGGGCATCCTGCGCCGCTTCGATGCGTGGTCGAACAACGACATCAACCGCCTGGCCGGGCGGCTCGGCCCGGCGGCGGACCTGGCGGCCTGGCTGGACGGAGAACTGGCCGGCGGTCCGGCGCCCATCTGCCTGGCGACCCTCTCCGGCCAGGGGCGTAACCGGATGAGCATGAGACAGATCGTTGCGCTGGTGCGCCTGCACGTGAAACGACTGGATGATCTGGGGCTCCCGGCGGACGCCGTGCTGCCGGTGGCCGGGTGTTCGCCGGGGACCTTGACCCATCACCCCGGCCTGGGCCAGGGAGATCTGGCGCGCGCCATCATCGCCAAGACCGGTACCCTGTCGCGCACCGACGGTGGCGTGGTCGCCCTGGCCGGTGTCGCACGCACGCCCGAGGGAGAGCTCTTCTTCGGTGTCGCCTTGCCGGCCGCCGCGGGACGGGTGACGGCCGGCCGCCGGGCGCTTCAGGCATGGGTGCAGCGTCTCGTCGAGGCGCACGGCGGACCCGCACCGGCGGCCTGTGGGACCGTGCCGGGATTCTCCGATCAGGAGGCCGCCGTGGCCGCCGTGCCGTCTCATCCCGCCGGCGCGTCGAGCCTGGCCCCCCGGTACGGCGCCCGGCCCGGCGAGTCGACGGGCCCGAGGTGAGCGGCGGGCCGAGCGCCTGGGTTCTCCTGCCCCCGCTGGTGGCGATCGCTCTGGCCGTGAGGACCCGGCAGGTCCATCTGTCGTTGCTGGCCGGCATCTGGATCGGCGCGCTGCTGGTCACCGGCGGCCATCCTCTCGCCGGCACCGCCGGCACCGTCGAGATCATCGTGCAGGCGGCCACCGAGCCGGGCAATGCGCGGGTGCTTCTCTTCTGCCTGCTCATCGGACCGCTGGTGCTCTACCTGGAGACGTTCCAGGGTGTGGCGGGGATGGTCGGTGCGCTGGAGCGCCGTGGACTGGCCGGCACGCCGCGGGGAGTCCGGCTCCTGGCGTGGATCACCGGCGTGGTCATCTTCGTCGAGTCGAACGTGACCTTGCTGGTCACCGGTGCCGTTGGCCGGCCGCTGTTCGACCGCCACCGGCTTCCCCGGGAACAGCTTGCCTATCTGGCCGACTCCACCTCGGCTCCCGTGTGTGTGCTGATCCCGTTCAACGCCTGGGGCGCGTTCATCCTCGGCCTGCTCGAGGCGCAGCACCTGGACCGCCCGCTGGCCATCTTCGCCGCGGCCATCCCGTTGAATCTCTATGCCATCGTGGCCCTCGTCCTGGCCGGCGTGGTGGCCTGGACCGGCTGGTCGATCGGGCCGATGCGTCATGCGGGCCGGCGCCGGGAGCCAGCGGCGGCCGTCCCGACCGCCTTCCCCGAGGCCATGCCGACCTCTGCGGCGAGGCCACCGGCCGCCGCACCACCTCGCGCCGTCAACATGGTCGTGCCGCTGGCGGTGATGATCGCGTCGATGCCGGTGGGTCTGTTCATCACCGGCGGCGGCGATCTCGGCGCCGGTTCGGGGTCCACCAGCGCGCTCTGGGCGGTGCTGGCGGGCAACATCGCGGCCTGGATCCTGATCCGCGCGCAGCGCCTGGCCACCGTTCCCGAGCTGGTGCGCCTCGGCATCCGTGGCATGGAATCGTTGCTGGGACCGGTGCTGATCCTCGTGCTGTCCATGGCTCTGGGCGCCATCTGCGCCCAGCTCGGCACCGGACTGTGGCTGGCCGACCGGCTCCAGGCCTTCCCCGTCGCCCCGGTGCTGCTGCCGGCCACCTTTCTGGTCTCCGCGGCCATCGCGTTCGCCACGGGCACGAGCTGGGGGACGTTCGCCATGACGATTCCCATCGCCGTCCCGGCGGCGGCCAGCCTGGCCCTGCCGGTGGCGCCGTTCCTGGCCGCCTGCCTGTCAGGCGGCATCTTCGGCGACCACGCCAGCCCGATCAGTGACACCACGGTGGTCGCGTCCCTGGCGACGGGAACCGGCGTCATCGACCATGTCCGCACGCAGATGCCCTACGCGCTCCTCTCCGCCGGGGCGGCCCTGATCGGTTTCGCCATCCTCGGCGTCATCCTGTAGTCGCCCGGCAAGGCGTCTCGCCGGGAGGACTCGCCCGGCGCCGCTCTGTCCCGGTCATGGGATGCTCAAATCGCCGCGTCGTGAACGCTGTGAACTACCGGTCGACGCGTTGCGTGGTCTGGGACTGCTGGCCGCCGGCACCGGCGACGGTCAACGTGACGGTCAGCGGAAAACGGGCGAGGAGCAGCTTCTTGCCGTCGATCTCGTGACTCCAGCCGATGGCGGCGGGCGAGGCCGGGTCGCCGGCTGCGGCCAGGAACGCGGACACCTCCGGTAACGGATCGACGGAGCGGATCACCCGGCCGCTGTCATCGCTCACCTGCAGACGGGCCGTGGTGATGCCCGCGCCGAGGACGCGGCCCGCCAGCTTCAGATCCTGCTTCAGCAGGGACCGGCTCCAGCTGGCCGAGGTGATCTCGGCGCGCAGGGTCGACCCGGTCGCGTCGCCGCCGGACGGCGTGTCCGCCGCGGGTGTCGGGGCCGCCTCCGGTGGGCTGGCCGTTCTTCCCCCGATGAGCTTGCCCAGCGTGCCGCCCACCCTCCCGGCGACCTTCCGCCTCGCCAGGCGGGTCGTGGCATCCCCCCAGTCGATGCCGGGAACGGGCGCATCCAGAGGACCCGAGAGGGTCATGGGCAGATGAACGCGCCCGAGCGCGGGATCCCAGAAGGTGCTGGCCGCGCGGCTGTTCTCGGCACGCATCGTCCGGCTCAGCGTCTCGGAGAAGACCACATCCAGGTTGCCGCCCAGGGTGGCGGCCAGCAGATCGAGCGAGGCGTCGCCGTCGATGGCGATCTCGGGCGTGACCAGCGACACCGGCCGGCCGGTGAGCGTGGCCCCGTCGAGGGACAGGTGAGCCGCCAGCCGGCTGAACGTTGTCCCTTCCTGGCCCATCGCGCCGGTCAGGCTGGCCAGACTCTGCTCCCCGAAGAGGCCACTGGCGTTCGACAGCATGCCCAGGATCTCGAGGTGGCCGATGTGGCCGTCGACGATCGCCAGATCGCCGCCGCCGGACAGGCTGGAGAGGATCGCATCGAGGTCCGCGCCTGCACCGGCCACCGACAGCGATGCGGTCAGCGAACCGGAAAGCGTGCCGGCGAGATCGAGATTGTCGGCGAGCAGGGCATCGGTATCGAGGCCGGCCAGATGGCTCTCGATGGTGAACGCCATCGGCGTCTTGTCGGCATCGAGCCGGGCCTTGCCGGCGAACCGGCCGCCATAGAGATTCATCTCGAGCGGATCCAGACGGATGCGGTGGCCGTCGATGGCCGGTGAGGCGACCAGCTTGCTGAAGTCGAGGGTCTGGAAGGTGCCGGTGTCGATCCGGATCTGCCCCCGCGCCTGCAGGCGATCCAGCGGCGTGAGAAGTGGGGTGCCGGGCGACGAGGTGGGAGCGGGGACGGCCGGTCCACCACCGACGAACGAGAAGAGCTGCCAGAAGTCGGCCCGCGTCGAGTGCAGGTCGAAGGTGACCCGGGGTGCGTCGAGACCGACCACGGTCAGGTCGCCGGCGATGTCACTGTCGCCGAGGGTGCCGGCCAGAGACCGAACCGTCACCGTCTCGCCGTCGATGCCGACCGTGCCGGAGACCCCGGTCATCGGCTGCGCCATGCTCGGGTGCTGGAAGGTGAAGTCGTGCACCGTCAGACGGGCGGAGAGATCCGGAACGCCGCCGGCGGCCGGGGTCAGGCCGCCCGGCCCGAGGGTGGCCGAGATCTCCACCGGCTGTGGCGAGGAGAACACCATGGCCGGGGCCGAACCCGCGGCCACCAGCGCCTGGCGGAGCAGGGCGGCATCGAGTCGAGAGGGCTTCACCGTCAGGCCGGTCAGCCCGCCCGCCGCGCCGAGTTGGGCGCCCAGGTGCAGGACGCTGCCGTTGATGTCGATGTCCAGGGGGTCGAAAGTGACCTGCTCGCCGCCGTGCGCCATCGCCAGGCCGAAGGTGATGGTCATCTTCACCGGCAACGCGGCCTCCCCGGTATCAGCCGCGGCCGGCAGTGGCACGTCGCCGGTCAGGCGCAGCGTTCCGCTGGCATTCAGATCGCCGGTCATCTCTCCTTCCAGGTGGAGGTCGGCGGAGGCCGCGATGGGCAACGTGCCGGTCTCCTGCGGCCACCCCACATTCACCAGGTTGACATGGGCGTCGCGAATCTGCAGCGATTCGATGGTGATGGGCACCGACGGGGGCGCGGTGGTATCGCCCGGGGAGCCGGACGCCTCGCTGCCCCCGAGCAGCCCGGCCAGGTTCCAGCCGCCGTCGGCCGTGCGGCGCACATCGACGACCGGCTCCCGCACCACGATGCCGGTGACCTCCAGCCGGCCGCGAAGCAGCGGCAGCAACCGGGCGCCCACCTCGACCCGCCGGGCGCTGACCAGATCCCCGCCGCCCTCGGCGGGCGTGGCGGCGAGAGCCGGCGCATCAACGGTCAGGGCAATGCGCGGGAAGAGGGATAGATGCAGCCTGCCGAGTCGCACCGGCCGGCCGAGGGCGCCGGTCGCCGCCGACTCGATGGTGTCGTGATAGCGGTTGACATCGATGACCGCGGGCAGGATGAGCACCACGACCAGCGCGAGGAGCACGATGCCGGCGGAGGCGAAGAGGAGGAGGCGTTTCTTGCGGTTCATCCTGGCCATGGGTGCGCCCGGATTGTTGATCCACCCCACACGGCATGTCCACCCATGGTGGTGCGCAGATTGTTGTTGTGGGAGGAGATGGGGACGGGCGCTGAAGGGCGGCGGAACGGTTGCGGGCCCGACCTGCGTCTTCTCAGTACGCGAAGACCGCGCGATGGCGGGTCTTGGGGCCCAGAGCGGGCGTGAGCCAGTCCCGTCGGTGGCGTCTCTTCCATGGGTCTATCGTAATTGTAATAGATATTTTTCCGCATCCCCGTATATGCATCTTCGAGAGCGAATACTCGAAGGGGATGCTGATGACTATCCTGGATGCAGAACGGACTTACCGCGAGGGACTGGTGGCGCTCGTCGAGGCGCGCCATGTCGATGCCGCATCCTGCTTCGAGGAGGCCATGCAGATGGAACGCCAGCGCGGCAACGGGCAGCCCAAGATGCGCTACCTGTCGTACTACGGGCTGAGCGTGGCGCTGAGCCAGGGCGCCACCCGGGAAGCCGTGCAGGCCTGCGAGGTGGCGGCGCGCCGCGAGTTCTTCAACGCCGACCTGTTTCTCAATCTCGGCAAGGTGTACATGATGGCCGGGCGCCGCTCGCAGGGACTGGCCGCCCTGGAGCGAGGGCTGAAGCTGGATCCCAGGCACAAGGGGCTGCGCAGCTATCTGCGGCGCATGGATCGCCGCCGCGGTCGCGCCTTCTCGTGGCTGCGCCGCGGGCACCCGGTGAACTACTGGCTGGGCAAGGTCCGGTCGGGAGGCCGCCGGACGGGCACGCAGGTCACCGCACGATCGTGACCCGGCCGCAGATGTCTCCCACATCCAGGGCGTCGACGACCTCCAGGCCCGACACCACCTGACCGAACACCGTGTAGGCGCCATCCAGATGCGGTGTCGGAACATGGGTGATGAAGATCTGACTGCCGCCGCTGTCCGGTCCCGAGTTCGGCATCCCCACGGCGCCTGCCCGGAAGAGGTGGGGGTTGATCTCGTCGCGCAGGAACACGCCGGCAGTTCCCCAGCCATCTCCCTGCGCGTCGAGGCCCTGCACCACGAAGCCGCTCACCACCCGGTGAAACGGCAGCCCGTCCATCAGACCGGCGCGGGCCCGGGTGAGAAAGCTGCGCACATGCCGCGGCGCGTCATCCGGAAACAGTTCCAGGTCGATGGTGCCGGCGGTTGTCTCGAGGCGCACACGCGGTCTCGCCTCGCCGGCCAGACACGGGATGCCGGCCTGGACGGCCACGGACGAGGGGCGGTTCTCACCGGCGATCCACTCCCGGCCGGGTGTCGCGCGGTCGAGATGCTCGGCCGCGCGGCGACGCACGGCCACGTCGGGATCGTCCAGCGCTTTCCGGACCCAGTCGCGCGCGGGCGGGGCAGAGAGAGAGGCGGCCGCCTCGACGGCGGCTTCGCGGACCTCGATGCCGGCGCTGCCTGCCGCGGCGATGAATGCTGCGTCGATGGCGGCAAGATCCTCGTCGCGTCCGACCCGGGACAGGATGGCGAGGGCGGTTCCCTTCACCGCCGCATCCGGTCTGGCCAGGCCGCGGAGAGCGGCATCGCGCGCCGTCTCCTCCTCGCCGGGAATCGCGGCCAGGGTGGTGAGCGCGGCTGCGGTCACGGCTGGCACGGGGTCGTCGAGCAGCCCGGCGGTGATGCCGGCGGCAGCCGCCGGGGGCAGGCCGGCAGCGGCCGTCGCCGCAGCCGCCCGGGCGAGCCCCGAGGCGGCCGCTGCGTGGCGTCGCAGGATCGGCATCGCCTGCTCCGGAAACAAGGCCGCCAGCGTCGCCAGCGCCGCGGCGCGAACCCGCGCCGAGGGGTCGTCGGTGGCGCGGATGAGCCGCGCGGAGCATCCGGATGTCGCCAGGCGGGGCGCATCCGGTGGCAGCCGTGCCAGGGCGGTGACAGCGGCCGCCCGGATGTGATGGTCCGCCGCCTGGCCGGCGCGTCTCGCCGCATCGAGCAGGACCGGGAGGACGCGGGCGTCCGCGAGGGCGCCGAGAGCGGTTGCCGCTGCCGCGGCGACGTGCGGACTGGTGTCGTTGCCGAGGACGGCCTCGAGCCGCCGCCGGCGCCGGTCCGTCTCCCCGCGCAGGCGGCCGAGGGCGCGCACGGCGAACAGCCGGATGCGGGCATCCTCATCCATCGCGAGATCCAGAAGTGTCCCCAGCCGGCCGGGGAGTTCGATCTCCGCGAGGGCATACGCCGCCCGCCACCGGACGTCGGCGCTGGCGTCGGCGAGCCGCTCGATCAGGGCGTCGCGCAGCCGGGTGGTGTTCTCCGGAGACAGCGGTCGTGCCGGCGCCGCCCGCCGGCCGCGGAGGCGCACCAGCGCCAGCAGAGAGGCGCCGCGCACCGCGGCACTGGCGTCATCCAGACGCGCGGTGAGTGGCGGGACATCGGTGGAGTCGGCGAACTTGCCGAGTGCCTCGGCGGCCCGGGCGCGCACCGGGGCGGCGTCGTCGGCGAGCGCCTGGCGGAGAAGGGCCCGCGAGCCGGGAGCCTTGCACTGCCCGAGGGCGAAGAGGATCTCCTCGCGCACCGGCTCCGAGGGTGCGGTGTTCCACCAGCGAGACAGGAGCGGTGCCAGCGCCGGAGCGCGGACCTGCCCCAGGCCGCGCACGACCTGCGCCCGGCCGGCCGCGTCCGGGGCCTGCGCATACAGTGTCTCCCAGACCGCCGGGTCGAGGACGCGCGCGTCGGCACGGTCCACGACGCGCTGGCGCCACGCGGTGTCGAGGTCCGGCGCGCAGCCGGCGAGGAGCACCACGAGGAGAGGGAGTGCCAACCGGCGGCTCCTGGACGGGACCGCCCGGGGTCGGTCAGGCATCGCCGAAGTTCTGGTGCAGCGGTTCCCAGAAGCGGGTCGAGCGCGTGAAGTGCAGGTCCGCCACCGGGACCTGGTGACAGAAGCGGACCAGCAGGTCGGTCAGATGATCGTTCGTCAGCCCGAGGTCATGGACGAACGGCACGCTGGAGGTCACCGTGGCCACGGCCCGGGCCCGGGACAGGGTCTCGACGCGGTTCTCATCGGCCTGTCGGAGTCGGAGTGCCGCGGCCGCCGGGTAGGCGCCCCGCGTGCGTTGCTCGGGCGGAAAGGCGCCGAAGAAGGGAACGGCGTGCACGCGGGTCGTCTCACCTGACACGTCCACGAGAACCATGTCGTCGGAGAGCACCGATCGGGGTGCCGAGAGGGATGTGACCGTGCTCTTGCCGGCGCCCGAGTGGCCGAAGAACAGGAAGCACCGGCCCGCATCGAGGATGCCGGCGGAGTGCAGGAGGAACGCATCCCGGCGGGGCAACATGAGCTGGCCGGCGACGCGGAGGAAGTTCTCCAGCGACATCCGCAACGGGATCGCCTCGCAACTGGTCAGTGTGAGGCGAGCCTCGCCCCGTTCCAGGTCCACCTCGCCGTCCTGCCAGTGGGAACGGATGCGATGGCAGCCCACGCCGTCCAGGGCGTCGACCTGCATCACCGGAGTCCCACCCGGGCCGGGCAGGGGGATCACGATGCCGGCACCCGGTGTGCAGTGCACCACCAGGTCCGGGGCCGACGCGGTGGGCGGCTCGGCGAACGGGGCGTAGTTCTCCTCGACGAACGGGTGCCACGCGGTGGGCAGATCGACGATGCGCAGACGGAGCGGGCCGAGGGGAAGATCGAACGTGACCGGACCATCGGGGAGCGGCTCTCCCGGGCCGCGAGGGGAGTCAGGCGTCTGGTCCGGCATGAGGGCGGGAGGATAGGCGGGGGCCGCCCGGCCCGTCAAACGGCGCAGGTCGGTGGTGTAGAGTGCCGCCGTGCGCTACGTGACCTCGCGAATCCAGATCGCCCTGGTGCTGATCGGGGTGGTCCTGGCTCTCGGGACCGTGGGCTACATGGGGATCGAGGGCTGGAGCTTCTTCGATTCCCTCTACATGACGGTGATCACCGTCTCGACGGTCGGCTACCACGAGGTCGGGGAGTTGACTCCCGGCGGTCGCGTGCTCACCCTGGTCATCATCACGCTCGGGATCAGTCTGGTGGCCTACGCGGTATCCGGGATTCTCGAGGACGAGGTGGAGAATCGCATCCGGCAGGTGATGGGGAGACGACGCATGGAGAAACAGACACGCAGGTTGAGCGGCCATACCGTCGTCTGTGGGTATGGTCGGATGGGAACCATCCTCACCCGTGAGTTGCACCGGCTCGGGGCACCGTTCAGCGTCGTGGACATGGCGGCCGAGCGCACCATGAAGTGTGACGCGCGCGGATATCACTACCTGCTCGGAGATGCGCTCGACGAGGAGGTGCTCAGGCAGGCCGGCGTGAGGCGGGCGCGTGCGCTGGTGGCGGCTCTGGCCACCGATGCCGACAATCTCCTGGTGACGCTCACCGCCCGGGGTCTGAACGAGGATCTGCGCGTCATCGCGCGCTGCGAGGACCCGCGCAAGGAGAAGAATTTCCTGCGGGCGGGAGCGGCCACGGTCATCTCGCCGCAGGCCATCGGTGCGCGACGGGCGGCGGACATGCTGCTGAGACCGAACGTGACGGACTTCATCGATCTCGCCACCCAGAGCGAGAATCTGGAGCTGATCATCGACGAGATGGCCATCGCCGCCGACTCGCCCTTCGCCGGCCATTCGCTGCGGGAGTCGGGATTGCGCCAGCGCACCGGGCATATCGTGCTGGTCATCAAGCGGCTCGACGGGGAGATGGTCTTCAACCCCCCACCGGATTCCATGCTCCAGTCGGGCGACACGCTGGTCACCGTCGGGCGCAAGGGCGGCACGAATGGCGACGAGGCGCGTGTCTGATCTGCGACCCGTGGGTGCGGGGTGGGGCGTCTGCCGGCATCCGGTGACGGCTCGCGGCTAGAGTCCGAACCGCTCACCCTCGCGGGCCACGTGCATCCCCGCGGCGCGGATGCGCCGGGCGGCGGGGCCGTGTCGCTCGCCCGCCGGGTTGGTGTGATTGAGGTGAATGAAGAACACCTTGGCCCGGTCCGTGGCCGGCACGTCCGAGAGCAGCGCGAGGGTCTCCACGATGAACGGATGCGGGATGTCCGCCATCGAGCGGCCGGGCAGTTCCGTGGCGTCGAGAAAGGTGCCGTCCAGGTAGGCCCGGTCGACCGAGGCCAGCAGGTCGGGAAGGGGCCGCTCCCAGCGGGACCACTTGTCGATGTCCGGCACGTAGAGGACGCGACGATGCGGACCCTCGATCAGGAAGCCGACGGTCTCGCTGAACTCGTCCCGGTGCGGCACCGGCAGCGGCGTCACCGTGAGCCCGTGGCCCAGGTCCACCGCCTTGCCGGCGGTCAACGGTCGGAGACGGATGTTGTCGAGCTCGACGAGCTGGCTCCACGGTCCCGACGTTGCCAGGAAACGCGACATCCGCGGCATGACCCAGACCGGGACGGCGTGCGCTCCGATCACCTCCCGTCCCAGGTGCATCAACCCGGTGTAGTGGCCGATGTGGGCATGGGTGAGAAAGATCCCGTCCAGGCCCGGCGGCGGCCCGGATGGCCCGGAGAGCCGGTCGAGGGCCGCGAGCTGGGCCGGGAAGTCGGGTGTGGCGTCGATCATCCAGCGCCTGCCGCGCTCCGGGGCGACCAGGGCGAGGCACGCCACATGCGCCCGCCGCGGCCGGCGGCGCTGGGACGGCGTGCCTTGTTCCTCCGCTGCCTGGGGACGGCCGCCGTCCTGGGCGGTGCCGAGCACCACCACGAACGGC
>JBHHZI010000074.1:0-15631 GCA_046757965.1 Acidobacteriota bacterium | reverse complement strand
AGCCGGGCAGCTTCATGAGCACGTTCATGATCGAACGGCGGATGTCGTCGAAGGTCGTATGACCGGGCGCGCGGGTTCCCCCGACACTTCCCAGAAAAAGTGTATCGCCGGTGAACACACGCTCGTCGTTGACCACGTACGCGAGCTGTCCGGCGGTGTGTCCCGGAATGTGCAGGGCGCGGATCGCCAGTGACCCGGAGTGGACGATCTCGCCATCGGCCAGGGTGCGATCCAGATGGTCGAAGAAGGTGGCCTCGTCTCGATGCCCGCAGAGAACCGTGCCGAACTCACGCCTCCAGTCGCCGTTGTGGGCGACGTGATCGTGATGGTGGTGGGTGCAGAGGACATGAGTGACCGTCACCCCGAGAGAGCGTGCCCGCTCCGCCAGTGGGCCCATCGGTCCGCCGGTGTCGACGACCACGGCAGAGTGGCCGTTCTCGCCGGCGACCAGGTAGCTGTTGGACAGCCATCCTGGATCCATGGTGCGCTCGATGATCAGCGGGCTCTCCTCTCCGGCCCGACCGGTGGACGGACGATGACCCAAGTATACCGGCACTCTCCGCGCTGTGCCCACCCCGCCCGGTTCCGGCGGACGGCTGTTAGAGTGGGGATATGGCCGGCCACGGACACCGGGACGAGGTCCTGATCGTCGACGGGTACAACGTCATCTTCCGTCTGTCTCCGGCGGCTCTCGACTCGGCGGAGGAGATGCGCGCCTGCCGGCGCGAGCTGGAGGCCGCGCTTGCGGCGCATGGCGGCCGGGTCGGAAGCCGCCCGTGGGTGTTCTACGACGGCCGGGCTCATCTGCAGCGGCGGGCGCCCACGGGCGGTGAGACGCTGCGCGTCAGCTACGTCGACCCACCGGCCGAGGCGGACGATGCCATCGTGCAGGCCACCGCCCAGATGGCGGCCGCCGGCCGGAGGGTGCGGGTGGTCACCTCGGACGGTGGCCTGGCCCGCCGGGTTGCGGCGGCCGGGGGATCCGTCGAGCCGGTGGAGCAGTTGGCGGCCCATCTGGCAGGCGGCGTCGCCGCGCCGACCGCACCGGGCGGGAGCCTCCCGGCGAGCCCGGAGGACTCCATGGAGGCCGCGTTTCTCCGGATTCACGAGCGGCTCGAGTCACTGCAAGCCTATGTCGCAGCCGGAGACCGCCCGGCGGAAGACGCGGCCGGGCGGGCATCTGCCGCCGGAACCCGGCCGGCCGGGAAGGATCCGGACGAGATGGATCCCGACCCGCGCGCCGCGCGACGGGAAAAAGGCCGGCGGCGCCAGCAGCGACGGCTTCGCCGGATGAGCGGACCGGGAGCGCGCAAACACCGGCCCCGGCGTCACTGACGTGTCGCGTCGCGTCCGGCGCCTCGGGCCAGGCGGACCCCGACCCGGCCTCAGTCGTCCACCGGCGTGGCCGTCGAACGGGGACGGTAGATGAACCAGAGGTTCCGGCTGTAGATCAGGAGCCCGGTGGTCTGTCCCACGATGAACACCGGATCCCGCCGGTGGATCGCATAGCCGAGGAGAACGAGGCCTCCGCCGATGCTCAGGAACCAGAACGCGGTCGGGATGACGCTCTGCTTCCGCCGTTCCGACGCGAGCCACTGGATGAAGAAGCGACCGAAAAACAGGGCTTGACCGGCGAATCCGATCCACAACCAGATCGCGTCGCGTGTCACGGTGAACCTGCCGCCCGACCCATCAGACCGAGATCGTCGCCGGGAGCAGCCGGGGGCGTCGCGGGCGCGGAATGCGCATCTCGCGCAGAAGGGTGCCCAGCTCGGCGCGGGAGTGCAATGCCTGGGCCAGTTGCTCGGAGAGCAGGGACGGCTCGCCGCGACGGTACGCGTGCCGCAGCCGCGCCAGCCGTTCGATGCACCCGGCGGTGATGCGCACCGTCGCCGATGCCGCCGTGCGCGGCAGGCCGTTGGGCCAGAGCGCCTCCCGGCCGCCGGCTTCGAGACTGCTGCTGGTGCACTGCCTGCGGAGCTCGACCAGGCCGCGCACGGAGAACTCCGGACCCGGCCGGGAGCCTCGTCCCACGTGCCGGGACAGTTCCCGCGCGGCGCGGCGCCACGCGGTCGTCCCGGTGTCGCCGGACGCGGGCAGCTTGTGGTGTCGAAGCGAGAACACGATCTGCCAGTCGGGCGCCAGGATGACGGTGACGCGCAGGGGGTGGGGAACGAACCATCGATCGCATCGCGCGACATCCGGCACCAGCGCCAGGTAGAGCACGCGGCCCGCTTCCTCCAGGGCCGAGACCGAGAGGAGAAAGGCACCGTTGGTCCGCCGGTGAGACAGAAGAATGCGGGCATCCTTGAGAAGGCCGCGACCGTTCTCGAGGGCGAGGTTCATCCCGTGGAGTGTTGCCCGCTTCTGCGCCGAGACGCCTCTCATGTCCGATGGCGCGAGTATACCAGCCCGGGATCGAGACCGGGCGGGCGCCGCGGGCGGGCTCAGCCTGCCCCATGGCCGGGCGTGGTCGACGTGGCTTCCACGGCTGGTGGGTGAGCCGCCGGCGGGCCGGGCGCGGGCTTGTACACGGTGACGAGAAAACCACCCAGAGCGGCCAGCAGGATGCCCAGAAAGAACTGTGGTCTGATGCCCCCGAGACCGCCCGCGGGCGGATGGGAACTCAGGGCCACCGCCGCGTTGACCACCGGGGCGCCGGCGAAGATGATGGACATCACCACGGCTGGTGACCCGCGGGCGCCGAAGGCGAGGAGCACGCAGAACGCGCCGATGGCTCCGGCAATACCGGCCAGCAACGACCAGAACACTCCGCCGCTGGTGAATCGCCACGACGCGCCCCCGGCGAGAAGCGCCACCAGGGGGGCGAGAACCGCGACCAGGAAGTAGGCGATGCCGACCAGCAGGAACGCCTTGTAGCGGCCGTTCGCCGGGTCGGCCATCTGCACCTGCCCCTTGTGGATGAACACACCGTAGACGCCCCAGGCCACCACCGTGATCAGAGCGAAGATCAACCAGGTCATCCCCGCCGAGTTCGGACCGGTTCCGGCCATGTCGCCACCTCCTCCCCTGTCGCTGCCGGTTTCTCTCCCCCGGCCGGACAACTGCGCGAGCCGGGGAGATGTCGCGTCAACGGGCGGCGGCGTGTCGACCGTGACGTACGAGGCGCGACACTACACCATGAACTTTCCCGCCGGCAAGAAAGCGGACCGACGCCGGGCGCCCGGGCGTGCGAGCGCCGCCGCAATCCCGATGTTGACGGACGGTGGGCGGACATGTTTTAAGAGGGGGCTCACGGGGGGTGACCGGTTGCAGGAGATTCACACGAGGCGCATGATCCGTTCTCCGGGCGCCTGGATCACCCACCTGGCGATGGTCGTCGCACTGTGGCTCGGGAGCGTGTCGGGCGTGCTCGCGGCAGCGCCCGACGCGACGCCATCCGAGACGCCGGCGAGCCACTCGTGGTCGGATCGAGCGGAACTGTCCGCCGTCGCGACCGACGGCAATGCGGAGAGTCGGACCATCGGATTCAAGAACGTCTTCTCGAGGTCGTGGAAAGCGTCGAGCATCGAGCTGACGGCCTCGGGTATCCGGACATCCAGCACGAACATCGATCGAACGGCCTTCGGGGATCCGAACAGCTTCACGGTGGTGACGAGCCGGACGCGTGACCTGACCGCGGAGAACTACGTGGTCAAGGGGCGCACCGATCAGGAGATCACCGAACGCTTCTTCTGGTACGCAGGGGCGGGCTGGGACCGGAACCGTTTCGCCGGTGTGGAGAACCGCTACACGGCGGTGGGTGGTGTCGGTAACCTCTGGCGCGACGCGCCGGACTTCAAGTTTCGCACCGACTATGCTCTGTCCTACACCGACCAGCAGGACGTCGTCGACCGGGTGGGAAATGACGACACGTTCGTGGGCGTCCGGTTTTCCTGGGCCTACCTGGACCGGCTGACATCGACTGCGGTGTATACGAACAGGCTGGTGGTGGACGAGAATCTGGAGGAAACCCGGGATCTCCGCGCGGACATGACCCACTCTCTGTCGGTCACGATGTCGGAACGCCTGGCCCTGAAGGTGAGTGTGCAGCTACTCTTCGATAACGAACCGTCGTTCGAGGATGTCGATCTGTTCGATATGGCGGGAGGAACCCGCCTGTCGACCGTTCCCGTCCAGCTCGACGAGCTGGACACCCAGCTCTCGGTGTCCCTGGTCGTGAATTTCTGACGCCGGAGCTGAGATCGCGGCGTTGATGTCCGGTGCCGCGGTTACCGGCAACACGCATCCTGCCGGCGGATCGGATGGTGTGGGCCCCGGCCCCTGGAGGAGAGAAGAATGGACACTCAGGCGTTCAGTGCGGATGTGCTGGTGAAGGTGGCAACTGATCTCGTTCTCACCTGGGGCCTGAAGATTCTGGGTGCGGTCGCGGTCCTGGTGATCGGGCGAATCGCCGGCGGAATGGCCCGGTCGTCCGTGCGCAAGATCCTGCAGCGCACCCACGTGGACACGACTCTCGTGCCGTTCTGCGCGAGCATGGCGTACTACCTGGTCATGATCTTCGTGCTGGTCGCGGTGCTGGGGCTGTTCGGCATTCCCACCGCGTCGATCATCGCCGTGATGGGAGCTGCCGGGCTGGCAGTCGGCCTCGCCCTGCAGGGGACCCTGTCCAATTTCGGTGCGGGCGTCATGCTGCTGCTGTTCCGTCCGATCCGTGCCGGGGACTTCGTCGAGGCGGCGGGTGTGGCCGGTTCCGTCATGGAGATCGGTCTGTTCGCCACGGTTCTCAACACCGGGGACAATGTCCGGATCACGCTGCCCAACGCCACCATCTTCGGCCAGACCATCAAGAACTACTCGGCCAACGATACTCGGCGCATCGATCTCACCGTGGGTATCGGCTATGACGACAGCATCGCCACGGCCATGGAGACGATCTCCGCCGTGATGGCGGGGGATCGACGCATCCTCGCGGACCCGGCTCCGGTCGTGGCGGTGGGTGAACTGGCCGACTCCTCTGTCAATCTCGTCGTCCGTCCGTGGTGCCGGAAGGAGGACTACTGGGGTGTGCGGTGGGATCTCACCCGGGCTTTCAAGGAAAGACTGGAGGCCGCCGGCTGCTCCATTCCGTATCCGCAGCAGGACGTCCACATCCATCAACCGGGGGCGGGCCCGGTGGTCTGACACCGCGTGGGTCGAGGGGCAGGCGCGACGGGTCGTTGACAGCGTCCGGAACCAGCCGCTAGCGTGCAGGAAGGCCGGCGGGAGCTCAAGGTCCGGGTTGTTCGCATCGTCTCGATCTGACGGGCGGATTCGCGACCTTGGCCTGTGTCGCATGGTTCCTCGGGCCGGACGAGGGCATGACCGACGAGAAGACATCGATCCCCGGGGCGAAGAGCCCGGGAGCGGACTTCGAGGGGTACCCGCTCACCCGCAGCGAGTACATCTCCATGATGATTCATTTCTATCGCGGTGAGATGTCCCGGGCCAACACCTGGCGCAATCGTCTCGACAACACGACCAACTGGGCCGTGGTGACGGCCGCGGCACTTCTCTCGTTCGCCTTCAGTCAGCCCGAGCACTCTCATGTGACGCTGTTGCTGGCCAACATGCTGGTGACGGTCTTCCTCGGTTTCGAGGCGCGGCGGTTCCGTTACTTCGATGTGTGGCGATCCCGGATTCGAATGATCGAGGAGAATTTTCTCGTCCCGATGATCCGGCGAAACCTGGTCAGCCCACGCAGCCGGTGGCGGGACTTCGTTGCCCACGATCTGGACCATCCCACCTTCAAGATCACCTATCTCGAGGCGCTGGCGATGCGCCTGCGCCGCAACTACATCTGGCTCTACGGCGTCATCCTGGTGGCGTGGCTGGCCAAGCTGAATCTCCATCCGGATGCCGCCGGGAGCGTCCACGATGTGGCGTCCCGCGCGTCCATCGGTGCCCTGCACGGACCGCTGGTCCTGATCGGTGTCGTGTTCCTGTATGCGCTGGCCATCGTCCTGTCGGTGACCCTGGGCAAACACCGTGGTGGCAGCGACGAGGTCCATGGCGTGGAGGCGAAGATCGATGAATGGAAGACCTGATGAGGGCTGAGAGGCAGGGCCTGAGGAGGGCCGGGCTGGTGATCGCCGTCCTCTGGCTGATCGCCATCGCCGCGACCGTGGCCGTGGCGGCTCGGTCCGGTCGAGCCACCTTCCTGGGGCCGGTCTATGCGATCTGCCTGATCGGTTCCGTGCTGACGATGCGCTGGGCCCGGCGCGGCACGAGGTAGGCGGCGGCAGCCGGCCTCTGCCGGTCAGTGGTGCCCGGCACCGCCGGCCGGGTCATCGTTCCACCACCAGAGCGGAGGCAGCGGGCGCGGATCCGGCCAGATCCGGTCGAGGGTCTCCCCGTCGAACAGCTCGCCGTTCTTGACCACGTAGCGCACCGTGTTGGTGTTGTGAATGTCGTCCAGGGGATTCTTCGCGAGGACGACCAGGTCGGCGAGCTTGCCGGGTTCGATGCTCCCGAGATCGGCGTCATAGCCGATCATATCCGCGCCGTGCAGCGTGGCCGCTCGCAGGACCTGGTGGGGCGTGAGCCCGCCGCTGGCCAGCGCCCACATCTCCCAGTGATACCCCAGCCCCTGGAGCTGGCCGTGGCCGCCGATGCCGACATGGCCGCCGGCGCGGACGATCTTGGCAGCCTGGGCCGCCAGTCGTGGGAAGACCTGCTCATCACGGCGGAACCAGGGGCGACGCCGGGTCTTGGCATCGATGAGGTTGTGCGGCATGAATCGATTCAGCTTCGCATCGTCATGGACCTCCGTTGAGGTGTAGAAGTAGTTCTCGGCCCACGGTCCGCCGTACGCCACCAGCAGGGTGGGTGTGTAGCCGATTCCCGAGCGGGCGTAGAGTTCGACGACATCGCGAAACAGCGGCACGATGGGCAGCGCGTGCTCGTTGCCGTTGAAGCCATCGAGGGCGTGAGTCAGGTCGATCTTCATGTCCAGGGCACCCTCGGTGGTCGGCATCATCTCGAGATCGCGGGCGGCCTGGACGACGAACTGGCGCTGCTCGCGGGTGCCGACGACGTAAGACTTCAGGTGACGGTTCCGGTAGTGATTCTTGTACCGGGCGATGACGCCGGCCGCCGCCTCCTTCGACTTGAAGGCATTGTTCGAGAAAATGCCGGGCCCCGTGGAGAACGCTCGCGGCCCCAGGATCTCACCGGTATCGACCATGTCCTGGTAGGCGAACATATCGTTGGTGCCGGTCTGGACGTCAAGACCGGCGGTGACGCCGTAGGCCAGATTGGCCAGGAAACTCCAGTTCTGCAGGTCCAGGATGCCTCGGCGTATCTCGGTCCAGTGAGCGTGGGTGTCGATGAAGCCGGGCACGAGCGTCATGCCCCGGACGTCGACGATCCGGGCCCCGTCGGGTACGGTCACGTTCGATTGCCGCCCGACGGCCACGACGCGATTGTTGTGGATCACGACGTCCGCGTTGTCGAGAACCTCGTCGCCGCGCATGGTGATGACCCTGCCGCCCCGCAGGACAATGTCCGCCTCGGGAACGCTGCGGGGAAATTCCAGCGCCATCGAGAACGACTCCACCGCCGGGTCCTCCTCGGGGAACGGCGTGGTCTCTTCCGGGGTATCCTCGGCATCGTCGGCCGGCGACTTCGTCCCGTCATCGCCGGCAGCACCCGGCGCGAAGAGGGACCTCGCGGCACCTTCCCCGGGTGTTTCCTTGTCATCGTCTCCGGATTCCTTGCGAGACTCGAAGGTCACCGAGCTGCGCGGACGCCGGTAAAACGTCGAGCCGATGGACCACGTGATCGTGCTGCCACCGTCGGCCCAGCCGAAGTCGTCGGCTCCCACGGCAGTGAGACGGGCCGCCGGCAGGCTGGGGCTGTTGACGTTGACGGTCGGCACGTCGTGCGCGACCGGGGGCAAGGCCACGAGGTAGAGTTGATTCGATGTGTGAGCCAGTGCCCAGTCACCAGCGGGACTGATGCGAATATCGTCCGCCGGTTGTGGTTCAGGGGCTCCGAGGCGCGGCGAACCGACGACCTTCAGGTGTTCCAGTCGATCCGATCCGTCCAGGCGCACCGACACCAGCCCGGCATCGGAGTACAGGTAGACCCGGTCCGGCTCGGGGCCGAAATGCGGGCGCCCCCGCCCCCGGGCCGGAATGATGAGCCGGGCATCTCCGCCTGCCGCCGGGATCGCGACCAGGTCCATGCCGGGCAACTGCCGGCGGTCGACCGGCTCCGCCACCCGCTCGTGGGCCATGCCGCGAAGCGCGACGATCTCGCTCCCATCGGGTGTGAAGACCGGGTCGGAGTAGAACGCCGGAACGCGGGTCAGGCGCTCTGGACGACCGCGCCCGCTGGCGCGGATCTTCCAGATGTGTCCTTCGCCCGCGGACCAGGTGACGTAGGCCAGCCAGCGTCCGTCAGGGGACCACGCCGGCTCGAACGCCTTCTGTTCGTCGGCGCTGACCGGACGGGGCTGCGCCTCGGCAAGATCGGCGACGTAGATGCGCGCCAGCGTGGAGAACGCCACACGCGCGCCGTCCGGGGAAGCGACCGGTTTCTGGATGAGACGGGCGCGGACCGGCCCGGTATCCACCCGGGCCGGGAAGTGCAGGCGCGGACCCAGATCCTGATGGATGTCCGCCTTGAACGGGATCGGCCGGCTCTCTCCGGTCGTGACATCCATCCGGTGGATCCCGCCCCCGTAGGACAGGATCAGATCCTTGCCATCCGGCGTGAATGCGTATCCGGGCAGCAGATCGCGCGTGAAGCGCGATTCCTGATCGTCGCGCTGGACGGGCCAGGTGAGCCACCGGTCCTCGCCGCTTTCCATGTCCCGCAGCCTCAGGCCGGTTTCCGCGTCTCGCCGGGTGCCGTAGACCAGACGCGACCCGTCCGGCGAGAGGACCGGGCGGATGGCGCTCCCCACCGCCTGCGTGAGGATGTCCTCGTTGCCATGAACGAGATCGCGCCTGGCGATCTGCCACATGGGAAAGGTGGCGTTGTACTGAAATCCGCCCATCTTGCGGGCGTAGTAGAGAAAGTGTCCGTCGGGCGAGAACTCCGGTCCGAGCGTGTTGACCCGCCGGTTGCGTGGTGTCTTGGGAGAGTCCGCTGACGTCGTGATCCGCACGCCGCTCCCACCCTCGACGTGATACATCCAGATCTCGAACGTGCCCAGTCCCTGCGCATTGCGCGAGACGGCCACGTACGAGCCGTCCGGCGTCCAGGCGGGAGAGGCGAACTCCGCGCCCTCGTCCCTGGAGAGCTTCTTCGGTCCCGTGCCGTCCGCGTGCATGATCCACAGGTTCTCGGCCCCGTCGCGATCGCTGATGAAGGCGATCCGTTTCCCGTCCGGCGAGTATCGGGGCTGACTGTCGAACGCCATGCCCGAGGTCAGGGGCACGGCGTCGCCGCCGTCGATGGGGAGCGTGTAGAGGTCGCCGAGGATCTCCAGCACCAGCATCGAGCCATCCGGCGCGACGTCGAGCGACAGCCAGGTCGCCTCCGTGGTGGCGAACTCGATGCTCCGGGTCGGCTTCAGGGGCAGACCCTCCTTCTTGTCGTCTTCCTTCTTCTGTCGTTCCCCGGACTCGCCGTCTGGCGTCGCGTCGCCGTCCGTGCCGCGAGTCCCCCCGGTGCCGTGTCGGCCGGAGTCATCCCGGAATGCGGGCACCCGGGTCACGGCGGCCGTGGGAGTGGCCCACGACAGGCCGGCAAGGAGGACCAGGCCAAGGGCCGGCATGAGGGGGCGAAGCGGGAGACGTCCGGACAGCATACGCGATCCTCCTTGTGGCCCACGCCCGGACCTCCGGGGGCTGGGCATCAGGCGCGGCCCACCGTCTGTCAGGAAGGCGATCCGGGGTCCAGTGGACGGGAACGGCTCATTCTGCCCCTTGGGGCCGGCGACTGCAAGCCGCCCGGCGCATCCTGACACCGGCGTCAGCGGGTTCGTGCGCCTGTCAGAGAGGAGGGGTTCGCCTGACCATCTTCGACCCGGCGGCGATGTTCACGGCGCCGCTCGCCGGCCCCGCGGAGGTGCCGATGGGCATGAACGCGCCGATCGCCCGGGACAACTCGCGCCTGCTCCTGCGCGTCGTGGCCTGGCTCGCCGGCGACCTGACGCCGCGATCCGACCGGCCTGATCGACGTCAGTCGCCGGCGCGCAGGCAGCGACCGGCGCCGGTTCCCGGATAGACCCTCCGGTTGGCGCCCGGGGCGGCGAAGCCGTTGAGAAACGCGCGGCGGGGATGGCTGGACTCGTTCGGCTCGCTCATATGGATGGTGTAGGGCCCGAAGAGGAGCACGCTGCCGGCCTTCATCAGCGCCGGACGGGCTGTCTCGGGACGCACGGAATCCGGCAGGGGGCCGCCTGGCGCCAGGGCCAGGTGGCCGAGCTTACCGGTGAACGGGATCAGTTGCAGCGGACCGTTGTCTGGCGTGACGTCGTCGATGGCGGTGAGCGTCTGGACGTAACTGCCGCGGCCATTGACGTCCTTCCATTCATCTCCACCGTGCCGCCGGTGAGTGCTGTCCTGGTGCCAGGGGAAATGAACACCATCGCCGGGGCTCTTGTAGTGGGCCTGATTGATGAGCTGGCTCATCGTGGGGCTGTCGAGCAGGGCCGCCGCCATGCGGGTCAGGCGGGGGTCCTTCCCGTAGCGGGAGAGCACTGGCTCGGCAGCGCCACACCAGACGATGCGCCGGATGACGGCCGGGCCGGCATGGCCTGGGCCGCGCGGCGGGCCCAGCACGAACCGCGACCCCCGGTGCATCTGAGTGACGCGCATGGTTGACGCCATCTTCTCGAGACGGTCGAAGGCCGCGCGCAGATCGTCGACCTCCGCCGGAGTGAAGACGCCGTCGACGGTGACGTACCCGACGGAATGGAATGCCTCGATCTGGGCCGCATCTAGCCCGGAACCTGTTCCCGCACTGTCCCTCATGCATCGAAAGGTACGGTGATCCAGGCCATCCGGGGAGGTCGAAATTCCGCGCCTGGTGGAGACCGGCCTCAGGGTGCCGGAGAATCGATCTCGATGCGCCGGTGACAGCCCCGGCAGAGGACCGAGTGGACGGCCAGCGAGGGGCTGATCTGCTGCACCTTGCCGCACGCGCACCGGAACGTCTCCCAGCCGCCACCGTGGCGGCGGTAGTGCAGCGGCGCCATCGGCGTGGCCGCGGTCTCCGGCACCGCCGCGCCGCGAGCCTTCGAGGCCACCCCGGCGAGCGCTCCGGCAGCGAGAGCCGAGACCTCCCGCACGGCAGCACGCGGGATCTGGTGCCTGCGCCCGCAGCGCGGACAGCGGATCGATTCCGTCGCATGCTCCGGCGGCACCTTGATCCTCACCCCACAGGCGCAGGCCAGCACGAGGAAACTCCCGGCCCGGTCCAGGAGTTCCGCCACCTCCCGGGAGCGAGCCAGCGCATCGCCTGCCGGCTCGTCACCTGCCGACGCGGCCCGGGCGGCCACCCGGCCCTCGCCTTCCAGCGTGCGCCGGCCCAGGCAGGGCCGGCCGACCACCTGGCGGAAGGCGCGGTCGTAGTCGGCGTAGCCGGCGGTGCCGGCCATCTTTCGCAGGATCTGGACCCGCCGGGCGGTCGGAGGATGGGTGGAGAACAGTCCCGCGGCCGAGGAGGCGCGGAGCGGATTGATGATGTAGAGGGGGGCCATGGCGCGAGGCACGCGACGTTGTCCGCTGACCCCGCTGCCGGTGGCGATCTTCTCGAGCGCGGCGGCGAGGCCATCGGGGTAGCGAGTGAATCGCGCCGATGACGCATCGGCAAGGTACTCGCGCCTCCGCGAGCAGGCCAGGTAGAGGAGCTGGGCGGTGACGGGCGCCAGCACGGCGGCCAGCAGCGTGACGCCCATGAGGATGATCTGTACCTGCGGGTTGCCCTTCGAGCTGCGCCGGCGTCCGCCGCCGAACCAGAGCAGGCGAAGAAACAGGTCGGAGAGCAGGGCGATGCTCCCGACCATGACCAGCGCCGTGGTCATGAATCGGGTGTCGAGATTCTTGATGTGGCCGACCTCGTGGGCGACGACGCCCTGCAGCTCATCCCGGCTCAGCCGGCGCACCAGCCCGGCGGTGACCGCGACGCAGGCCGTCTCGGCCGAGCGTCCCACGGCGAATGCATTGGGACGGGGATCATCGATGACGAAGACCTTCGGCATCGATCCCAGCCCTGCGGCGATGGTCATCTCCTCGACGACATTGAACAGCCGGGGTGCGTCCTGCTTGGCGATCTGGCGGGCGCCGGCGCTGGCCAGCACGACCCGCTCGCCGCCGTTCAGGGCGATGGCGAGAAGCACCAGCCAGATCCCGAGAGAGGCGAGCACGCCGACCAGGGCTGCCTGCTCGCCGCCGAGGGCCGTTCCGATCAGTCCTCCCAGGCCGACGAGCAGCACGGCCATCAGGAGGATCAGAAACCGGGAACGACGCCGGTTGGACTGGATCGCCTCCCACATGCAGATGGGCCCGGGCGCGTGCCTCGGGTCAGAACCGGACCTTCGGGGTTTCCCGGACGGCCGTGTCCTGGATCTCGAAGAACGTCTCTTCGGTGAAGTTGAACGTGCCGGCGATGATGTTCGCCGGAAAGCTCTGCAGGCGGGTGTTGTACTGCATGACGGAATCGTTGAAGTGCTGGCGGGCGAACCCGATGCGGTTCTCGGTGGAACTCAGCTCTTCCTGGAGACCGAGAAAGTTCTGATTGGCCTTCAGATCCGGATACTGCTCGACGACCAGCATCAACCGGCCGAGCGCTCCGGAGAGCTTCTGTTCCGCCCGGGACTGGGCCGCGACTCCCTGAGCGGCCACGGCTCCCGAGCGCGCGGCGATGACGGCCTGCAGTGTCTCCTTCTCGTGCCCGGCGTACCCCTTCACGGTCTCCACCAGGTTCGGAATGAGGTCATGGCGTCGGCGCAGTTGCACGTCGATCTGCGACCAGGCGTTTTTTGCCTGATTTCGCAATCGAACCAGGCCGTTGTACATCCCGATCACCCAGGCAGCAACCACGGCGATCAGGGCCAGAAGGACGATCAGACCGGTCATCGACTCCTCCTATTCAGGCGGTCTCGTTCTCACTCGCAAACAGGTCTGCAAAGAAGTGGGCAACCTCACCGGCCTGCCCACCGGCGAAGGAGCGGACAGCGGCCTGGACCTCTCCTCGATCGAACCAGAGGCCATGCGCCCAGGGACAGCGGTCGACGGAAACGGTCTCGGTCTGGCCGATGTCGATCTCGCGCAGGTGACGCGGGCAGCGGGGGCACCGGCGCCGGGTACGGCGACCGCGTTGCCGGCCGGCGAGCGCCCGGGAAAGGTCCGCTGACTCCACACCGGCACGCTCGCTGATCTGTTCCAGCTCGCCGGCGTCCAGCCACGTTCCCCGGCACGTCAGGCACTGATCGATCTCGACGCCTTCGAGTTCGTACCCCACCATCGGCTCGCCGCATTCGGGACACATCCTTCTCCTCCCGATCGTCCAGCGCCGGCCGAGCCCTGCACGGTTGCCCCGCGCCGTGTCGCCGCCTGCCCCGGGCGGGCGAGGAGTCTAGCGGCCGGCTCGTGATTTGGGAAGATCACGCACGTTCACCGGCCGGCCGGGAAGCACATCGTGATCCCGCCGGCTGACCCGCAGAACATGGTCGTCCCACCGGCGCTTGCGATAGCCCAGCAGGTGAAACACCTGGAGCGGGACGAGGCGGGCGATGCGTGTGTTCACGCGCAGCGTGCGGGGTTCCTCCGGATCGGACCGGACGCCGGGCGTGGACTCGACCCAGGCCGGCACGCCGATCCTCCTCAGCAGCCAGGAGAGCCGCAACCAGATCGGTCGGATCTGCCGGACGGTGAAGAATCCGTCATCGCCCTGGTTCTGATAGAGCGGCAGGAGAAGGCGGCAGGCTTCCCGCGCGCGGATTTCCCCCCTGACGTCGACGGCGAGCACGCGACCGGCCGGCACCGCGTCGAAATTCCGGTAACCGGGCTGCATGACGAAGTGGTCGCCGGGACCGACGGAATGGCGATGCCGGACCTCGACGAGGCGTGGAATCCCCGGAGTGGCCGCCGCGAGGACCCGTTCGCAGGCGGTCGCCTGGGGGACGTCGGATGGCGAGAGGTGGCCGGCGGCGAGCAGGGCGAGCCACAGCACCGCCTCGTGATGGTCCACCGAGCGAGGATCGTCATGACGGCCGCCTTCGACGCCGGCCGTCACGTGACCGTGATTGTTGAGATACTCGAGGAGCGCCCCGTCGATCTGTTCCTCCAGGCCCAGCACCATCGGCAGACCCAGACGCCGGGCGAAGAGGCGGTTGCGCAGCGTGTCACCGACCGTCACGAACGGTGCCCCGTCGGCGGAACTGGTGTGAAGATCGACGAAGAACGCCGGGGACTCACGATGATTCATCTCGTCGGCCAGGTGGGCGAGCAGCGCGCGCTGCTCGGCGTCCTCCACGAACCGGTCCGCGTCAGGGTCGCGGGCCAGGAGGGAGGCGATCCGGTCCGGGAGCCAGGCCCGGTTGAGATCGAAATCCTGAAACCGGCGGCCCTTCTCCGCGGCTGTCCGGTTTCCCAGGAACGCGACGAAGCGCCCGCGAAACGGCGGCCGGCGAGCGGACAAAGCCTCCAGCACGCGGCGGGCGGCGATGATGCCGGCCCGCTCGTTGCCGTGAATGGCGGCCACGCAGATCAGCAACGGCCCGGCGGCATCGTCGCCGTGCGCGCCGATCAGCCTGTCGAATGAGGACCGGGACACGGCCGGGCCGGTGAGCGGCGCGGCGCGCGCCGGGGTGGAGTGCGTTGCCGCCGGCGGCTGTCGATGGTGCGGCGTGAGGGTCGTGTGTGGGCCGGATCGCCCGCCCCCGAGAGGCCCTGTGCCGCTCACTCCTGCAGCCGCTGGCAGAGCAGTTCCCGGGTGATGACCATGAAGTCTCTCTCGGTCACCACGCCGACCAGGCGCCCGTCCTTCACCACCGGCAGACAGCCGATGCTCTTGTCGCGCATCAGCTCGATGGCGGCGATGGTCTCCGTCTCGGGAGTGACCGTGATCGGATTCTCCTTCATGATCGACGTCACCGGTGGAGGAGAGCCATCCGAGGTGTGGTCGCCGCGGGCGAGAACGCGCAGCAGATCCCTGTACGAGACCAGGCCGCGCAGATGATGCTTCGCGTCCTCCACCGGCACATGACGCACCTTCTGCCAGTCCATCAGGTTGGCCACCAGATCGATCGAGTCCTCCTCGCGGACCGTGAATAGATCGGTGGTCATGTACTGCTCCACATGCAGGTAGTGCCACTTCCAGCCGCCTGCCTCCTCGAGACGAGCCATGTCCCACGCGTGGCCGGGTGTGCCGTCCATCTGCCTCGAGATGGTGGCCCGGCTCAGTGCACTGAGACGCTCACTGGCCGTTCCCTGACCCTTCATGTTCGCCAGCGACTGGACCAGCCACCGCGAGCCGGTGCGGCCGCTCTTCACCCGGTCCTCGATGAGGTCCAGGTAGTTGGAGATATCCGTCGTATCGAGACCGGCACCGGTCAGTCCCGCGCGGGCCCGGGGCAGCAGATCGTCGAGGAGCAGTTCCTGCGCGGGAACCGTGCGACCGCCGATCCACTCGAACTGGCCGGATAGCCCGTGGCGGGCCGCGGCGATGAAGT
>JBHHZI010000073.1:0-15732 GCA_046757965.1 Acidobacteriota bacterium | reverse complement strand
GGATCTCACTGATCATCTACGCCGGCATCATCGTCGGCCTCCCCGGCGCCGTGGTTCTCCTCGCGGTCCCCGATGGCGCGCTGGCGGCGGTGGCCAGCCGGCTGGCCGCGGCCGTCCCCTGTCGAGATCGCGTCTTTCTGCATCTGTCCGGCGCCCACGGGCGGTCCATGCTGGAGCCGCTGGCGGCGCGCGGAGCGCGCACCGGCGTGTGCCACCCGCTTGCGGTCCTGCCGGCGACGTCACCCGCTGCCGACCTCCTCGCGGGTGCCGGGTTCGCCGTGGACGGCGACACCCGGGCCGTGGCGATGGCCCGTCGCCTGGTTCGAGATCTCGGCGGTCATCCATTCACCGTGCGGCCGCACGCGCGCCCCGCCTACCACCTCGCCGCTTCTCTGGTCGCCAACGACACACTGGCCCTGGTCGACCTCGCCACCGCACTGCTGCGCCGCGCCGGCCTGCCGGCGGATGTGGCCCGCGCCAGTCTCGCCCATCTCCTGGCGGGCACGGCCGCCGCGCTGGAGCACGCATCCGTCGAGCAGGCCCTGACCGGTCCGGTCGCGCGGGGTGACGCGGAAACCCTCCGCCTCCACCTGACCGCCGCCGAGGCCACGGGGGGACCAGCCGCCGCTCTGCATCGGGCGCTGTCCCGGGTGCTGATCGACATCGCTCGCCGGTCGGGCCGGCTCGATGCCGCGGGCGTCAGACGCCTCATCCGTGAGCTCCGCGCCGCGCCGCGCCGCCGGCCCTAGGAATCCGCCGGTGGAGCCGGCCGGGTCTCGATGGTCTCGAGTATCCGTCGCATGTGCAGGGCCTGGAACCGATCGCCGGCCTTTTCCAGCAACTCCGCTGATCGAGAGTAATGCTCCCGCGCGGCGGGAAGATCACCCCGGGCCAGGGTCACCGCGCCGAGGCCGCCCTCGGCCCGTCCCTCCACGGCCGTGGCGTCGATCTCGTGAGCCATGTCCCTCGCCTCCTCGAGAGGCCCCACTGCCGCGTCCAGGCGACCGGCCTCCAGGAGCGTGGTGCCGAACAGTTCCAGAACGCGCGCCTCCCTGGCCGGCTCGCCGCTCCCACGGACCAGCTCGAGCGCTTCCTGCAGGCGGCGAATCGCACGGTCGAAGTCATCGAGCTGTGCATCCAGCTCGGCACCCAGCAGGAGCAGGGCGAGCACGTCGGCGTCGAGATGGCCGAGCCGGGCCGCCGACAGACCCCTGTCGATGGTCTCCGCTGCCCGGCCGGTCTCTCCCGCGTGCAGAAGAATGGTGCCCCCACGCATCAGTGCCTTCACCACCGTTCCCAGATTTCCGGCCTGCTGGGCCAGCCGCGCCGCCGCCAGGTAATCCTCCGCGGACGCAGGCAACGCTCCCTTCTCGTCGCGCAACGTGGCCCTCAGCAGGATCGCATCGGCCGCCACGCCAGGCAGTTGATGATCGATCGCGATCCGTCTCGCCTCGGTCAGGGCGGCGAGGGCACGGTCTCGCGAGCCACGGGCGCCCAGCGCCTCGCCGAGGATCACGAGGGTCGCCGCCTGCCCGCCGGGATCCCCGATCTCCGCCGAGATCGTCGCCGCCGCGCCCAGTGAGCGCGCTGCATCGCCCGCCTGTCCGGCGCTCAGCAGCAACTGGCCCGAGGAGAGCAACGCATTCCGGAGCCGTCCCATCTCCCCCGCCTGGCGAAACGCCGGCACCGCACGCTCGTACCAGAGAATCGCCATGGCCGACCGACCGGCACGCTCGTGGAGCCGGCCGATGCCCGCGCGCACCAGTCCGAGACAGCGCTGATCCGACAGCCGCTCGCAGACGTGCGCCGCTTTCTCCAGATCGCGGGGCAGCGGCGGCGCCGGCGACTCGACCCGCGAGAGCAGGTCGTCCACCTCGGCGCGCCGGGCCATGTCGCGGCCGCTCCAGTCGAGAATCCGCCGCAGGCGGTCCGCGAGCGAGTGGTCCCCGGTGGCCTGCAGATGGATGGCCGCCAGGTGGCCGGCGACGAACGCGCTGACGAAAGCGTCCGCCGCCGCCTGCCTCCCACCCTGCTCCACGACGAGATCGCCAAGGTGGTTGACGACTTCCCGGAAGCCCCAGGGGTCGGTGCGAGCCAGATCGTAGAGGCGTTCATCATCACCGCTGGTGACCGCCCGGCGCACCTGGACGAACAGCGATCCGGCATCGCTGTCCTGGCCGGACGGTACCGCGGCGATGGCGCCCGTCGCACCAGGGGACGATGGCGCCACGATCCACACGACGATGGTGAGGAACGAGACGATGAACCGGCGCACCACACCGGCCATTGTAGCGCGCCGGCCGGCCGCAGAGGCGGTCAGCCGGCGCGACGCACCAGCGTGGAGGGCCGACCATCCCGGGTCGAGGATTCCTTGCGCATCAACATCTCGCGCACGCCACTCTTGAGGAGAACGGTCTGGGAAACCTCGAAATCGGCAAAGATCTTCTGCACCTCGCGATTGGCCAGATGATACGGCTTCACCCGCGGTCCATCGATCTCCTGCACCTCGATCGCCTCACCGACGATGCGGAAGCGCCGCGGCGGCCTCACCGCTGTGTTCGACCGGGGCCCGAAGAACGCCAGCAGCAGGCCCCCCGCGCCGGTGATCCGGCGCAGTTCCCGGCCGGTCTGCACCGCCGCCTCGGGGCTCAGGTAGTCGAACAGATCCCAGCACAGAACCACGTTGAACTGTCCCGTCTCGTAATCGAGGGGTGCGATACGCTCCGGCGGCCGCTTCGCCGGCGATCGATCTCGCCGCCGGTCGAAACTCCGGCGGGCCGCCGTCGAGGCTGCCGCGTCGCGCTTCGCCGGCGGCGCGCTCGCCCGCCGTTGCAGGGTCGTGGCGATGTAGTCATCCACATGCACCTTGCACCCGAGGCGAACGAAGTAGTCGATGTTGTTCCCGGTGGTGTAGCCCATGTCGAGGAGCTCGGGATGGGACATCTTCTTCAAGCGTCCCTTCAGACTCTCGAGCGTGCGGGAAGGGCGCACCACCGCCGGGGCGGTTCCCGAAACGTCTGCCGGGGACCGTAGCCGTTCCCATAGCGACATGTTGATTCCTCCGGCTGGAGGGACGCCTCAGCGCGCGGCGCGCGCTGCTTGCGCCGGAGGCCCGTCTGTGATCACCGGCGCCGTGACAGTCGGCTTGGTGGATTTCGGCGACGGCGACACCTTGGTGGACGCCTCGGGGGCGCCCGACATATCCACGGAGCCCTTGAATCGTGCACCATCCGCGATGACGATGCGCGGAGAGACGATGTCCCCCTTCACATGACCGGTCTCGGCCAGTTCAACCCGCTCACGGGCCTTGATGTTTCCCGTCACCTCGCCCTGCACGACGACGGTACGGGCTCCCACCTCGGCCTGGATACGGCCGTTGGGGCCGATGGTGAGATTGTGCTCCTGCAAATCGATCTTTCCCTCGACCTTTCCCTCGATGGTCAGATCCTCCTGGCCGGTCAACTCACCACGGATACAGATGCTCTGGCCAATATTCACGATTCCCTCACCAGGAATGTGGCCCGTCCGGGCCGGGGCGGCGTTGAATTCCCGCGTGGGAGAGGTGGGCATTTCCCGCCTCGCCTTTTGAGGTGATGGCGCAGTCTCGTTCTCCCTGCGATTCCACATCCCCGTTCCTCCTTATGTAAGCGTTTAGACTAGCACAAATATAGACTCTCGAAGAGAAAACGCCAGTTCCACGGCGTTTTGCACAACCGCCGGCCAAAACCCATATTCACGGCGTGTTATATGCGCTCCAGGCCAGCTTGCCCGGTGACCTCGCCAGTGCGGGGTGGTCCCTCGCCGACGGGATCGCCATCGCCATCGGGGTCGGCAGTCTCTTCGCATCGTTCTTTCTGGGCCGTGTCCTGTCCCGTCCCGCGCCGGTGGTGGATGCCGACGCCGAGGCCCGGCGATCGGAGACCGCCGAGTTGCGGCGCAATCTGCGCCGCATGGAGCGGGAGAACGAGGAGCTGTCCCTGTTCTGGGTGACCATCCCCGACCTGGTCCGCCAGCTCAATGACAACCGCGAGAAGCGTCAGATTGCGCCGATCCTGGTACGCATGCTCGACGTGATCTTCGAGCCGACCCAGATCTGCATCTTCTACCGCGCGGCCAGCGGCGACCGCCTCAAGCTGGTGGCGAGCAAGGGCGTGCCCCGCTCCGTGACCGACCAGCAGACCTTCATCATGTTCGCCGAGGGGCGGATCGGCTGGGTGGCACAGCACCAGATGGTGATGGACTCCCGGGACTTCGCGTCAGCATCATCGTTTCGAGGAGAAGCGCCGGTAACCTCCTCCCGGTTCCATGTGGACATGTGTGCGCCGATGGTCGACATCGACGAGAATCGCACCATGGGGGTGATCACCGTGGGCGGACTCTCGCGCTACCCGCGCAGCGAGAAGAAGATGATCAAGATGGTGGCGGATATGGGGTCGATGGCGGTCAAGAACGCCGATTTTCAGCAGCGTATCCAGATCCAGGCGAACATCGACAGTCTCACCGGGCTGTACAACAAGCGGTTCGGTACCGACAGACTCGCCCTGGCCATCAATGCGGCGGAGAAGAGCGGCGAGCCCCTGTCCGTGTTCCTGTTCGATATCGACCACTTCAAGAACTACAACGACACCAATGGCCACCTGGCGGGAGACGAGGTTCTCCGCGAGATCGGCAATGTTGTCCGCACCGCCATCCGGGCGGACGACTTCGCGGTGCGCTTCGGCGGAGAGGAGTTCATCATCGTTCTCCCCGGTACGGACAAGCCCGGCGCCCTCGTCGCGGCGGAGAAGATCCGCCGGACGATCCAGGACTTTCCGTTTCCACACGAGGACAAGCAGCCGGGTGGCGACCTGACGGTCAGCGGCGGCATCGCCTCCTTCCGGACCGATTCGATGAACTCGACCGAACTGCTGCGACTCGCCGACGATGCCCTCTATCAGGCAAAGAAAGAGGGCCGCAACCGCGTCCTGGCCTGCCGGACTCCCTACCTGTCGGGTGAAACCGACTTCTCGGGCCCCCCGGGAGCCTGAACGGATCAGTGGTGGGTGGCAGGCGGCACCACGAATCGCCGTCGCGCCGCACTGGTGTTGCCGCTCGCATCGGTCGCCGTCACCACCACCACATGCTCGCCAGCCGCGAGAGCCGGCAGGCGCACGCGATACGTCTCGCGCGGACTGTCGGCCACACCATCGACCGGCAACACGCCGACCGGCGGCACCTGATCGATCCGCATCTTCACGCTCTGCGGAGCCATCCCGGCATCCTCGACCTCGAATTCCAGGGCATCCCGGTCTTGCCGCCGAGCGAGCGTCGGCCCATCGATGGTCGGCGCCGTCCGATCGATGACAAAGCGAGCCGTCTCCCGCGTCGCGCTCCCGGCGCGATCGGGCGTGTTGTCGCGCTGATCGCTCACCTCCACCCGGAAGACGTAGCCACCATCCGGCAGCGCGGATTCGTCGAAGACGAGAAACGGCGCCTCGACGCGATCCGCGAACAGCGCCGCGTCGGCCTCTCCATCGCGGCGCACCCAGAGGCGCGCCGTGAGGACGTCCCCGTCCGCGTCGGTGGCATCCCAGGTCACTGTCCGGCGACCGGGACGGAACACCCGTCGCATCGGCAGCGTGCGCTTCGTGTTCTTCGCCGCCGACTCCGCGGACGGGGAGCCATTCCGGGCGCCGGCCGGGGAGATCCCCACCTGTCCGGGAGGCGTCGGGAGGCGTTCCAGGACAACGCCGGCCGGGAGCACCTCGGCCGCGGTGAGGAGCGGGACCCGGTTGGCCGGGAGATAGGCGATCTGCACGCTCGCCAGCTCGACGCCTGGACGGTTGAATCGCGCCCGCCACTGGACGAAGCGTCCCGGGGCCACCGCGGGAGCCGCCACCTCCCCTCCCCCGGTCCACCGACCCCACGCCGACCACGAGGCATCCGGTCGCTCGGTGTTGCCACTCCTCAGCGAGAACACGATGCCCTTCGGCGAGGAAGAGCGCGCCCGCCAGCGGGCGATGCCGTAGCGGGATCCCGGCCCGGATTCCTGCACGGCACCGTTCACGATGCCCTCCGCGGCCGCGGACGGGTCGAGAACCGCGAGCAGACCGAGGCCACCGGTGGAGGCCCAGACGACCCCATCGCGGCCCGGTCGCAGCGCCGTCACCGAGCGGGCCGGCAGATGCGCGACACGCCCGGACCGGCCGTCCGGTAGCACCTGCACGATGTTCGCCCCGGGCGAGGTGCCGACCCAGACGCTGCCGTCCGGACGGGACAGGACCGACACCGCCAGCAGGTCCTTCGACTCCCAGAGACGACGCACGCGGCCGTCGGGCTCGAGGGCGAGAACCTGCCCGCGCACCCGGGTCACGCGGCTCGATGAACCATTGCTCCGTCCGGCCTGGCTGCCCGGCACGACACGCTTCGCCGCCCCGCCGGGGGCGGTGGGCTTGGCCTTCGGAGCCGCTCCCGGCGTGGCCGCCGCGACCGCGGCATAGATGGTGCCGTCATCCCCGGCAGCCAGCGACACGACCTCGTCGAGCGCCGCATCGTGAAGCACGGTCATCGCGCCATCCGGCGCCAGCCGCCGGATCTGTTCGGCGCCTGATGTCCCGAACAGCACCGATCCGTCGTCCAGCATGAGCAGACAGCGGATCTGCTGCGTCCCCATGTCGACCACCGTCTCGACCGACGCCGAACCCGGTGGCAGGCGGTACAGCCCTCCCGGATGTCCGCCGGCGATCCAGACCGTGCCGTCGGGTGCGGTGGCCATCGCCCACACATAACGCGACGCCACGCTGGTCACCTCGGACATCTCGCCGGCGGTGTCGATATTCACGATCCGGCCGCCCGGCGTGATCGCGGCGAAGAGGTGAGCCGGGTCGCGGCCGGACGTGGCGGCCGTGACATCGACCTCGCCCAGCGCGGCGACCCGGCGCCCTTCCCCGGCCGGTGGCAGGTAGAGGACGATTCCGGGAGTGCCGCCCACGGCGAAGGCGCCGCCATCCGGCAGGGGCACCACGTTCCACAGCACCGGCACCGCCGGACCCGACCGGATCTCCTGGCGCGGTCCCGCGACCAGTCCGCCGTTCGCGGTGACCGCGACTCCGTTGAGTTCGAGATCGTCCTCTGCGGCGAAGTTGGTGATCTCGATCAGGCGGCTCCCGCCGGCACGGACCATGCCGCCGCCGAGCACCACCATCGCCACGGTGAACAGACCGATCGCACGTCGAGCCGAGGGCGCCGATGTCGTCATACGTTTCTTCATCTTCCTCTCACCGGTACGGAGTTGTACCTGGCCCGTCACCTGACTGTCAGCATGACCGACATCGAACCGCGCACGACGCCATCCTGCGCCCAGTCGCCGGTCGCGACCTCACTCAGACCGAGCGTCGGATGACTCGCCGCGCCGCCGTCTGCACCGAGGATCGCCGCCACCGATGGGGGCAGATCCGCCAGCGGCCGGGCATTCACGACCAGGCCGGTGGCCGGCCGGGACAGCCGCGCGTAGAGACGCTCGGGCGCGTGCAGCGCCTCGACAAAGGCTGCCAGGCGATCGAGGGTGATGGTTCCGCCGGCACCCGGCGACGGTCTGCCGCTCGCCCGGGCCACGGCGAGGGCATCACCGACGAGCAGCTGGAGGCGGGTCCCGGGTGGCAGATCAGGGGCCACCATCTCCACCGGCTGGCGAATCCGGGTGCCGTCGCTGTCGCGGGTCAGGATCGCCGTCGCCTGGACCGTCCCGCCTGGCGCCACGGTCGGCGTGGCCAGCAAGATCCGGGTCACACGCAGCGAGCGGATCTCCGCGTCGATATCGCAGCGCAGGGTCATGGCAAGATCCCTGTCTTCCCGGATCGCCGCCTGCTGGAACAGGCTCATCAATGACGCCACGTAGCCGGAGGCAGGCAGCGCCACCGGCAGTCCGTTCAGTCCCCCGGCAAAGGCCGCGGCGAAGGGGACCGGCTCCCGGCCGGCCACCAGGATCTGGCCGGAGAGACGGATGGTCCCGCTCACCGCTGCCCGATCGGCAGCGAACAGCGTGTTGGCCATCACGAGCTGGGTCAGCCCACCGGTGAGCCCGGCGCTGCGCACGATCTCGAACCGATGCCGGGTGACGGCATCCTCATCCGGGCTGCGCACCTCGACGGTCAGCGGCGTGAGCGCCGCCTCCGCTCCGAGATGGCCCGAGATTCCCTGGGCCCGATCCTGCGTGAAGGCCCCGACCGTTTCCCCGATGCGGGCCATCTTGAACGATCCCGCCGGTGACGGGACCGTCACGATGATCGTCGCCCGGGCCATCGGAAAATCGATGGCGCCGGCACGGACCAGAGGATGACCGAAGGCCAGGACGTGATCTCCTTCCACCAGCGTCACACTGCCGGTCCCCGCCACCGTCGTGTCGCCCCGCACCAGCACCACGGCGACGGGATCGCCTCCGGCCAGCGCCCGCGGCTCCACGCTGCCCCCGGTGGCCGTGGCCTCGATGGCCGGCCCGAGTCCCATGCGGGCCAGGACCGGCATCACATGTTCTCTCGCCAGCGGCGTGAGCCCCGTGACCGCCAGCGGCGTCGTTGACGGTCCCGCCGCCGGGAGCACCGAGCGAGACGCCGGCGTCATGCCGGTCACGCCGGCCACCGCCGCCAGCCTCTCCTGCACCGCGGACCAGCTCATCCCTCCCGTCTCGACGCGAGTATCGTCCACCGGAATGCGACGCATCTGCTCGATCGGCGTGATGCCTGCGATCGCCTCGGGAGTGAAGCCGCCGATCCGGTACGCCAGCGCCCCGATGAGTCGGCCCTCCACGGTGACCGGGCTGCCACTCATCCCGGCGACGACCCCGTACCGGATCGCCCGGGGACCCTCCAGACGCGCCACGATCACATCCCGCCCCGGTCCGGCAAAACCGGGCGATATCCCGAGGATCTCCAGGGGGATCTCCTCCAGCCGGTCATCCTGGAGGACGGTGCGGACCACGCCGCGCTGTCCGGGCTGGACCGCCGCGGACGCGGCGAGCCCGCCGGCGTCCGGATCGACGCCGCCGGCCGCCAGACCGGCCAGGATCACGCCGAGGAGAACACCGGAACCGGGGCCGCTCACCCCTTTCCCAGGTCTTTCTGGAGAACCTTCTTCACGGCCTCGACGATGTAGTTCTGCATGGAAGGCTGGCGATCTTTCACCGTTGCGTAGACGAGACAGGGCAGCTTGAGACTGATCTGCACACCACCCTCATCCAGGGTGTCGAGCCAGGTCTCGAACTCCGGCCAGCTCCTGAACCTTCGCCCGGTGATGGCGCCGCGACGATACAGCTCGATCTCGGTGATGTCATCGCGGAGCGCGAACAGCACATTGTTCTCGTCGAAGTCGGAGAAGTCCGAGTAGGCGAAGAACTTGACCTCGCCGGCGGTCTGATTCTTCCCCTTGATGGAGATCTCCGGCCGCTTGTTGCAGCGCATGATGATGTGGTCTTCCTTCCCCTTGAACTGGAAGGCGAGGATCGGATCGGTCCGCCGGTTCTGATCCGACGGGGTCTTGAGTGACCGATAGACCCGGCGCGCGATCTCCTCATTGGTGGTATACATGCATTGCCTCCCGTGTACTCGAAACCTTTCTTTTACATAGGTGGCATTATATGCACGCGTAGTCGGCAGACGCAATGGCGGCTCGTGCGCCGTTGCCGGGTCGTTGCGGCGCCCGTATATACTTGTCACGGGATCCATCATGAATGCCGACCCTTCCAGCCCGGTTGCCGGCGGCGTGCCCGCGCGTCGCATCCTGGGGCACCTCTACGAGGCCGGGCGACTCATCCAGAAGCTCGACGAGCAGGAGGACCTCCTGGCTCATGTCCTGGACGGGGCCCTGCAGATCCTCGGCGCCCAGCGCGGCATGATCCTCCTGCGCAACGAGACCGGCGAGATCGTGCCTGCCGCCGTGCGGGAGATCGAGGACGATCTGGTCGCCGACGCCAGTGACTATTCCCACACGGCCGTCCAGGAAGCCCTGGCCGGCAAGCCGGTGGTCGCGCTGGATGTGGCGTCGGATTCCCGCCTCTCCGGGCTGCGGTCGGTGAGCCTCTACGACATCCAGTCCCTGATCTGCGTGCCCCTCCGGGTGCCGCCCGACAGTGTGCTGGGCGTGCTCTACATCGACAGCTGCCGCCGCGGGACCCCGTTCCAGGATGATGACCTGCGTTTTCTGACCGCCTTCGCCGGACAGGCCGCTCTGGCCATGGAATCCCGGCGCCTGTACCGGCGCCTGCGCCGGGAAAACCGGCGCCTGACCGGACAGGCGCGTCATCGCACGCGATACGAGGGCCTTCTCGGCCATTCCGAGGCCATGCAGCAGGTGTACGACGTCCTGGACCGCGCCGCGGGCAGCCCGTTTCCCGCCATCCTGCTGGGTGAGACCGGCACCGGCAAGGAGCTGGCCGCGCGGGCACTCCACCGGCGAGGGTCCCGGTCGCGGCAGCCGTTCCTGGCGGTCAACTGCGCCTCGCTCACCGAGACCTTGCTCGAGAGCGAGATGTTCGGCCACGTGCGTGGAGCGTTCACGGGAGCGGACACGGCGCGCAAGGGGCTGTTCGAGCTGGCCCACGGCGGGACCCTGTTTCTGGATGAGATCGGCGGCATGAGTCCGGGAATGCAGGCCAAGTTGCTTCGCGTGCTCCAGGAAGGGGAATTCCGGCCGGTGGGTGGCAAGCGGACGCGTCGCGTGGATGTCCGCGTGCTCGGCTCCACCCATCAGGATCTGGACACCATGGTTCACGCCGGCAGCTTCCGCGAGGACCTGTTCTACCGGCTCAACGTGATCCGGGTGGTGATGCCACCCTTGCGCGAACGCCGGGAGGACATCCCGCGGCTGGTCGAAGCCTTCATCGCCCGGGCGGTCGGCGACGGCGGCGTGAAGGCGCCCCAGATCGGCGAGGCCGCGATGCGCGAGATGACGTCGCACTCGTGGCCGGGCAACGTGCGCGAACTGGAACACACGGTGCAGAAGCTCGTCCTCTATGCCGCCGGGGGCCTGGTGTCGGCCGCGCTCGTGCGCCGCCTCCTGCCGCGCGGTTCCTCGAAGGTCGACGACCGGGCGGGCAGCGGCTTCCCGAGCCTGCGCGAGGTGGAATCCTGTGAGGTCAGGCGGGCTCTGACGCTCTGCGGTGGCGACCGCGAGGAGGCGGCGCGCCGCCTCGGCATCGGTCGCGCGACCATCTACCGCAAGATCAAGGAGTACGGTCTGGCGGTGCCCGGCAGATCCTGAGTTCCCGTGCTGTCCGGCGGATCCGTTTCCCCGGCCTGAGGCCGCGCACTCCCTCGGTGTCCCGCGTCCGCCGCCGGACGGGCCCGGCCAACGAGGTCACACCGATCGCCGTCGTCGGAGCCGGTGTCCGTTCGGCCCGGACAGGCGTATCCATCTGATCCCGCTGCGCTTGTGCCACGCCCGGGAGCCCTTCGATGGGCGTGGCACCGGCCTTGCGAACTCCCCGGAGCGGACGAGCAGCCCTCTTCTCCCGCCGGCGCCTGCCCGTCTCGACTGACGGAGGGGGGAAGCCATGACAGACAGCGTGAAACAGCACCGACAAGTCCTGGAAGCGATACGGCGCATCGAGACCGTGGTCGCCGACCGGCAGTCCCACGGGCCGGGCGGCGATGCAGCGACCGGCGAACGCCTCGAACGCCTTGCCGGCAGGATTCTTCGCATGTGTGCCTCCGCGCGACAGGTTGCCGAGGCCGCAGGTTCAGGCACCGGCCCGCCCCGCCGACTCGTGGGCGACAGCCCGGCGCTGCGGCATATCCTGGCGACCATCGAACGGATCGCGCCACGCCGGTCCCACGTGCTCATCACCGGCGAGAGTGGCACCGGCAAGGAACTGGTCGCCCGGGCGATTCATGAGGGCAGCGGTCGCCGGGGCGGCGCCTTCGTCGCCGTGGATTGCGGCTCCGTGTCCGACACCCTGCTCGAGAGCGAGCTGTTCGGGCATCGCAAGGGTTCGTTCACCGGCGCCGTGCAGGATCGGGCAGGATTGATCGAGGAGGCCAGCGGCGGCACGCTCTTCCTCGACGAGCTCGCCAACAGTTCCGCGGCCCTGCAAACCCGTCTGCTGCGCGTGCTCCAGGAAGGGGAGGTCCGCCGCATCGGCGAGAACCACACCCGGCGGGTCGATCTCCGCGTGGTAGCGGCCTCCAGCGGTGATCTGGCCGCCCTGGCGCGCCGGCGCCAGTTCCGGCAAGACCTGTACTACCGCCTCAATGTCGTGCACCTGGCGATCCCACCCCTGCGCCGGCGCCGGGAGGACATCCCGCCGCTGGTGCAGCACTTCATCCAGGGTTGCGCGCGCCGTTACGGGCTCGAAGACAGGCGGTTCACACCGGCGGCCATGGAGGTGCTGCTCCGCTACCCCTGGCCGGGCAACATCCGGGAACTCCAGAACGTCGTCGAGCGCTCGCTGTTGCTCTCGTCGGATCCCACCATCTCCCCGGACCGGCTGCCGGCAGATCTCCTCGACGCACTCCTGCGCCTCGACGAGGCGGACCCGGAAGACGGTGTCGCGGTGAAGACCGGGGAGCAGATGCTGATCGAGCGTGCTCTCCTCCAGACCGGCGGTGACAAGACCCGGGCGGCCCGCCTGATCGGCTGGCACCGGACCAAGCTCTACCGGCGACTCCGCTCCTATCGGATCCCGTACGAGTTCGGGCGCGAGCAACCTGCAGAGGATGCCTGCGAGCCTCTGCATCCGCCCCGCTCGAACCCGGACGACCTGCCCGGCGATGCCAGCGCCTGAGTGGGCCGGCGGTCAGCGTCACGCCGGTCTCACGTGCTTCCCAGAGGAGCCAGTCGAGCCGCCCAGTCCAGGTACGCGGACAGGGCGGACGACGTCTCGTCCCACCGCCGGGCATACAGCTCGACGATGGCCTCGTGAGTGACCAGGCCACGCTGGTATCCGTCGTAGATCTGCTGGCCGAGAAAGTACCCGAGTTCATGGGTGAGGATGCGGAAACGGCTTCCCCGTGAACGGATCCCGGCCAGCAGTTCGGCGGGCACAGCGTCACGTTTGGCGTATTCCTTCTCGAATCGCTTGTGCAACAGGATGAAGTCGATGATCGCCGTGAACTCGTCGAACGAGTACCCGGTCTTCTCCTCGACCACCTGCGGGTCCTTCTTGTAGAGCCGGTAGAAATCGGTCTCGAAGAAATGGTTGCGCGCCGGATCGATGAGCTTCGAGCCGAAGTACCCGATCGCCTCGTCCATGACGCTGATGTAGAACCGATCGTGCTCCAGGCGCGCGCCACCGTTCCAGCTCTCGTACAGTTCGCCCCGGAGCGCGTAATTGATGAAATGCGAGGCCTCCTCGCCGGCATGGGTCAGGTTGAAGGAGCCGACGAAGATGGCATTGATGCGGGGAACAAAACACGATCCGGAGCGGGACAGGTGCCCCAGGACCTGCTCGATACGCTCCTCTTCCAGACCGTACCGCTGCATCATGTCCCGGATGAACGGCGGACCTTCGTGGACGTACACCTCCGGATAGGTGTCCGGCAGACGCACGGTCAACCCATCGCGCCGGTCGACGATCCGGCGTTCGGGATGGATCTGCAGGAAGCGCAGGATGGTGTCGATCATGCGGTGAACCGTGGGAGCCAGATCGACGTCATCATCATCCGACTGGGATTTCCAGCGCTCGATGGTCTGCCGGTAGGCCTCGTACTTCGTGATCGGCGACGCGTTGAAGACGCAGTAGCGGCTCCCCTCGACCCGGACGATGTCCCGGCTGCTCTCGCCTGACTCGGCCCGCTGCCAGTACAACGAATCGATGTTCTGCACGATGGTGAGGGACCGCTTCTCCATCTGTCGATTCGCAAGTTCCTGTGCGAGCTTCAGAGGCAGATGATTGCGGGCCAGATGAGATTCTCCGATGAACACCACGGCCTTGGCCCGCTCGTCATGAAGAAAGATCTCCGCGATGCGCCGGGCCGCATACCGATCGCGCCGGCGGATGAGACGGAACTCCGACCTCGGCTCGCTGTCGATCCCGACCACCTGGATCCCGTAGCGGCGCGCCGTCGCGAGGATGGCCGCAAAACCCGACCACTCGTAACCCCACTCATCGTCATATCGGATGCGCCGGCGAAACTCGTCGTCCTCGATGGCCCCCGACATAAACTCGTCCAGGACCCGCTGCTGGCGTCCAAAGACCATCTCCATGGCGAGAACGAGACGATTGGAGCGCCGGGCCAGGTCGTCCAGGAACCGGGCACAGAACATCTGTGACGAGACCAGCGCGTGATAGTCGCCCACGAAGACCACGTCGGAACGAAAACCACGCACCACGAGGTCGTCATAGGACGCAGGCTCGGTGTAGCGGGAAAAATCCCCCAGGAAATCCCGGATGTACTTGCGACGGCCGTGGCGATCGAAGGTTCCGATGGAACGCTTCAGGGCGCGCACCGCGGCCTTCTGCGCGCGGATCTCCAGGTCGGGCTCCCCGCCGCTCATCCCGTCGGCTCTCCCGGCGGCTGGATCACCCGACGATCGCCACGCCGCGTCGTGACGTGGGTCGCGTCCAGATACTCCAGGAGTGGAATGGCCCGCCGCCGCGTCACGCCGGCCAGTTCCTTGAAAGAGGCCATGTCGATCACCGGGTCCGACTCCCGTCGGCTCCACAGACGAGATTTGAGATCGTCCAGCACGTCATGGTGCAGCAGATATCCCTTGCCGATGCGCAGAAAGACACCGCTCTCCTCCTGCAGGCGGACCAGCGCGTCAGCCCGCGCGGCGTCACAGCCCTGCTCGACAAGCAGTCCATGGGGATCGGCGGGATCGAGTCCTCCGCCGCGCACCTGCTCCACCACCTGGTCGAGAAGGGCCTGCTCTTCCGCAGTCAGCAGGATCCGATGCTCGGCCGCGGCAACAACCCTTCCCTCGATCCGGATCAGGCCCGCGGCGCCGGCCTGTGACAGGATGGCCTCCACCAGGGACTCGGGTGTGTGAGGCGCCGCCCGGCTCCTCAGCTCCGCCAGCGACATGCCACGTGCCAGGGGCTGCTCCTGATGAAACCCGTTCAGCAGCCCTCGCATCCGCTCGACGATGTCGCCCGCGGCGGTCTGCGCCATCACCGCATCACCGCTCCTGCCCCGCAGCAGGCCGGAAGCGCCCCGCGCCAGGCGCGACAGCTCCCCCCCCACCACGTCATGCGCGGCCCCGGTGCGCACCACCAGCTCGTCGAGCCGCAGGCCGCGTTCGCCGGCCTCATCCAGGAACAGGGTCACCTTCCCGGCCGTGTCGGATGTGGCGAGACGAGCGAGCCGCGCGACCAGAGCTGGATCCCCGCGGCGGTGCTTGCGCGGCGCCGGGTCGAGGATCTCGCCCCCACCGAGGGTCAGGGCCGGTGAGGGCCTTCTGAGGATGAATCGATCGCCGACCGCCGCGGCCAGGGGCGACCCCAGACGGATCTGGGCGAACCCCGCCTCGCCCGGGGCGATGAGCCGGGTGTCATCGAGGATCCGGACCCGGCCATCACACTCCGCCGTCCCCGTGAAGAAGCGAATCCGCTGCTGCTGCGCCAGCCCGCGCGCCAGCGCCGGCAACATCTCGATCCGCACGTCCAGAACCGACGAGGCGGCCAGTCGCCCCCGGGTGGCCAGCAGATCTCCCCGGGCGGCGGGATGCCGGTCCGCGCCGGTGAGGTTCAGCGCCGTCCGCTGCCCGGCGGACGCCGTCTCCACCTCCCGGCCATGAACCTGCACCCGCCGGACCCGCACC
>JBHHZI010000072.1:0-15813 GCA_046757965.1 Acidobacteriota bacterium | reverse complement strand
ACGGGTCGCGGATGAGGCTCACCATGGCGTCCCGGAGGTCGTCGTCATCGATCGGCCCGTCCTGTCGTGATTCGATGGTCAGGTTCGAGAGATCGATCTCGGAGAGTCCGCTGATGTGCTCGAGCCGGTCGCGGACGAACAGGTAGCGGCCCACCGAGTTCACCTGACCCTGAACGATCACGCGTCCGCCGTCGACGGTGGTGGTGACCCGCGGGGGACGCAGATCGGCATGAGTCGCAAGCTGCGCGTCGATCTGGATCCTGAGGGCCCGGTCGGTGCGATTCCGCCCGGCAACGGGCAGGTCGGTCTCGATCTCCAGGACTCCACGCTGTCCGGCGGCGATCCGGACGGCCCGTCGCCGCGTGGCCAGGTCCGGGACTGTCCCGGACAGACGGACCGTGCCGCCCGTCGCCGAGACCCGCGGAGGCCGGCTGGCGAACAGGCGGGCCGAGCGGGCCAGGCGCGCCTGCACAGCCGTCGCCAGCGCGGCATCGCTGGCGGGGAGGGGGCCGACGGCGGCGCGGGGCGAGGGAACGACGGGAACGGCGACCAGAAGGATGGCGCCGAGCCATCGACGCAAGGGATGTACAAGGTGTCGCATCGGCGTGATCTGCCCCGGGTGTCAATCTAGGCCGGCCGGAGGGCCGTTTCAAGGCGCGGGTTGACCCCCCGGCGGCCGGCCGCAATAATTCCCCTGTTCCACGTGTTATTCGCGGCAGTCCCGCTTCCCGAGGCAAAACCCGTGCGGCACATCGTCCGACAACCCGTCAAGGCGCTCCTGGGAGCCACCTGCATGCTGTTGCTGGGTGGGCTGGCGCCGGTGCGCGCCGACGGGGACCTGCCCCGTCCCGAGGAGGTCGTCACGCCGACGGTCTTCACCTCCCTCTCGGCCCTGCATCCCGGTGGTCGGATGCAGGTTGCCGTGGCCGGCGATGTCCTGGACGGGTGGCACGTCAACGCCCACCTGCCCAGCGCGGACTATCTCATCCCGACGGCCATCGAGGTGGACGGCGGGGTTGGCCTGCAGATCGGGGAGGCGACCTATCCCCCCGGAGAGATGGTCACCTTCGAGTTCGCCGACGATCCGCTGAAGGTGTACCAGGGGCGCTTCTACGTGGTGTTCTCCGTCGCCGCCGCCCCGGATGCCGACACCGGGCCACGACGCCTCTCCGGCAAGCTCGACTACCAGCCGTGCAGCACTCGCATCTGCCTGCCGCCGGCCGAGGTGACGTTCTCCATCGAGATCCCGGTGGTGTCGCTCACGCAGCCGGTGACGCCGCAGTGGCCGGAGGTGTTCGCGCAGTTCGGCGGAGTCGTGGCCGCCGGAACGGACAGCGCGCCTGGTGAGGGCGCCGGTGCGGTCGAGGGCGCGACGCCCCTCGTCTTCCTGGCGCTGTTCCTCGGTGGACTGGCCCTGAATCTGACGCCGTGCGTCTATCCATTGATTCCGATCACGCTGGGATTCTTCGGCGGGCAGGTCGGGCGATCGACTCTTGGCACGTTCGGGCTGGCCTCGCTGTACGTCCTCGGCATGGCGACCACCTACTCGACCATGGGCGTGGTGGTGGCCCTGACCGGGGGCATGTTCGGTGCCGCGCTCCAGAATCCTTGGGTGCTCTCCGGGGTGGGCGGTATCCTGATCCTGCTGTCGCTGTCGCAGTTCGGCCTGTACGAGTTCCGGATTCCCGGGACCCAGCGCCTGGGATCCCGGCGCGGGGCCGCGGGCGCCTATCTCATGGGCCTGGTCGTGGGCGTGGTGGCGGCGCCCTGCCTGGGCCCGTTCGTCCTCGGCCTCCTCGTCACCGTCGCCCAGGAAGGCAACGCGGTGCTGGGATTCTGGAAGTTCTTCGTCCTGTCTCTCGGTCTGGGAACCCCGTACCTCTTCCTGGGTGGCTTCTCGGCGGGGCTCTCCCTGCTGCCGCGGGCCGGAGAATGGATGGACGGCATCAAGCATCTGTTCGGCCACGCTTTGCTGGCGACGGCGGCCTGGTTCATCGGCCAGTCACTTCCGGGTCCGTACGGGTTCTGGCTGTTGCCGGCCAGTCTCACGGCGTCGGCGCTCTGGCTCGTATTCTACGAGCGTAGCAGCCGGGCGGCGTGGTTCGTCGCGGTCCGGACCGCGGTGGCGCTGGTCGCGATCTCGCTGGCGGCCTGGTGGGTATGGCCCGCCGGGTCGACCCGTCTTGCCTTCGATGACTACAGTGCGCGCGCGGTGGACGATGCCCGGGACCAGGGAAAGCCGGTGCTTCTCGACTTCACGGCGGACTGGTGTGTCCCGTGCAGGGAGTATGAGCACAATGTGTTCACCGATCCACGCGTCATCGATGCCGCCGCCGATCTGATCACCCTGCAGGCCGATCTGACGCGGACATCGTCGTCCGCCGTGCAGGATCTGATCGCGAAGTACGACATCTACGGGCCGCCGACCATCCTGTTCATCGACGCCGGAGGCAAGGAGCGGCGGGACCTGCGCCTGGTGGGTTACGTCGGTCCCGAGCGCTTCGCCGAGCGTATTCGCCAGCTCACGTCGGGGACCGGGGTCCCCGAATCCGAGGCGGCGATCTCGTTCTAGGCCGGCGGCCGAGCGGGACCGGACGAGTTCAGAGGGTGCCGTTGCCGACCGCCCGGACAACGTCGGTGGTGGTCAGGATGCCGACGAGCTTGCGCCCTGCCAGCACGAGCAGCCGATGCACGCGGTTCTCCACCATGATGATGCAGGCGCGTGGCAGGGGCATCGACGGCCGGCAGGACTGGATCCTCGAAGCAGGCGTCATGATCTGTCGCACGCGGGTCGAGCGGCAATTGAGGCCTTCCGCAGCCACCGTGACGTACCCTGCGTCGAGGATACCGGCCAGCCGCGTGCGCGTGTCCTCCTTCCCATTCATCGCCTTGAGTTCCTCGATCACGATGTCATGGCGGGAGACGATGCCCGTCAGAGTTCCCCGATCGTCGACAACCGGCACTCCGGAGATCTGCTTCTCGGTGAGCAGGACGAGGAGCTCGGCGACCGTGGCCTGATCCCGGACGGTCACTACCGGTGCGGTCATCACGTCATCGACTCTCATGGCACGGTCTCCACGGCCCGCCGGCGGGCCAGACGGGCATTCTGATGAGTCGCTCCCGGACGGTCAAGGGGCAGACTTGACCTGGTCGGCCGGGCGGCCGATCTTCGCCGCATGAGGGCGGCGTGACCGAGTTGGACCGTCACCTTGCGTTGGCGATCAACGGCGCCATCGGGGCGTCGCCGTCCGCCTTCGAGGTCGCCTTGCTGATGGCCGGCGCCGTGCCCCTGGTGGGATGTGTCACCGTGATGCTGTTCCTCTGGTGGACCGATCTCGAGGGCCATGCCGGCCAACGGATGCCGGTCCTCGGCGAGGGCCCGGCGCCGGATCGTCCCGGCCTGCGACTGTCCCGCCGGCGCTGCGTCTCGCTGGCGACCTGCACCGCCGCTGCCTTCGTCTGCACCCGGCTCATCGCCTTCGGCACCGAGTGGCCGCGTCCGCTGGCGCGGGAATCGCTGGTCGTGCCGATCGATGCCACCCGGTGGAATCACTTGGTCGACGGCATGACCGGCTTCGGGGCGTTTCCATCCGACCATGCGGCGCTCTTCTTCGCACTGGCCGTGGGTCTGTTCGCGTGGCGTCTGTCCTGGGGACTGATCGGTCTGGGAAGCGCCGGAGTGCTGTCGATGTTGCGCGTCGGCCTCGGCTTTCACTATCCGTCCGACATGGTTGCAGGGGCTCTCATCGGCGCCTTCTTCGGGATGATTGCGACCCGCCTCGCGCGACGCCCCGGTCTGTTCGATGGCGTCGTGGCGGCCTTCGACCGTCATCCGGCGATTCTCTATCCGCTCCTGTTCGTCGTGGCCCTGGATTTCACGCAGCACTTCCGTCTCGTCTTCAAGAGTGTCTTCTTCGTCGTGCTGACGTTTCTGGGTCACTGAGGTCCGCACGCGCTCGCCGCGCCGGCGGTCAGAATCGGTGCGCGAGGAACAGACGCAGGCGCGTCCGATCGAAGGCTGCGGCCACGTCCTGATAGGTGGCGCGCGCACGCAGGGTCCAGCCCGACCCGAATCGCCACGACACTCCCAGATAAGCATCTGACGAGGTCCGGTCGTCGTCACCCCCCAGGGTGTCGACCGACTGGCGGCCGGCGCCGCCGCCGTACATCACGTGGAACCGGCCGGACAGATTCCAGACCACATCGATTCGCCCCATCTGGTTGAGAAAGTCATCGGGAGAGAAGTACCCTCCGACGCCTGGCGTCGTGATCCCGTCGCCGCCGAGATCGGACGGCGGGAAGCCGCTCAGGTCGAGGTCGTACGACAGCCACGTGAGATCGTAGCCCAGCCTGAGCTGGTGACGTCCCGGCCGGAATGTCCGTCCGAAGCCACCGTAGATGGCGTCTCGATCGTTGTCTGCGACGTTGTCGCCGTCGTGATTACCTGTGGCGAGGCGGACGAAGGTGTCCCATCGTCTAGCCGGGCGAAGCGAGAAGCCGACGGAGATCTCATCACGCACCACGGGGCCGTAGAAGACGCCGCCGATCCGCTCACCGGCGGCGGCCAGACGGGAATCCGTGAGCAGCGAGCGCGAGGCACTCACGCGGATGCTGATTCGATCCGCCGGAGAGAACTTCAGGGCGATGTCGCCGGTGGTCTCGCCGTCGGCTTCCTCGAAATCGTGAAAACGGGCGCTGGTGTCGATGATGAGATGATGGCCCAGGGCCGCCGTCAGGCCCAGCCCGCCGAAGATGGCCTCGGTCGTGCCTCGGCGATTGTCATACCACGCATGACCGGCGCCGGCGGTGATCGTCACGTCGGATGCCCCGGGGTGGTACGAGTAGGTCACCGGTACCTCGACGATGCGGACCTTGCTGGTCCGTGACGCTCCGGACTCGGTGCTGCCCGCGGTGCCGAACTCCACCCGAGGAGCCAGTCTCCGCCGTGCCCGTGCGGCGCCGAGTCGCGCCGTCTCCGATTCAGGGGAGACGGCGAGGACCTGCTCGTACTGGCTCAGGGCCTTCGCCGGCCGTCCGAGATCTTCATACGCCTGGGCCCGCTGCAAGGCGGCGGCCGGATCGCGGGTCGACGGTTGTGCACGCTCCAGTGTGCGCAGGGCCGCCCGGGGACGTCCGGACCAGCGTTCGATCTCGGCCAGACCGAGGCGGGCGTCCTCATCGTCGGGCAGGGCGGAGGGGGTGCCGGCATACAGGGTCCGCGCACTGTGCAAATCGCCGGTCCAGGAGAGGACGCGCGCCAGGCCGAGCCGGGCCGGGGTCGAGGAGGGGTCATGAGCCAGCACCTTCCGGTAGAGCCCGATCGATTCGGGACGGCTGGCCCGGTTCCAGGACAGCACCTCGGCCAGGATGAGCTGCGCGGAGACCTGCTCCGGATGGTCCCGGACGAGGGCGCGCAGCATCTCGATGGCCTCGCTGCGCGTCGTTTCCCGCCAGTAAAGGACCTCGGCCAGAGATTCGGCGACCTGAGGATCCTCAGGGGTCTGTGTCGCCATGTCGCGCAACCGCGTGATGCCCTCGTCTCTCGTGGAGCGGTCCCATGTCAGGACACGGGCCAGTTCCAGGCGGGCGGGTCGGGCGGTGGGGGCCGCCGCGACCAGATCTCGCAGCGCGGCGATACCCGCCGCGCGGGTCGCGGGATCCCACGTCAGACGCCTTGCCTCCTCGAGGGTCATCGACGTGGCTGGAGTGACCACCGGGTAGAAGATGACGAGGAGCAGGGCGATGCGAAGCCAGGTGCGGGCTGGGCGGGACTGCTTCACGATGCCATCCGCGGGGCCGAGCGCTGGGTCGAATCATCATAGAGGTGCTTGCGCAGGTCGCCGCGTTGCTGCTCGTCCAGGTCGCGGAAGACGATGCCGAGAACATGCTCTCCGTGCGCGCCGTTGCGGCCCGTCCGGATCCGGGCCTTGAACGTCGTGCGCTCCACATCGTTCCATGCGATGGTCACCGCGAACTGTTCCGGCGAGGGCAACCGGGCGGCGGTGTGCAGGCGCAGGGCGGCACCCTGGCCGCTGACGTCGACCACCGTCGCCGGGAGCCGGGAACCGTCCGCACTCAGGATCGCTGCATCCAGCCGGCACCGGAACCGCGGAGCCAGGCGTCGGAGAACCCGCGGGCGCGAGAAGATGGCGGCGACCGAGCGCACGATTCGGGCCAGGTGCTCGGGAGCCCCCATGGTCAGGCCATGGGGCCCGTCCCACGCGTCCGGTGCGCAGAACAGACGCTCGACCAGGCGGCGGTGCTGGAGATCGGTGCGATCGACGAAATCGACGGCGGCGGAGAGACGTCCCCGCTCGTCGATGTCGCAGCGCACCAGGCGCGCGCGCAGCGTCAATGGCTTCTCCTCGTCATCTCCGAGGGTGACGTCGAGAAACGGCGGCAGGGAGCGAGCCGGCGTGAGGACGAACGACAGCCCGGTCTCGGAGGCGTCGACGGTCTCGGCCGAGACCTGCCCCCCGTGCCATGCCAGACGGCACGGGAGCCGGCGAGCCAGGCGCACGGCGCCCCGGCGGTGGGGACGGTGCTTGAGCAGGAGCAGGCCGAAGCCGAGCACCACGAGGTTGTAGGCGGCCCAGACCGAGTTGATGAGCGTGCCGTCCTGCTCGATGCCCCCCACGACCAGCGAGGTGATCCCCCGGGAGAGGCCGAAGAGCACCGCGCCGGCGAGGATCCAGACCGGCCAGCTCAGCCGCCAGGTTTCCCTGGGCGAGGCGGCCGCTGCCTGCGCCCCCTTCGGGGTCACGGAGAAGGTCACCTTCCTGGAGAACGGTGCGGTGAGCGCCGCGAGAGCGACCTGCATCGAGATCGACGACTCGTAGACGTCCGACCAGAAGATGCGCCGCAGGCCGAGATTGACGAGCTGGAAGGCGACGATGGAGACCGCCAGGTGGGGCAGGTAGTAGGTCAGGAGGTCGGTCAGGTTGCCGACCACCAGGGGCCGCAGGCCGAACAGCAGGTAGAACAGCGGTGCTGCCAGGTAGACCACGCGCGGAAAGCCGTACAGCCAGTACCAGAGGGTGGCGAAGTAGTTGAGGCGCTGCATCAGGCTGAGGCGGCGCAGGAAGAGTCCCTTCTGCGCGAACATCACCTGGAACGTGCCACGGGCCCAGCGACGCCTCTGGGTCAGATAGGCGCCGTACGACTCCGGAGCCAGGCCGGCGGACAGGTCCTTGTTGAGATAGATCGATCGCCAGCCGCGGCTGTGCAGCAGCATCGAGGTGTGCAGGTCTTCGGTGATCGTGCTGGTGGGGAACCCGCCGATCTCCTGCAGGGCGACCCGGCGAAAGACGGCTCCCGAGCCGCAGTAGAAGCTCGAGTTGTACACGTCCCGTCCCGGCTGGACCACGTGGTAGAACATGTCCTGCTCGTTGGCGATGTACTCCTTGATATGCAGCCGGTCCTGGAACAGGTCCGGATTGTAGAAGTGGTGCGGCGTCTGCACCTGAGCGATCTCCCGGTCCTGAAAGAAGAGCACGGTCTCCGACAAGAATGTCCGTACCGGCACATGATCCGCGTCGAAGGTGACGATCAGATCGGCGAGTGAGTGCGAAAGGCCGTGGTTCAGGTTGCCCGCCTTGGCCCCGGCGCGCTCCCGGCGGGCCAGATAGCTGGCACCGAGACGTTCGCAGAGGGCCTCGACGGCTGCCCGGCAGCCGTCATCGAGGACGATGATCCGCTTGCGCGCATAGTCCATCGCCTGGCAGCCGACGATGGTCCGGTAGAGGATGTCCACGTCCTCATCGTAGGTCGTGATGAAGACATCGACGGTTGGTTGCCGGCCGGCCGCGGCATCCGGTGCCTGGTGGTCCGTGGCGCGCATGGCCAGTGTGTAGTGATGCAGGACCACGAGGAAGCCGTAGATCTCGGCGCAGAAGACGGTCAGGCTGATGGCGATGCCCCAGCCGCTCTCCCAGTTGAGCGTCTGGGTGGCTCGCCACCAGAGATACCGGACGCTGATGAGCAGGTTGAGGATGATCACCACCGGGCGCCAGCGCGGATGGCGCGGCACCCAGCGGCTGAGGACCACTGCTGCCGCCAGCACCACGGCGACCATCGCCAGCTTGACCATGAAGGACATCTGTGAGAACTCCCCCTGGGGAGAGCACCCCATGGTGCGTCTCCGCTCGGACACCCGGGAGGGTGTGTCGTATCTCCGGTGCCTGAAAACTACGATGCCCTGCCGGGCCCATCAATGACGAATATGGGACTTCCCGCGCACGAATACACGAAATCGCTGGCGGGTACCCGGCGCGGTCGGTGGAAGGCCTACGCGCCGGCCACGAAGGAGACGACATTCAAGCAGAGTCTGCCGGCCCGGTGAAGGCCGCCGGAGACGGCAGGACGGACGGGCGGGAGAGCGCGCAGGTGGGGACACCGCCGGCGGTGGGGGCAACCGCAAGCGGATCGCCGCCTCCGACGAGTGAGCCGGGCCGGACGGTCTCGCGACCATGCGGTCTGCTTCGAACGGGCCGGAGCTACAGTTCGACCTCCCAGCGGGAGATGATGACGCGCGGCAGGTCGATCCCCGGCGGAGGCCAGCCGCCCTGCACGATCCGGTCGTCCCAGTAGATGTCCGGCGTGCCGCTACCGGGACCGACGCCCGCCTTGCCGACCACCGAGCCGTAGTAGGCGAAGTTGCCCTGGGCCTGGAAGGTGCCGCTCGTGTAGAAGATCCCGTACATGTTGATGGAGCGCGAGAACGGTGGCCCCAGGGTATCTCGCCCGACGGTCGTCGAGTAGGTCTCCGCGGTCCCGTCGCCGTCCGCATCCGCGGAGACGGTCTGGGTTGCCGTCGAGTCCACCACGAAGTTGCCGGAGTTGTACTGGAGATTGACGAACGGCTCGCCGGTGTCGAACTGCGAGTTGTTGTTCAGGTCGACGTATGGCTCACCCGGTGGAAAGATCCACTCCGTCGGCGCCGACCCGGCGCCGGTAGTCCGGAAGTCGGCGGCGTTGAGGTAGATGAACCCCTTGCTGTTCCACGCCGCGCCGCTGATGGAGATGGCCGGTGTGAGATTCGACCCGTCGGAGGCGGGCGGGAGGCCGTCAGCGGTGTCGAAGAAGAAGACGCCTTGCTGACCCTCGGTCCAGGTCCTGAACGACTTGGTGTCGCCCATGCCGTCGAGCTTGAAGGTCTGGGTGGTGGAGTCGTAGACGAGGTAGTTGACGTTCTTGCCGCCATTCTGGGCGATGGCCTTCCAGGTGCGATAGTCGAAGTCCGGGCAGCGGATGGCACTGGTGCCCAGGTTCTGGAGCAGGTTGGAATGGTCCTGTGGGGCCGTGGTGAGGACCGGGTCGAACGGCTGGATGTCCGTGGTCCCGTACGCATTGATCTGCCCGCCGGCCTGGAACTTGAACCAGGGGTCTTCCAGGGCCTGTCCCTGGAAGTTGGCATACCAGGTGTCGAACAGGTCGGAATTGCCGGGGGCGCCGTTGGGGTCCTCGTAGATGTGGCTGCTGGCGCTGTCCTTGGCGAACGGAAAGGTGGAGTCATGCTTGGCATCGTGGTTCGACGCGATGGTGGCGTTACCCACAGCTGATGTGTCGCCCCAGTGCACCGCGAAGCTGCCGTTGCTGCCCAGATCCAGGCACGACTGGAGCGGCCCGGTCGGTCCCGGGTAGGGGGTCTCGTTGACCACCGCCTTCACCACGCGCCGGCCCACCTCGTAATCGTTGCTGGCGTCGCCGTCGGCGGCGTTCTTGAAGATGCCGGCGGTGACCTTCACCGTGGCGATGCCGTACCGCGACCAGCCGCCACTCAGGTTGACCAGTGGTGGCTGGTAGATCTCGATCTTGACGATGCGGGCGCGCAGCCGGGCATCCGGTGCGTTGGTGATGGTGATGTCCGACGGGTAGGTGCCGAACAGCGCCGTGTTGACCGTGGTCAGGTAGGCGGCCTGATTGCCGCCTGCGTCGGCGTCGATGACCAGGTCCGGCCCATCCTCGGTGCCGGTGAATGCCACCGACAGCGCGCCGCGATACGGTTTCTCGAACAGGTCGTCGGTGGTGTCGCGGTAGAACGGCTTGTTCGGGTCGCCCTCGGTGACCGGCGTGGTCGCATCGGTGATGGTGGCGGTGGTCGGGTTGTCGTCGTGGTCGATCCAGCGCTTCGTCCGGTCGACCTGGCTGGTGGTCGGCACCAGCACGCCGGTGGCTGCGGGGTCGTTGAACCAGTTCACCACCATCCGGGTGCCGGACTCGGCGGCATAGAGGGCCTGTTCCTGGTAGGTCAGGTTCACCGCGATCAGTGTCTCGGTGTCGGCCAGCGTCAGGTAGGAGATGCCGAGCAGCGTGAGGATCACCATCACCAGCGTGCTGATCACCAGGGCCGAGCCACGCTCATGACCAGGGGTTGCGGATCGTGGACGCCGGCTTCCGGAATCGCCGGGATGTCGCGGGGGAGAACTCGGGCAACGATTCATCGGCTTCTTCATCAGGTGTCCTCAGCTGATCGTGACATTGAAGGTGCAGATCTGCTGGCCGACCACGTCGCCGGAGTAGGTGACCTCGAAGCTCACGGTGTCGCCCGGCGCGAGCGAGCGATCGAAGTCGAAGACGATGGTCTGCTCGCTGCCACCGTTGAACACCGACGGCACGAACACCGTGACATCCTGATCGAACGGGGAGGTGTGGTTCACGCCGGTGGTGATGCTGGAGCCGTTCCAGCGCACCTCGTCCAGCTTCAGCAGACTGCTGGCCACGTTGAATGTCACCTTTATATGGGAGACGTTGAGGTTGTTGTCACACAGATTTGCCAGGAGCCGCACCACCAGGTCCGAGTTGGCCTTGTTGTCCGACTGCAGGCTCAGGCCGGTCTGGGACAGGCAGCAGGCCGCCGGGCTGATCATCACCACGTTCACCGAGGAGGTCTTCGAGCAGCCGCCGATATTCGTGATCTGCCCGGTGATGGTGTAGATGCCCGGGGTCAGGCTCAGGGAGTTCCACGAGAAGGTGAACGGGTAAGTGCTGGACGTGGCGGAAAACACCACCGTGCCCGAGCTGTCGGTGACGGTGACATCGCCATAGGCGTAGGTGTCGGTACCGTCCGAGCTCAGCGTGATCGGCACGATGCCCAGCACGGTGGAGCTGTCGAGCGGATCGAGCAGCACCTGGCCGTTGAAGGCGCAACTCGCGCCATCCGGGGCCGACAGGGCCGACTCGTTGGGACAGTCGTCCACCGCGCTGATCCGGTAGTAGAAGATCGAGCCGGCCGGGGGAGCGTTGGATCCCGTGTACTGGTCAACAAAGGTGGTGGTCGAGGAGGTTCCTATCGGTGTGCTTCCGTACGATGTGGGGTCGGTCGGCGGCGAGCCGATGGGACCGACTGCGCGGTAGATGTTGTAGCCGGCCACGTTGATGGCGGCGCCGTTGGCGTCGGCGGTGACCGCATCCCAGACGATGGTGTTCTGCACCGGTCCGGAATTGGAGGCATTGACATTCTGCGGGGCGGCCGGCACCACGCTGGTGGAATAGCTGCCGTTGATGGTGGCCGCCTGGGGCGCGCCCGGGACGCTGCAGGCGTCAAGAGCGAGGATGTCGTAGGTGTAGGTCCGGCAGGCCACCACCTGGGTGTCGACATACTGGTTGACCGAGGCGGGCAGGGTGGATGGACCGGCGTAGGCGGTGGCCGGATCGGTGCCGGGAGCCGACCCAACGGCGCGGAACAGGGCATAGCCGCCGAGATCCCGGTTCACCGGCTTGTTGAAGTCACAGCCCCCGGCGCCCGACGCGCCGGCGATGGCGTCGTCGTTGGCGGATAGCGGCGTCCAGTTCAGGGCGATGCCCGGCTGCGTGGTCGATCCCGCCGCGGTGAAGCCGCCGACGATGTCGGGAACGGTGTTGTTCAGATTGGTGGCGTTGATCTCCGAGGAGAACGCGCTCGTGTTCCCCGACGGGTCCTCGGCGCGAATGGAGAAGTAATAGGTTCCGGTGGGGTCGAGGCTCCCGATGAACATGGAATTGGTTCCGGAGGAGCGTGTGATGTTGAGATTGCCGGATGTGGTGCCGTAGGCGACGGTGTACTGGGACACCAGCTCGGCGGCGGAGTTGGCGTTCCAGGTCAGCACCACGCCGCCACAGTGGCCGACGCAGGCCGCCAGGCCGGTGGGCGTCGAGGGAGGCTGCAGGTCGAGGTCGGGAATGCCCTTCATGCCGGCATTGCGCGGCGTCACCATGGCGGTGAGGGAGACCTTGCGGTGATTCTGCGTCGCGGGATTGGTGTCCGTGGGGTCGATCCACTGCGGATCCGGATCCGGCGTCATGGCCTCCAGATGAACCTCGATGCGGGAAATCCGGGCCCGCGTGTTGCGCCCGGCGTCGGCACCGCCCAGGTCATCGGTGGTGTCGGCGGGCGTGGCGGGAGTGAGAAGATTGCCCGCACCGTCGAAGTAGCGGAAGGTCAGATCCTTGATGTCCTCGGCGAGCGGCTCGTAATCGAACTCCGCCGGGTCATCGAAGGTCCCGTCGAAGCCGGTGATGTCGGCCACGTTCTTGGGAGTGACCCGGTAGAGGGTGTAGGGCGGATCGTCCTGGAGGAGCACCGGGCCGGGGATCGAGACGGATTCCTCGTCCCCGTCACGGGGGACCTCGGCGACGTCGCCCACGAACGCGATGGAGCTGGCGGTCGGAAGCGTCGGCTTGCCCAGGGCGAAGGTCACGATCTCGTCGTTGCCGACACTCACCTCGTTGAAGGTGCCGTCAAGAGTCGATTCAGGCGTCACGCTGAGTGTTGGGTCCTCGAAATCGAAGTCGCCGCGCACGGTCACCGCCGTGTCCCACGCCCCCTCGACCTGCTCGTCGGGCCGGGCGCTGGCGCCGTCCACGTTGTAGTTGAAGCCGGCAAGGCGGATCTCACGGACCATCAGGTCGAAGCCGACCCGCGCATTCTGCTGCAGGCTGGTTGCATTCTCGGCCTTCTTGAAGCTCCTGGTTCCCGCGTAGTACAGGGCGTACGCCGCCAGGGCCGCGACGAGAAAGATGGCCATGGCCATGGTCATCTCGACGAGGCTGAACCCGTTGGCCTTCTCGCGGCGGCTGAGTGCCTTGCAATGCATCTAATCCCTCCGTGCAGGCGGTGGGTCAGTACCGGACCGTCTCCAGGGTCAGGTTCCGTGTCTTGTTGAGATCGTCCCAGTAGACGGTCGTGGTGGCGCGCAGACCGCTCGCAGTACGAAACGTCGTGCCGCCGATGCGTGTGATGGTCACCTGGGCATAGCCGTTGTCGAGCTTGGAATCGATCAGCGCCTGCCAGCCCAGGGTGAGAGCCTCGGCGTTGGTCCGGCTGTCGATCACCTGGGGGCCGGCCGCGGCACCCGGATCGGAAGCGGTGGTGAAGTTCGAGTACAGACCGCGGTAGGACATGTTGTCGAGGGTTTCCATCAGGTGCGTGGCGACGGACAGCGCCTCGGTGCGTTCCCGTCCCTGCCGGACGCGCTGGCCGCCGAGAATGAACAGCGAGGTGATGGCGATCAGAACGGCGCCGAGCAGGCCGAGGGCGACGAGCACCTCGATCATGCTGAAGCCGCGCTGGTTCCTTGACAGCCTCATGAGGTCACCTGCGTGTAGGTCGAGGTCACCTTGCCCGAGACCGCGACCCCGATGTCGTAGCGGGCGGTGTAGCTGTCGTCGAGAGCGATCTCAAGGCGAATGGTGCCCGAGCCGGCCGAGACGGTGCCGTCGGTGCGAAAGGTGACCGTCCCCGTGCCGCTGACGATCTGCGACATCCCCGGGAGGTTCCAGCTTCGCGACGGGGCCGTGGAAAGATCAGGAGCTGTCCAGTCGGGCATGGAATAGGTCGTGGCTCCGACCACGACGCTCACCGGCTGATGGCGGGCGATGGCCAGGTGACGGGCCAGCCGCAGGCGCGAGATGAACTCATCCGCGCCGACCCGGGCCGAGTAGGAGCGCATGAACTGACTCATGGCCGGGATCGCCACCGCCAGGCCAAGCGCAAAGATGGCCAGCACGACGGACACCTCCGCCAGGGAATAGCCCTTCTGGTTCCGGTCTGGATGCCGGTTCAGCCTCATCTGGGGACTCCGCTCATGGGCGGCCGGTTGCCCGCCGCGTTCCGGGGGCACTGATCGCATAGTCGAAATATACCCGATCCGCATTTATTATCAAGTAGATTCTATATGCAAAAATAGATATTGGAATGTCCAAAACGTCATTTGTGGGCATTTGTCCGCGATCGGTCCGTCTGGTAGCGTCCCGCGATGTGAGCGGGCACCATCGCCGGCGCTCACCCCGCCGGCAAACTTGTGTCCTCGAATGAAGGCGTGCAATCCAGATGGGCGGGAACCATGGAAGAGTCGATGATCCCCAGGGAGGAACCGGCAGGGCCCCGGCCCGTGTTGCAGCCCCGGCCGCGCCAGGCCACGCTGCTTCTTCTCGTCATCTTTCTCCTGCTCCTGACCGCCGGTCTGGCGGTCCAGTCCTGGAATCTCCACATCGGCCTGCTGGCCACCGAGATCGGGCTGATCGCCCTGCCGACGCTCGCCGCGTGCCGGCTCGGAGGCTTCCGGCCGTCCACAACTCTGGCGATGGGGAGTCCGCGTCCGCCGGGATGGGGGTTTTCCCTGCGCTTCGCTGCCGGGCTCGGACCGCTAGCGAGCCTCACCGCCATGGCGCTGAGCCTGCCGTTCGTGCTTCTCTTGATCGTTCTCGGCGGGAGCTACCGCGGCGTCGACCTGCCGTTATCCGGGACGGCGAACGTGGCATGGACGCTGGCCATCGCCACCATCGTGGCGCCGGCCTGCGAGGAACTCCTGTTCCGGGGCTTTCTGCTGCGGGCGTTTTTGCCCTTCGGCTGGCACGCGGCGGTCTGGCTGTCGGCGGTCGCCTTCGGTCTCTTTCACATGGACCCGGTCCGTTTCGTGCCGACTGCGCTGCTGGGCCTGGTATTCGGTTATCTGGCGGCGGGGAGCGGCTCGATCTTCCCGTCCGTGGTGGCCCACATGGTGAACAACGGCCTGGTGCTGATGGTTGCGGTGGTGTTCGGGGGGGCGTCCGGGACGGACAGCGCCGCCCCCGCAGGCGCCAGCTATGAGGTCATGCGGGCGCAGATCCTCGAACGACTGTCCGCCTCCGGTGTCGGCACCGGCGGGTGGGACCCGGACTGGATCGTCCGGGCGACGCTGCTGGCCGTCTCGATCGGTTTTCTGGCCGCCGGCCTGCTGCTTGCCACCTGTCTGGCCCTCCTGCTCCGCTTCTACGTCGGGCAGTTCGGCAAGGCGGGTCCCCTCACCAGGTCGCCGGCGGGAGGGGGCCCCGCGGCCCACGGTCCGGCAGCCCACGGCCCACTGGACCGCGGGGCGCCGGCCGTCGCGCCGGCGGCGGTCCCGTCCATGGCGGTCAGCAGGCTGGCCCGAGATCCGGCCGCCTGGGCCCTGGTGGTCATCGTCTGTATCGTGTGGATCCGTCTCCTGAGCCTGTATTTCGGCTCCTGAGAGGACGCGGCCCGCAAAAACGCCGGAGCCCGAGCCGCTCAGCATGAAGAGGGGGAGGTCACCAGGTGCTGAATATCCGGCGGCTCTGGCTCCGGCGGGCAAGTCGGTTTCGCTGTCACCTCTTATACGCACGTTCCGAACCGATCGTTCAGGAGAATTGTCGGGCGTGGGGCATTCTCTCCGCACGAGGCGGCGGTCCCGGGCCTTCCCGGCCAGGGTTCCCCGGATCACGGCGCCGGCGGCCGGTGCGCATCGCCCGGCTGGCCGGCGTGACTTCCGCCGTCCCGCGCACTAGCGCGAGTTTCAGGTCCGAGTTCATCTGGTCGCCCCAAGTCATGACGTGGCA
>JBHHZI010000071.1:0-15909 GCA_046757965.1 Acidobacteriota bacterium | reverse complement strand
TCGCCGCCTACACCCTCCGCCGCCGGAAGACTCGCTGAGGAGGCCGGCCCCGACCTACCGCGCCGGCGGCACGGAGCGGGGCGCGATCTCCACCGCGCCCGGGCAGTCCATCTCCGCGAGATAACGGCGGCGCTCCGCCGGTGCATCCTCGCGTTCGACGTCCCTCTGCCGCCTGGCCGAGCTCTCTGCATCCTCGGCGCCCAGATAGCCCAGTTTCCCGAGCCCCGCATCGAGCGTCTGCCGGATCTGCGGGGGCAGGGCCACCGCAGGGATCTCGCCGCTCCCCGGGACCCGTGCCAGCCGCTCGCACAGCTTCCGCCGCCACCGTTCCGCTTCCTCCGGGCGTTCGCCGGCGAGATCGTGCTGCTGCGCGGGATCGGCGTCCAGATCGTAGAGTTCCGCCCGCCGCGTGGCGAAGTCGAACAGATAGGCCATCCGCGAGGAGACCAGTCCCCGGACCCGGCCCCGCCGGGACGTGGCCACCAGGATCTCCTCGTCCGCACCGACGGGAGGATGGTCGGCACCGCCCAGCAGCGCCGCTGCCCGGCTGCGTCCCTCGAATTCTTCCGGCGCGTAAGGCACGCCGGCCAGGTCGAGCAGCGTCGGCGCCATGTCGATGAGACCGACGGTCTGGGTCAATTCCCGTCCGGCGGCGATGCGCCCGGGCCAGCGGACCAGGAGGGGCACCCGTTCGAGTTCGTCGTAGGCGGCCACCGTGTGGCCGAGAAAACCATGCTCCTGGAATCCTTCCCCATGATCCGCCATCACCACGACGATGGTGTCCCGATCAAGACCGGAACGGGCCAGATGAGCCAGAAGGCGACCGATCTGCGTGTCCGTGAACAGGATCTCCCCGGCATACTGACCCTCCAGCCACGCCACGCGCTCCGCAGCCAGCGGCACCCGCTGTTGCCGGGAGTCGATGCCGCCCAACATGGCCGTGACGTCGTCGGTTTCACCGGCGCCGGCCCGCCGGCCCGCAGCGAAACGCAGCGCATACGGCACCGGCGGCGTGTAGTTGTAGTGAACATCCCAGAAGTGGGCGTACAGGAAGAACGGCCGGTCGCCGTCTGCCAGGAACCGGATCGCCTCGTCCACCGTCCAGTTTCCCGACACGCCGCCGTGCCCCTTCACCTCGAGCGTGAATCGGTCGAAGCCTCTCGCAAACCCGAAGTGGTCGGCCAGGGTCAGCGCCGGCATGACCGCCGCCGTCCGGTACCCCGCCTGATGAAAGCGCTCCGCCAGCGTCTGCACGGACCGGTCGAGCTGTCGATCGTTGTTGTCCACGTGGTGAGTTGTCGGCGCCAGCCCGGTGAACAGCGTCATGACCGACGGCGTGGTCCACGGCGCCGAGGTCCGGGCCTCGGTGAACCGTGTGCCCTCGGCGGCAACGCGATCGAGGGTCGGGCTCAGAGGGCGTGGGTCTCCCGCATGGTGGAGGTGGTCGGCGCGGAGGGAATCGACCACCACGATCAGCACACCGGGACGCTCGGGCACCTGCTGACAGGCATCCGCGGCGCCGGCGGCCACCACCAGCCCGGCCATGAACACCGCGCGCAACGCGCCATGCCGGACGCCTTCTCTCCGCCGCGCCGGTGGACGGGCACGAAAGTTCATATGTTATAGTCGCGCGCCATGAACAATCCCCTCTGTCTCCCGGGCCGCAGGGCAATCTCCAGGCATCGCCCACTCGCACTCGGACTCGTCACTCTCGTCCTGACCGTGCTGATGGCGTCCTGCGCTCCGCCCGATTCAGACCGGCGCATCATTCTTATCACCTTCGATTCGCTTCGCGCCGATCAACTCGCCGCCTCGGGCGCCATCGATGGACCGATGCCGGCCGTCGACGAGGTCGCCGCGCAATCGATCGTGTTCACCCGGGCGTACAGTCCAGCGCCGCTGACCTTCCCGGCGCTGGCCGGAATGATGACCGGACGGGTTCCGTCGGAAACCGGGGTGGTCGACGATATCGGCTCGGTGCTCTCGACGCGGTTTCCGCGGCTGGCTCCGCATCTCCTCGAGGCCGGCTGGGCCACCGGCGCCTTCGCGAACGCCGGGTTCCTGGACGAGGACAGTGGCATCCTCGAGGGGTTCCTCCACTCCTACAATCCCGCCGCGCTGGACAGCGCGGCCCGCTCCGCCGGGGATCTGTTCTCGGAGGCCCTCCGGTTCCTGGAGGCCTACCGGAAAGCGCCGACGTTCGTCTGGATCCACGTCTTCGACACTCATTACCCCTATGCAGGGACCGGGAAGAACGGCACCGCCCGCTACCGGAGCGCCCTGGCCCGGGCGGACGTGGCCTTCGCGGCCTTTCGCAAGGCGTTGCAGACCAAGGGCCTCGCCGGCCCGGTTCAGTGGATCCTCACGGCGGACCACGGCGAGGGCCTGGGCGCATCGTCCGAGCGCACCCACGGTGTGTACCTGTCGGACGAGACGCTCCATGTGCCACTCATCTTTCACATCCCCGGAGCAGCGGCCCGCCACATCGACGATCCCGTCGGCCTGATCGACCTCGGGCTCACCATCTCTCAGCTCGCCGGCGCCGGCACCTACGGGCAGACGGGAACCCTGGGCGGTCGCTCCCTCGCGGATCGGATCGTCGACCCGGCGGACTCCGGCCCGGCCCCCGATCGCCCGATCTTCGCCGAGACCTACATTCCGGCCCTCGACTATGCCTGGCCCGCACGACAGCGCGTCCTGGAAGGCGTCCGCCTGACCGAACGCTCCTCCGGCTCGCCGGACGCCGGTGCGGCTGACTGGGACTGGCCGGCGTGGCCGGAGATGGAGGCGTTGCCCGGGACGGACCCGGGGCCGGCAGAGAAGCGCGCCTTTCTCGACGGGGCGAGCCGTGTGGTCGAGAAGCTGGAGAACGGCGACCCGGCCGGGGCGGCACGGGCCGCGGCCGACCTGGAGCACCGGTACCCGGACGTGCCGATGGCCGCTCGCCTGCTCTCGGCGTCGCGGCGCTTCTCCGCCGACCTCGACGGGGCGATCCGTGCACTGACCGAGCCGCTGGCGTCTCACCCCTCGGCGGATCTCGCCGCCGCTCTCGCTCTTCTCCTCGAGGACGCGGGTCGCGAAAGCGCCGCCGCCTGGGCCACGGCGGTGGCTCACGGCAACGACCGGCCCCGCTTCCGGATCGCCCAGGCGGAGGCTCTGGCGGCGGAGGGCCAGCCCGACGAGGCCGTCCGGGTCGCCGAGGCTGTCATCGGGCCACATCCACGCTCCGCATCCCTCAATGCCGCGGTCGGACGGATCGCCCAGATGACCGGCCATCCGGAAGATGCCTTCCGGATGTTCGTGGCCGCCATCGGTCTGTCCGCCGGCTCCAGCCTCTACCACCGCAGCGCCGCCGTCGCCCTGGAGAGCCTCGGGAAGAGCGATGAAGCCCTGAGACTCCTCGCGGATGCCCAGCGCATCGACATCGTCGACCGGCTGATCCAGCGGGACATCGGAGACATCCATGCGGCGCAGGGAGACATCGACAAGGCCACCCAGGCCTATCGCGCCTCGTTGCCGCCCGGCACGCCCGAGGCCGACGCGCGACTCGCCGTGGTGGAGAATCTGCTGCGCACCGGGCAGGTCGATGCAGCCGGCCGCAAGGTCGCCGCGGTGCTCTCCGAGGATCCGGACAGCGGTCGGGGCCACTACATCAAGGCGCAGATCGCGCTGAGACAGGATGACCGGGACACGGCGGAGAAGGAACTGCTGGAGGCACTGCGCACGGGCGGTGAGGAGCCGACGGTGTACTACGGCCTGGCGCGGCTCTCGGTGCTCCGCGACGATGAGAACGCCGCGCTCGCCTATCTGGAGAAGGTCTTCGCCAGTGGAGACCCCGCCATGCGCCGGGTGGTTCGCGACGACGATCTCCTCAACGCACCGGAACGCTCCGCTGCAGTCAAGACGGCCCTCGAGCGCTACCTGTCGGGTGCCCGGCCGGCGGGACAACCGTCCTCCTGACGGTGAGCGGCCCGGGGAACGGCTCCGGCCGCGTGGCCACGGCCGTGCTGGGAGCCGCACTCCTGGCCCTGCTTCTGCAGGCCTCCGCGTATCCCGATTGCCTCTCGGACGACGCCTTCATCTCGTTCCGCTACGCCGGCAACTGGGCCAGCGGACACGGCCTGGTGTTCAACCCCGGCGAGGAGCGGCCGGTGGAGGGTTACACCAACTTTCTCTGGACCGCGGGGCTGGCCGCGGCGATGGGTCTCGGCGTGGACCCGGAGCCGTTCGCCCGGCGGCTCGGACTGCTCCTCGCACTCCTGGCGCAGATCGCGACGTTCGGTGTCGCCCGGCGACTCTGGCCGGACCGACCGGCACGCTGGCCGCTACCGGCCTGTCTCCTGGCCGCAAACTCGTTCTTCGTCGTCGAGGCGATCCAGGGTCTGGAGACCGCGCTGTTCGCCTGCCTGCTCACCACCGCATGCCTGGCCTGGTTGCCGGACCCGGCGGAGACCGGTCCGTCTCCAGGACGGCAGGTCGCGCTGGGGCTGCTGCTCGGGCTGGCGGCGCTGACGCGACCGGAGGGACTGGCGCTGGCGGCGATCCTCCTCGGCTGGGGCGCCGTCGCCGGGCGGGCCCATGGCAGCGGCCGCAGCCTCCGCCCGATTGCGGTCCCGGCGCTCATCGTGGCAACCTGTGTCATCGGCCATCTGCTCTTCCGGCTGGCGACGTATGGCGACTGGCTGCCCAACACCTTCCACGCCAAGACGGGCGGCGGCCTGCGGCAAGCCCTCCGTGGCCTTCACTACGTGGCGACCGGATGGTGGCGCCTGCTGCCCTGGCCCGTCCTGGCCTGCGGCGCGCTGTTGATGCGGGCCCGGTCGCGTCTCGGTCCGGTCGCGGCCCTGTGGGCGGCCTCCACCGCCGGCGTGATCCTGGTCGGAGGTGACTTCAAGCCGACGTTTCGTTTCCTCGTCTGGACACTCCCGTTGCTCGCCCTGCTGGCCACCGCGGGAGCGGCTCGCATCATGCCGCGCGGGCGCGGTAGTCTCCTCACCGAGCGTGCTCTCCTCGCCGCGGCGGTGAGTGTGGCCATCTGCTGGAGCTGGTTCGGCACGCGGCCGGCGCGGGAGTTTGCACGCCAGAGACCGATCGACCTCATGTATCTTCGCCAGGCATCGACGTGGTTCGACGAGCACCTGCCGGAAGACGCCGTCCTGGCAACCGGGCCATCGGGCGCGATTCCCTACTACACAGGACGCCAGACCGTCGACATGTGGGGACTGAACCAGCGGGAGATCGCCCGTCGTCGCATGCCGTCGATGGGTCGCGGCGCGCCCGGGCATGAGAAGGGCGACGGCCGCGTGGTCCTCGCGGCACGCCCGGACGTGATCCTGTTCACGGCGGTCCGCTTCACGCCCGCGCCCTTTCCGGAGTCAGACCTGGCGCGGTTGCCGGACGCGGCGCTGTCCGTCTCGGAGCGGGAGCTTCTGACGCTGCCTGGTTTCAGGCAGGAATACCGGTGGCGCTCCGTGTCGATTCCGGCCGGGACGCTGAATTTCTTCGAGCGACGCCCTGCGGCCCGGGAAGAAGAGTGAGGTCGATCGATACGCGAACCGCGGCGCTGTGGGTCACCGCCGGCGCGCTGGCGGTCCTCGCCGCGGCCTGTGCGAGAACCGGATCGAGCGGGCAGGCCGCGGCAAAGGCACCCAACGTCCTGTTGCTGACCATCGACACGCTGCGCCTCGAACGGGTGACCTGCTACGGCGGCCCGGCCGGCAACACGCCCGCCATCGACGCGCTGGCCGGCGGCGGCGTTCGATTCGAGCGCGTCCAGGCGACCCGCGGGCTGACCTGGCCATCCCTGACATCACTGCTGACGGGTCTGTACCCGCGGACCCACGAGGTGCGCCTGAACGGCCACCAGCTCGATGAGCGATTCGCGACCCTGCCCGAGATCCTGCAGGCGGCTGGATACGAGACCGGCGGCTTTCTCTCCAACATGTGCGACGCGCCCAACCGCGGACTGGACACGTTCTTCTGCGCCTGGTGGGAGAAGACGGGTCGTCCCGACCGGCCGGAACGACGTCAATGGGCCAGCCACGACCAGCCGGCATGGGATCGTTCGATCACGACGCAGGCGGAGGCGTTCCTGCGACGGCCACACCCCAAGCCGTTCTTCGCGTGGGTGCACTACATCGACCCGCACAAGCCGTACGACCCGGTGGCGGACTTCGTCCGGGATGAGTACGACGGGTCGTTTCTTCCCGACACGGAGGTTCTCGACCGGCGCACACTGGACGGCAAGCCGCTGACGGCGGCGGAGAAGATCCAGCTCCTGGCTGCCTATGACAGCCAGGTCTCCGGCGTCGACGCCCACATCGGGCGCCTGCTCTCCGTGCTCGACAGCATGCATCTCGCCGGCGACACCCTCGTCATCCTGGCCGCGGACCACGGAGAGGAACTGGGCGATCACAACACCTACATGTACCACTCCGCCTCGGTCTACCAGCAGGTCCTGTCGATTCCCTGGATCCTGCGCTGGCCGGGGCACCTGCCTGCCGGACGCGTGATCGGTGCCGATGTGGCGAGTGTCGATATCGCCCCGACCATCCTCTCCCTGCTGGATCTCGACTCTCCGGACGCCATGGAAGGCCGCTCGCGTGTCGCGCTGATCCGCGCCGAGCCCGGCGCCGGTGGAGCCGAGCGGACGTTCGCCGAGTGGCAGGCACAGATCCTGGTCGTCGGAGAAGGGCCGTATCGCTTCGTCTGGAACCCCCTGGGCGTCGAGACGCACGGCCTTCCGTTCAGGAAACACGACGGTCATGGCTTCGTGATCCCCGAGGTGGCACTCTACGACCTGCGCGACGATCCTCTCGAGCAGTTCAACGTTCTCGATGCCCGGCCCGGGGTTGCCGCCCGGCTGAAAGATGCCGCGTGCCGGTTCATCACCGAGAAGCCGTTCGCGACCCCGGCCTCGTCCCGCATACCACGGGACGTGAAGGCACGGCTCCGGGCACTCGGATACGTCCAGGACACGCCGGCTCCGGAGGAGGAAGAAGGCATCGACCAGTTCTGCGAGACCGAGAGGTGAGACCCTCCCGTCCCGGCTGGCCGCGCTCGCTGTGGGTCCTGACGGCGGCGGCGTTTGGCCTCCGGCTGGCCGCCTGGCTCGCCGCCGGCCCGATCCGCTGCCTGGCGGACGAATGCTTCTATACGCAGCTGGCAACGGCGCTGGCGACAGGCAAGGGGTTCCAGCTTCACGCGGGCCACTACTGGCCTCCCGGGCATATCGCCTTTCTCGCCGCCCACATCAAGATGGGGCTCGGCGTGTACGGCGCCAAGGGCACCCAGGTCGTGCTCTCGACCCTCCTCGTCCCGCTGACGTTCGTCCTCGGCCGGCTGGCGGCCACGGGCTGGGACGAGCGTCTGGCTCGCCGGGCCGGCCTGGCGGCCGCCGCGCTGATCGCGTTCAATCCGACGCTCATCGCCTATGCCCACTACCTGTGGAGCGAGACCCTCTTCCTGCCGCTCTTCATCGGCGCGATGATCCTGGCCCTGGGCGCCGGCGAGAGCGGATCCAGCCGGCAGGCGGCCTTCTCCGGCATGCTCTTCGGTCTGGCCTGCCTCATCAAGGTGGTCCCCCTGTACTTCGTGCCGGTCATCGCCGTCTGGATGAGCTGGCGGACATCGTGGCAACGTCGCCCGGTGCGAACGGCCCTGTCCCTGATCGGCGGATTGCTGCTGGTGATCGGACCCTGGGCGATGCGCAACAAGGCCACCTACGGAACTGTCGTGCTGATCGAGACGACCACCGGAAAGAACCTGGTGCGCGGCAACAATCCGGTCGGCCCGGCCAACTGGGACTGGGGATCCCACCGCCAGCCGCGCGGCGTTCTCAATGCGGTCGACTGCCGGGCATCGAACGGTCCCGCGGCGCTCAACGCCTGCTTCACACGCCATGGCCTCGACGCCATCACCGGGCATCCGCTTCGTTTCCTCGCCGACATCCCGGTCAAGATCGCGGACCTGGTCAATCCGACATCATTTCTCGTCCGGCATGTCCGGCGGGGCATCTACGGCGACTGGCCGGCCCCGTTGGCCACCGCGGTCGTCGTCAGCGTCGCCTCGTTCAACATGGTCCTCATGGGCCTTGGCGTCATCGGCTGGATCGGGGGGCCGCGAGGGTCGCCGCGCACGCTCATGCTCCTGTACGCCCTCTACACCGTGGGCGTCCATGTGGTGATGTTCGCCATGTCCCGTTTCCGTCTGCCGCTGGTGCCGTTGCTGGCCGTCGGAGCCGCACTGGTGTTGACCGGCGGTGCGCGCCGCATCCTGTTCCCGGGCTCCCGTGTATCCCGGTGGGTCGCGGCCGTCATCGTCATGGGACTGGTGCTGGCCTGGAGCGCCCGCATCGGGTGGCTGTTCGCCCTGCCGAGGGGAGATCAATCATCCGGTGGCGCCCCGCTGTCGCGACTCGTACCGGACCTGCGGGTCACGACCTTCGACGTGCCGCGCATCACCGCCCGGTTGGCGGCCTTCAGCGCGCGCGTCGGCCCGGGAATCACGCGGGCAAGACGTCCGGCAGGTGAGCTGAGCCATCGAAGGGCACGACAGACGCGGTTCAGCTCGCCGACGGCCCGGGACAGCACGGCCACGCCGGCAGCCCAGGCGCCATCGCCCGCCGGCAGGGCAACGGCCGGCGCCTTCCCCTGGCAGACCGCCACGACACGCCCCACGACGTCGCACTCCTCGAGCGGTCCCCGGTCGAAGTGCAGGATGGCATCTCCCTTGGTGACGTAGCGTCCCTGCCGGTCGAAGCCGACGATCCGGTGTGCCACCAGCATGGTGCCCTGCAGGAAGACGATGATGGCGCCGAACGGGTGCCGCGCCGCGGTGTGATCCACCAGAAGCTCCGACCCGGGCGCCAGGAACGGCACCATGCTGCGTCCCTCGACCGGCAGCCTGGTCTGCTTGCCGGCGGCCTTCCAGAGGTCCAGCACCGCCCTGAGACGGCTTGCATCCAGGGCGGGGCCCATTGGCTCCGGCTCGGTCACGACCGTCCCTCTCCCGCCGGCGCCGCGGTCGCATCGAACACCGTCTCCCCTTCCACCACAGTGAGTTGCACCTGAAGCCGACCGATCTCTTCCGGGGACACGGTGAACGGATCGCGGTCGACGAGTGTCAGATCCGCCCGCATTCCCGGTCGCAGGCGACCGGTCTCGGATTCCATGAAGGCGGCATGAGCCGCACCGCGCGTGAAAGCGGCCAGGGCCGCGGTCAGATCGAGAGCCTCCTCCATGCGCCACCCGATCTCCGGCCGTCCGTTCCCGTCCCGCCGGGCAACGGCGGCCTGCAAGCCCATCAGGGGGTCGGGATCCTCCACCGGAAAGTCGGACCCGGCAGCGAGACAGGCACCGTGGGCCGCCAGGCTGGCGTACGCGTACGCTCCCTGCACGCGCCTGCCGAGACGCTCACCCACCCAGCGGTGGTCGGACACCGCGTGGACCGGCTGCACCGAGGCGATCACGCCTCCCTCACCGAATCGCCGCACGTCCGATGCTCGCAGGACCTGCGCATGTTCGATGCGGGGCCGCGGATCGCGCGCCGACGGAACCGTTCGGCGGGCGGCGTCGAGCGCATCCAGGGCCACCCGGTTGGCTCGATCGCCGATGGCGTGAATCGCGATCTGCCAGCCGGTCTCCAGCGCGCGCCGCGCGATGCGGGTGGTCTCTTCGGCGCTCCGGGTCAGCAGACCTGCTTGCAACGGGTCGTCCTCGTACGGCTCCTCCAGCGCAGCGCCCCGGGAACCGAGCGCCCCGTCCACGCCGATCTTCACGGCCTGCACGCGCAGCCGACCCTCCGCGTCGGGAGCCAGCGGTGGACGCGCAAAGTAGCTCGCCAGCGGAGGGTGCGCGAAGTTGCCTCCGAGCATGACGCAGACCCGAACGGGCAGGCGATGTTCCGCCTGCATCTGACGGTACTGATCGACGGTAGCCCACCCCGGATCCGCCTGGTCCATCACACCCAGGTCGGGCGCGTATCCCACGCCGGCATCGTGCACAGCCGTGATCCCCAGCCGGGCCACGTGAATCAGGGCGCGCTCCAGGGCGTCTCGCCGGGCCGACGCCGACGGAGGCGGGATGGACGACTCCACCAGACCGGCCGCCTCATCGATGAGCAGTCCCGTCGGCTCACCGTCCGCATCCCTGACGATGCGTCCTCCCTCGGGAGCCGTGGATGCGCGTGTCAGGGACACGCTCGCCATGGCCCGCGCGTTGACCAGCGCCGCGTGCATGTCGATGCGCCGCAGGTGGACGGGATGCTCCGGAGTCACCCGGGAGAGAAGATCATGATGAGGAAGAGCCCCGCCGGGCCAGCGCGTGTGATCCCAGCCCTGGCCGAGAATCCAGCGGCCGGCCGGCAGCCGCCCGGCCCGCGCTGCAACCCGGTCGACCAGCTCCTCGTACGAGGCAACGTCCCTGAGATCGAGACGCGCCAGGGCGAAACCGTGGGCCAGGACATGGCCATGGGCATCCACAAGACCGGGAAGCACGGTGGCTCCCTCCATCTCCCGGACCGGTGCGCCGACGGGACAGGCATGAACGACGTCGGCGCGCGATCCCACGGACACGATGCGACCATTGCGGATCCCGATGGCCGCCGCGCCGCGCCTCCCGCCTGGCAGCGTCACGCCGGCGAGGACGAGCAAGCGGTCGGCTGGACTCACGCACCGTCCCCGGCGAATGCGAGGTCGAGATCGTAGTCGTTCATCTCGGTGGTGACGAACTCGCGGAACCGCGCCACGACCCGCTTCTCGACCTGGCGCACACCCTCCCGCGTCATGCCGAATCGATCGGCCAGTTGCTGCAAGGTCGCCGGGTCCTCGCTGGCGAGACGGTCGGTGAACACCTCCCGCTCGCGCCGGGGGAGCTGGGCGGCAAAGCGCGCGAACTGCCTCCTGAGAATGTCATGAGACTCGTCCTCGGCAACCTGCTCGTCGGGCAGAGGATCCGCCGAGGGCAATGACCGGCCGCGCTCGCTTCCCGGCTCGCCTGCCGCGGGCGCGTCCAGCGACATATCCTTGGCATCCAGCGCCTGCCCGACCTCCTGGACATCCTGTTCGGTCACATCGAGACGCTGCGCGAGCATCTTCGAGTCGGCATGAATTCCCTGCAACCGGAGACGCTCGCGCTCGCGTTTCAGATTGAAGAACACCTTGCGGCGCGCATTGCTCGTCCCCACACGAACGAGGGACCAGTTGTCGAGCAGATACTTCAGCATGTACGCCTTGATCCACCACGTCGCATACGTCGAGAACCGGAGACCACGATGGGGATCGAACCGATCGATGGCCTTCATCAGACCGACGTTCCCCTCCTGGATCAGGTCCAGCAGGTTGTTCCACGAGTTCCGGTACCTCATCGCCACGCTCACCACCAGCCGCAGGTTGCTCGTGGCCAGCTTGACGACCGCATCGCGATCGCCCTCTTGCGCCGCCAGTCCGAGTCGGCGCTCCTCCTCGGCGTCGAGGAGCGGGTAGCGGGAGATCTCACGCATGTAGGCGGAGAGCGCATCATAGCGGGTGAGATGAGTCTCACCGGCCGGCACCAGCGCCGCGGGCGCATCCATGCTGACCTCGACGCCGTCGCCGTCGGATTCGTCGCCCGACCCGGCGAGCGTGACGTCGCTGTCGGACTCCTCCGGCAGTGGGGCCTCGCCCACGTTCCGCCCGGGAGAACCGCCCGCCTGTCTCGTCTTGCCACTCACGCCGACCTCCGGCACCACCCACGATCGGGGTCATTGTACCTGGCTTGCAGGGTGGGGAAACGCCTCCTACACTGCCCGCGCATGAGCCATCCGTCCCACATCCCCAGGTTCTGCGTCGTGCTCACCGCCCTCCTGCCACCTCTGTTCGCCGGGTGCCTCTCCGGACCGTCACCGGAATCGATCCCACCGCCTGAGTTTCTCTCCCCGGTCGCCGGGGCCACGCTGACCCACGACCGGGTCGATGTCGGGATCGTGCTGCCGGCCGATCGACCCCCGGGTCATCTCGAGGTCTGGCTCGGTACGCGCGAGGTGTCCTCGCCCTTCGCGGGACCGTTTCGCCGCATGCGATCGCTCGGAGGCGAGAGCGTGGCGACCCTCACGGTCGAGATGGCAGGTGAGACCGCCGGCCCGGTGAGACTGCGCGCCGTCTGGGTGACCGATGGGGGCGGCCGGAGCGAGAGCACGCGGACGGTGCGGTTTGCGCCCGCGGCCGCGCAACTGGACATCCAGGTGGTCGAGGACGACACGCCTGTGCCGGCCCGGATCTGGTTCGAGGGACTCTCTCCGACCCCCACGCCGGATTTTGGCACACCGGGGGCGGACCGCATCGATCCACGAGAGAGGGATGCTCATCCCGGCTTCCTGGACACGCCCACAGGCCGCCTCGACGTCCGCCTGGCCCCGGGCCGTTACGAGCTCACGGCGACCCGCGGGATCGAGTACTCGGTCGCCCGCCAAACCGTGGAGGTCCGCGCCGGCTCGCGGCGCGAGGTCGAGATGTCCATCTCACACGTGGTGCCGACACCAGGCTGGATCGGTGCCGATCTCCACGTGCACGCCACTCCGTCGATGGACTCGTTCGTTCCCCTCGAGGATCGTGTCACCGGTTATCTGGCCGCCGGAGTCGAGATCCTGGTGGCTTCCGACCACCATGTGCTCACCGACTATGCCCCGGTGATCGCCTCCATCCCGGAGGCGTCCGGACGGATCCGATCCCTCATCGGCGTCGAGGCCGGTCTCGGCCCCCGCGGGTCCACCGCCGCCGGCCACTGGACCCTGCTGCCGTTCGCCCCGTCGGCCAGGGCCGCGACGCGGCCCTGGCCCCGCCGGGCCGCGGGCGAGCCGGCGGCCCCGGACCCCGGGGTCCGCGCGGGGGAGGACCGCCGACACCCTGCCGGAATCGCCGGCGGCATCATCGAGGTCAACCATCCCCGGGGCATCATCACCGTGCCGGGCGAGGCCCGGCGGGGAACCGACATCGCCGCCTGGTTCGAGACAGCCGGGTTCACACCCCTGTCCGGGCGCAGCACCCCGAACGATTTCCTGCTGCACGCCGACGTCACCGGCCGGTATCTCAACAAGGACTTTGATGCCATCGAGATTCTGAACCGTTTTTCCCTGGCGCTGTACCGGGAGGTCCGGCAGGACTGGTTCGCGTTGCTCGATGCGGGCATGAGACCGACCGGGACCGCCAACTCGGATTCTCACCATCGAGTCCTAGTGGGACCCGGTTTCCCGAGGAACCTCGTCGCCGTGGGGCCGGAAAGCGATATCCCCGCCACCTTCCGTCGAGACCGATTTCTCGCCGCGCTGAGGACGGGTGCGGTCGTCGGCACCACGGGACCGGTCATCGACCTCGAGGTCGGCGATGACCGCGGCCCCGGCGAGACGGTCAACCTCACCGGCAGAACGATCCCGGTACACATCCGGGTGCGGGCAGCGGGGTGGATTCCCGTGCGCGAGGTCCGTGTCATCGTCAACGGTGACATCGCCCGCCGGATCCCGCTGGCAGGCGACGCCCGGCAGATCCTGCGCCTCGACACCCGGTTCGATCTGGAGGCGCAGGCCGGAGACTGGCTCCTCGTGGAGGCCGGAGATCCGGCGGACGGGCCGGACGCCGACCCGGGTCCGGTCTACAGGCTGGTCGCGCCGGGATTCTCGCCCCTGGCCTTCACCAACCCGGTGTTCGTGAGCTCGACCTCACCGGCGTCCGGAGCGCCCTAGTCGAGACGCTCGAAGTTCAGGTCGTCGAACCATGCCGTCCCGCTCATCCCGAGAAGGATGCCGAAGCGGGCGCCGACGGTGCCGGCCGGAGCCACGAATTCCCCTGACAGCGCGGTCCAGTCGATGGTGCCGACCGCCGAGTCGGTCTCTCCGCGGCTGATCACGTCGCCATCACCGTTCATGAACAGGACATAAAAACCACAGACCCGTTGCTGACCCGTGTGACGGGCCACCTCGTCGGTCTTCAGCCAGCCGGAGACGCGCACGGTGCCGCCGGGGCGCACCGCCAGCGGACCTTGCTCCACGGCGATGAGGTCGCGGGTTGCGTCGGTCACGTCGACCCGCAGGGATGCCTCGCCACCGTGCGCGTTGTTCCCGTCCCGGGTGACTTGCGGGAAGCCGGCGTCGGTCACGGTCGGGACACTGCCCGCCCGGGCCAGTTCCCACCCGCTCACCAGCCAGCCGTCGCCGGTCGCCTCGAAGCCCGGATTGTTCAGAGAGAACGCCGGCGGCCTGGTGGCCGGGTCGATGGCCGCATCGCTCGACGCGGTCGCGTCCAGGCGTGTCGACATCTCGGGCATGAACGCGGCCAGATCAGGCCACCGCTTGCGGTCGGCGGCGTAGTCGTCCAGCAGGGCCAGGAACTGTCGCATGTACAGGAAACCAGCCGCCACCTCGCTGTCGATGGCCAGCTCCGCCTGCACCGCCGACTGGTCCCGAAGAAGACGCACGTTGTACGCCCGGAGCAGGTGCTCACCGACGCAGTCGGTCCAGTTGAGCACGTTCTGCCCCCGGCTGAGCCGGCTGGACACCGCGAACCAGAGCTGTTTCGACCCATCCAGATCATCGCGGTGGGCGGCGAGCACCGGATCGACGAGCGGATGGCTGAGTTCGTGGTACACGACATGGTGCAGGAATCCGGTGTTCTCGAGATCCTCCGGCCGGGCCGGGCCGAACGCCATGAACTGGTGCGTGCGAGAGCCCACGGCGACACTGGCCAGCGACCCACCGAGCATGACCGGGGACGGCAGGAGGTAGAAGTCACCCGGAGCGTCGACGCCCCAGAATCCGGTGTTCTGCTCGAGAGGCCGGGTCCCCTTGAAGGTGGTCTCGAGGGTCGTCTGCATGGCCTGATACTCGTCGGCCTTGCGCGTGTAACGTTCCATGAAACGCGACTTCTCCGCGAAGTCCCGCAACTCATCGACGAACCGATCGAGCTGCGCCGGCGCGGTCTCGTCCTCCCCTCCGCCGGCCACCGCCAGCAAACCGTCCGACCAGGGAACGACCCGTTCCAGCGCTGGCGGCTCGGAGAGATGCATCGCCAGCTCGAGGAGCCGATCGCCCCACAGGCCCTGTGCCCGGAGTGTCTTCAGGTGGCGCGGAGCCGCCTCGAGAGCAAACTGGCGTGTGTTGTTGACCCAGTACGCTCCGAGCATCTCATCGTGGAGCGACCGCATGAAGGCGCGCTGCTGATCGGCCAGCGCGGCCACGATCATGACGAGATCCAGCTTGGCGCTGGGGCGCATGACGAGACGCGCCGGACCATCGCTGGACCGCTCTTGCTGGATATCGTCGACGTAGGGAAGTTCCGCGCCGAGCGTCGGCGACCGCCCGACAGAGAGCACGCCCAGCAGGCCGGCGCAGACGAGGGTCACGGTCACGGAGCGGCCCGGCCGCCCCTCCCGCTTCGATGGGCACATGTCAGTTCTCCACGGCGGCCAGGTGAAGCGTGCCGGCGACGAAGTGGGGTCCGTCCACCGGCTTGATGTCGGCATCGATGAAACTCGCCTCCTCCCACGTCATCGGCGCGTCGCCCGGCGAGACGATGCGAAACGCCACGGAGAAGAGCAGGTGGCGGCCAGGCGAGACCGCAACACCCGGAATGGCCCCGAGACGCGACGCTCCCACCGTCAGACGCTCCGGATCGTCCGGTGCCACACCCCCCGTGATCAGGCTCGTCTTCCCGTCGGCCTCCAGCAGGGTGCCCTTGCGAAGTGCCGCGGGCAGGTACTCGAGACGCTGCGCGGGGAATCGAAGCCCCGCAGTGAAGGCGTAGATCTCACGGCGCCCCTCACCGGGGAGCGGCCCGATGAGAACAGCACGCAGGCGGACGGTATCCGTCGGGTCGTCCGCCTGTGCGGGAGCCACCTCGAGAACCACTCGCCCGGGACGCTTCGCATCGGCAGCCTCCGCGAG
>JBHHZI010000070.1:0-15926 GCA_046757965.1 Acidobacteriota bacterium | reverse complement strand
CCGCGGTCCTGCCGCCGGATTGAGCGCTCCGGGCACCGGCGCCGGCTCCGGACAGGTGGCCTCCATCCTTCGCTACCAGGACCGACCTGTCGACCCGGTGCAGGCGGGCGGCGAGCTGGCCGTGGAGGCGGTGCGACGGGTACCCGTGCCGTGGGGCTACAACCTGATCACGCTGTGCCACATCCAGCTCGAGAACCTGGACGAGGCCGCCCGGGCCGTCGATCGCATGGTGCGTGAATTGCAGACACGACCGGCGGTCCACTCCTTGCAGGGCCTGATCGCCGCGTGCTCGTCGGAGACCGAGGAGGCGCGCCGCCAGGTCGCGCGGACGGTGGAGAACGAGAAAGCGTACGGTCACTACCATCACGCCCAGTACGACATCGCCTGCATTCACGCCTTGACCGGCCGGCCACGACGGGCCGTGGACTGGCTGCGACGCGCGGCCGGCAATGGCTATCCCTGTTTCTCGTTCTTCAGCCGTGACCGACTACTGGATTCCGTGCGCGACGACGACGGATTTGTCCGCCTGATGAAGGCACTCGAAGGCGAACAGGAAGGTTACCGCCGACTCCAGTCGGAACTGTCGTCAAGTGTGTGACCCGGGCGTTGCTCCGGAGCATCCTGTGCACGCCTCCTCGGGAGGAGCCACCGAGGGGTGCGCCAGGCGCGGTGTGGCGGCGTCCAGCCCGAGGCGAGTGCGCTCGATTCGCTCCAGCGCCGCCAGGTAATCGGCGGCGGCGGCGAAGAACGGCGCCTCGGCGCGGGCACTCGCCGTCTTCAGATCCCGTGCGAACGACCCGACCCACGATCCGAAATGCTCGGCGAAGAAGGCTCGAAAGGTCGAGGTGAGCACGGAGCGCTTCTCGGACGGATGGTGGTGCAGGACGGCTCCTGCCTGGCGCTCCAGCAGGTACCAGAGGAATTCCGCCTCGACGGCCACGTGGTCGGGACGCTCGGCGGCTTCCTGGCGCACGCTCCAGGCCCGGTAGAACCCGGCGATGTCGGCCAGTTGCTGCGTTCGCCAGAACAGATCGCCGCGCGGCGAGTACTCGACCTCGTAGGGGGGCGCCGTGGAGCTGGCCAGCAGCCCGAAGACGCGCGTGTGCAGGGAGCGCAGGGCAGAAACGGTGGCGGGTGCGGTCGCTCTGACGCGCTCGATGGCCTCGGCAACGTCCGCAACATCCAGCAGTCGGGCGGCCTCTTGGGCCAGGTCCAGATCGGCAGGACTCGCGCCGCGGCCGCCGACCGGGTCAGCGAACAGGAGCGAGATCGTGCGGTAGAGCGCCGCCCGGGCCAGGAGGCGGTCAGCGTCTGGCAGCCGGCCGGGTTCAGATGGAGTTGTAGTGGGCATCGGGTCGGACATACGTCGGTTCCTCGATGGTGATGGTCACGGCGGGGCGGTCGCGGGCGTCGTAGCCGATGGCCGTGTCGTTGAAGATCTCGATGGTCTTCTTCTTGCCCGAGGGCAGGGTGACCTCGCTCTCGCCGACCTTGAGACCTTTCTGCACCTCGAACCGGAAGATCACCTCACGGGAGGCGCGAAACAGGGCCAGCACGGCCATCAGACGCCGTGAGGGCGCCACGTAGCGCTCGATGGCCGTCTCCACACCCGGCCCGAACATCTGGTCGAGGTAGGCCCGGGGCACCCAGCGCGGGGGGATGTAGTACCCGTTGGGCGAGGTGCCGAACTGGGGGTAAAGGGGCAGGGCCACCTTCTCCTCATGCACCATGTAATAGACCGGGTTGTCGGGATCCTGCGTCCAGGACCCGTCGCGCTCGATCCCGACCAGGGACTGGAGCCGGATCTTGCCGACACACGCCGACATGCAGCGGGTCTCGATGGGGACGCCGTCCCCGATCTCGCCATCTTTCCCCTCGATGCGCGGGTAGCAGGCGATGCACTTCTCACTGGTGCCCGTCGAGGTCCGGAACAGCGATTTCTTGTACGGACAGGCGGCCACGCACTTGCGATAACCCCGGCAGCGCTCCTGATCGATGAGGACGATGCCGTCTTCCGGGCGCTTGTAGATCGCCTGTCGGGGACAGGCGGCGAGACACGCGGGATACTGGCAGTGATTGCAGATCCGTTGCAGGTAGAAGAACCAGGTGCCGTGCTCCGGCAACGTGACCCCGGCGCCCGGTCCCTTGCGGCCACGCTCCGCGCGGGCGACCTCCTCGAAGATGTTCGGGGCGCGCCAGTCGTCATCGGTGGGCAGGTAACCGAGCACGGATTCATCGCGGTCGGGGTCCACACCGGTCTCGAAGATCGTCTTGCCCGCGAAGGTGCCGTCCGGGTCCCAGACCTGGCCACCGGGATTCCTGGTCTCGAGAAGCTCCAGGAGCTTCGCGTCCCAGTGATGGGGGTAGCCGCCGTACGGCTTGGTCTCGACGTTGTTCCACCACATGTACTCCTGGCCCTCACCGAAGGTCCAGGTCGACTTGCAGGCCATGGTGCAGGTCTGGCAGGCGATGCACCGGTTGATGTTGAAGACGAAGGCGAACTGACGCTCGGGATAGGCCCCCTCGTACGGGTACTGCATCCTGCGGCCGAGCTGATGATTGGGAACCTCAGGCATGGTGGGTCTTCTCCGAGAAACGAGCGATGCCGGTGCGGGACAGGATGCGACGCACCATGGCGCGGGTGTGGGCCTCCCCGCGCTTCACGTAATAAAGATGCGTCCCCCGGAAGAACGGCCGTCGAAACAGTTGCAGGATCATCTCCTCCGAGCTGCCCAGTCGGGCGTATTCCTCCACGAACGCCTCGGCGGTGGTGTTCAGGTCGCCGTCCGGGATGGCCATCGCCGCCAGAGACATCGGATCATCCGGGGCGGCGGGCTTCGTCCTGCCGGCCGGGAGCGTCGTCGCGTTCTCGGCGACACCCGTTCCGTGACGCGGCAGGCGAGGCGGCCCTTCGGTCATGATCGTTTGACCCGTGTCAGCATGCCATCAAGATATGCCCGGGCCGTGTCGGACTCAGGCGCCGCCGGCGCGAACTTGCTCTGACCGCCGTACCAGGCGCCCACGCCGTCGCGGCCCCCCGGTTCCGCGCGACTGATGCGGACGAGTGTTTCCTTGGGCACCGAGTTGATGGCGTGGTTGTCGGTCTCGAAGCCGAAGACGAAGCCCATCGCGCCGGCCTTCTTGTGAAACAGGCTGTCCGTCTGGTGCATCGGCATCATCCAGGCCCGCGTGATCGACTGGTGGGATCCGTACCGGTACGAGGCCTGGTAGCCGGTCTCCGCAACCAGCGCTCGCCCGTCGGGACGCGACTCCGCGGCGAGGACGGAACGCTCCGAGGCCATCCAGCCGGTGTGCTTCATCACGGTGAAGCCCCGGGGCAGAGACGCACTGAACTTGACGCGCACCATGCAACGCGTGGCGCGGCGGGCGAGGGCGTCGGAGTCCTCCTTCCAGCCCACGTACGGCCGGTCGGCCTCGTTGGCGTCCACCCAGCAGTAGTCGCCGTCTTGCAGGCCGAGGTCGGCTGCATCGGCGGGGTTGATCTCGATCTGCCGGTCGGCAACGCCCGGCGCGCGCCGGTCGGCGCGGGACGGGTCGCCGTGGTTGCACGACCAGATCCAGTTCCAGTCCACCACGGTCCAGGAGGAGTGCACCGAGTGACGGGACTTCGGCGTGGAGCAGAAGAAGCGATAGCCCGCCGCCTGAAGAGGGTTGCGGGTCTTCTTGACCCGAGACCAGGGCATCTTGAGATTGCGGATCTGGCGCAGGTCGGCGTCGATGGCCGAGGGGGGAATGCCGTAATCATCGGGCCGGATGAGCGGGTTGGATGAGACGATGACGTTGGGAAGATACGGTGTCGCCTCCGGCGCCTCGCGGTGGACGATGAAGTTCTCGCCGTACTCGAGCGCCTCGTTCAGGTCGCAGTACGACGTCAGCCGGCCCGAATCGGTGTAGAACGGCAGCGAGTCCTTGATCTGCTCGTAGAACGGGATGCGCGGGTAGGTCCGGTACAGAAACAGGGCCGAGCCGGGCTCGCCGTACTTGCCGGCCATGAGGTCGGCCGTCGTGTACTTGCGGCCGTCGGGGCTCTTGGTGGAGGTGGATGAGTCAAAGACGCGGTCGAGATAGACCTCCGGCCGCTTGTCGGTGATGAACTTCCAGTGGTCGGCGAAGCGCGCATCGCCGGTGATCTCGGCGAGGGCGCCGCTGACGGCGGCGAAGATGGCGCCGTCGTCCTTCGAATCGAAGAGGGGCGCGATGCCGCCCTTCCAGAGCTGCAGGAAGGGGTTGGAGCAGGAGCCGCACGCGTCGACGCTCTCGAATTCCGGCCACGAGTTGGCCGGCAGGATGAGGTCGGCATGTTCCGCCGAGCCGGTCCACTCGATCTGCTGGTCGACGATCATGTCGACACGTGGCAGGACGTTCCGGATCAGCTCGTAGTGCCACTTGGCCTGGTTGATGAGATTGGCGTTGTTGTACCACATGAGCTTGGTGGGAGTGGGCATGTGGGTCTTGCCCGTGAACGTCTTGCGCCCCTTCGGCGTGTCGACCGTGAACGGGTGATCGCCCGAGCCCCAGTAGCCGACCTCCTCGCCGCGCATCATGTTGCGCAGTGGCACGGCGTCAGGTGGCGCGGCCGGATCCAGTTGCGGGGCGAAGGGGTCTTCCTTGACGTAGACCCCGGCGCCGTGTCCGGCCCAGGGAGCCGCCTGGAGGATGGCGCCCTTGTAGTTGCCGGCCCAGGTGTAGACGCCGGCGCCGGGCCGGCCGATCTCCCCGATCAGCATCATCGGCAGGAACTCGGCGCGGTTGTGCAGGGTGGCGTGGAAGTAGTGGTTGATCCCCTCGCCCACGTGGATGGCCACCGGCCGGATGGTGACGAAATCATGCGCCAGCCGCTCGAGATCGGCCGGGTTCGCCCCCGTGATCTCGGCCACCGTGTCGAGGTCATAATCCTGCAGGTGCTTGCGGTAAGCGGTGTAGATGGTCATGGCATCGAACGTGCGCCCGTCGACACCCTGCAGGCGGCCCTCCCATGCAAGTCGCGGTGTGAGGTGTTTCTCGGCCAGATGTGTGCCCACGTCATCCCGCGTGATGGGCCGGGCCCGACCGTCCGCATCCATGACCACGAAGTCGCCGATCCGCTCGCGCTGCTCGGCGGTGAGGCCCTGGATCTTGACGCTGGGGCCGCCCGAGAGATCCGGCGCGGTGTAGCCGGGGATCACGTCCTGGGGGCGCACGCGCTGCAGCGTGTCGGTGCGGATGAGGAGCGGGAAGTCGGTGAACTGCCGGACGAACTCCTCGTCGGTATGGCCGTTCTCCATGACATGCCGGGCGAGAAAGAGGAAGATCGCCGTGTCGGAGAGTCCCGCCCGGACCCGGATCCAGTAGTCGGACTTGGCCGCCGGGGCGTTGTAGTCCGGGGCGATGGACACGATCTTGCCGCCCCGTTCCATCAACTCCACGAACCAGTGGGAGTCGGGCATCTTGTTCTCGACCAGGTTCTTGCCACACTGGATGTGCAGGCGCGAGTTCCGCAGGTCGTTGAAGTCGCAGTCGGCCGTCTGCAAGCCGGTGACGAACGGCTGGCCCGGCGCCTGGTCGCCTCGCCACGTGTACTCCGTCCAGTCCCGGGCCCCCCGGGCCTGCTCGGGCGAGACGTTGCGGACATGGGCGTCGAGCAGGCCCATGAGGTTGGCGAACCGGAAGAGGCCGAACTTGCCGATCACGCCGTGAATCGGCAGCGAGGAGCCCATCTTCATGGTGCGCGTGCCGGCGCCGTCCCAGTGCTCGAGCATCTCGGCGGGATAACCGTCTTGCTCGACGAGCCGTCGCCGCCCGTCGTCACCGGAGTAGGTCCGGGCGATGGCCTGCAGGCCGAGGGCCGTGTAGCGGCTCGCTTCCTCCCAGGTGAGACGTTCGAACCGGTCGCGTCCCCGGGCATCGAAACGGTATTTCGTGCGCAATTCCGGCCGGTCCGACAGGGACGGAAAACCGGCATCGGCCCACTCCTTCCAGCCCTTGCGAACCACCGGCCCCTTCAGACGATAAGGGCCATAGACACGCCGGTGAATCGTGTACCCCTTCAGGCAACCGCGCGGGTTCCAGTGTGCCGATGCCTGGTTGCCGTACAGGTCGCGAATGCGCCCCGCATCGTAATTCTGCTCGGTGCGCACGATGATGCCGTTGCGCACGAACGCCCGCAGGCGGCAGAGATGCGTGTCGTTCGGGGCACAGATGAAGGTGAACGAGCCATCATGGGCGTACAGGTCCCGGTAGACCGTTTCCCAGTCGCGCGACGGGTAGGAGTCCAGGGGGTTGCCGACCGCCAGGGGCACAAGATGCTGGAACGGCGTGTTGCTGCACTGCCACGCCAGGGCGCCGAGGCCGGTGGCCCCGGCCAGGCGCAGGAATCGTCGTCTCGACACGGTCATGGGGCGATCTCCAGTCTCACCCAGGGCGTGATGGTCTTCTGACCGTTGCGATCGCCGGCGGCGCCATCCCAGACGGCCAGCGCCGCCAGGGTGGTCGTGCCGTCGGACAGGTCCGGCTCACCGCCGGTCATCGGGAGGTCGAGAGCCACGCGCCAGTGGCCGTCCTGCCAGACCCCCGTGCCGTCGCCGCGGCGTGCGGCGGCCGGGACGATGGTCACGCTCCCCGGGCCGGCGGCGGTGTACTCGAGCACCGCGGGCACCTGACCTGTCTTGCCCGCCGGCCCCGACAGCGGGTTTTCGGCGACGCGCGCCGGAAAGGCACGGGGCAGGGCCTCGAGCGGGTTGGCGTCGCGCACCAGGCGTGGGTATGCCTGGGCCGGGCCGGCACCCTGGGTGGCCCGCCACTGCCAGATATGAACGGTGGCTCCGGGGTCCTCGGGGCCCACCCCGCTGCCCATGCCGATGAAGGCCACCCCGTCGGTCCGAGACGGCAGCATCAGCGCCACCGCGTCGACGAAGTCGTCGACCCGTCCCACGGTGCGGTCCGGGTGATCGTCGGGCCATTCCAGCAGGAAACGAACGGTGCGGTCATCGTGCAGTGTCCGCACGGTGAGTCGCGGCGGCCAGCCGGGCCGCTGCCAGAGGGGGCGGAGAGCGATCGAGATGGCCGGCACGCCGTCCCACGCCGCAACGTCGTCGACCGGCGGCAGGGAGGGGTGGCGCGCGGCCAGAAGGCGATTGTCACCCGGCATGGCCTCATGCTGCGGCCGCAACGAGCGGACGAAGGCGACCATGTCCGCCATCTGCTGAGGCGTCAGCGCCCCGTCGTAGCTCGGCATGGGGGTGCCGGGAACGCCGCGCAGCAGCACGCGATGGATATCGTCCGGTGTGTCCCCGCCCTTCAGGGGGGCCGACGTCAGGTCGACCGGACGCAGGGGAATGCCGACGTCATCCGCCATGGTTCGCGATGACGGTCCATCTCCCCGCCCCTCGGCCCCGTGGCAGTTGCGGCAAGCATCGGCGTACAGCTCGCGACCGCGGTGCGCAGATCCGTCGGGGAGTGGCGGCAGGGACAGCTTCTCGCCGGCCGCCATGTTCGGCGATAACGAGGCCACGTGGCGTGCCAGGCTGGCAATCTGGTCGGCGGACAGCAGACCCTCGAAGGGGGGCATCGAGGTCCCGGGAAGTCCGCGAGAGACGGTGCGCTCGATATCGGCCAGGGTGTCCCCGAAGCGGAACTGACTGCGGGAGAAATCGCGCGGGCGCGGGTAGAGGAAGCGCGCCGCGATCCCGTCGGCGCGCCCCGAGATTCCGTGGCACCCGGCACAGTTGCGCGCGAACAGGCGCGCGCCGTCAGTGGCGGTTGCCGTCCCCGCGCCGGCACAGCCGCTGGTGAGCGCCCCTCCCAGGAAAGAGGCGGCACCGAGGAAAAAAACCGTCGGGAGTCGGCGTCCGATGCTCACGCCGCTGCCATGGAGCAAGAGAGATGCCAGGCACAGGCATGTGCGGGCTTGATGCGGCCGATCCGTTCGCGGTCCGCGATGCCGCCCGAGCGCGTCCTCGCGCAGTTGGCTTCGGCAGGTTGCCCCCGGTCGATGCAGGCGGGGGATATCGCCCGATCATGCGAAATCTCCCCCAGCTACTGCGCGAAATGCGACATCTGTGATCATCGGGGCCCGAACCGCGGGACAGTTGTTCGGTGACCACCGCGGCGCGCTGCAGTCGTTCGAGGCTCACGACCCGGCGCGAGGAATCCCACTGGGGATCGCCCGATCGCGCGGCCGCTCGGCGAGGATGAGTCAGGCGTCCCGCCCACCGGTGGATGAGGCCTCTTGGAGGGGTCACTCGAACGAGCGCCGGAACAGCTCGTCGATGGCCTGGCGGCCGTTTTCCTCGAGGAAGCGGGTGCCGGTGCCGGTGAAATGGGATTGCGTGATGGTGGGCGCGTCCTGCTGGTCCCAGGCGGCGCCATTCCAGCGAAACCACTGGCCCTGGGTCTGGTCGAAGACGTGCAGCGGCTTGTTGCAGAACTTCGCGAACCCGGCGCCCCAGCCGGTCCCGCCCTTGACGGTCTGATCGTCGAGGATCTTGCCGATGACGAAGATCTCCTGGCCATTGTTGACCTGATGCCAGATGCTCTGCAGCACCTTCTTGAACAGCGGCGTCTCGCGGTAGTGTCGATTCATCAGCTTGCTGACATGCGCCAGGCTGACATCGCCCGTAGCGAGTTCCTCATGGGTGAGAACGCGGAGCCCCCGGGTCCGGGCATCGTTGTGCCCCTCGAAGGTGAAGTTGACCTCATCGATGCCGCGCCGCTCGGCGGCGGCGCCGAACTCCGACTCGGCGCCGTTGGCGGCGCCGGTGAACAGAACACAATCCTCAGGTTTCACGCCGGACCCTCCCCATGCTGGTGCGCTCCCACGATAGCCGATCCGCCCGCCCAGGCGAATGATGTCACCGGCATCATCCGGCGCCGCCAGGTGAATCCGCCCCGTCGACTGCCGGCGGCATCTGCTGGGCGCTCTGTGGACCCTCGGCCGGGCGATGATCCATCGTGCCCCTGGTGAATCCTTGATCGGGCACGGATCCTGGGTTAGGCTGACCCGCGCCCTCCTGCGGCGGCGGTGGTCTACGCCGGAACAGATCCCGCAGGTGCTGTGGCTCCAGCGTGTCTCTCCCACCATGCTTCGCGACCTGAGGATGACAAGATGAAGAAGCTGCTGCTTTCATGTCTGGCTCTGCAATGCGTGTTTCTCGCCGGCCCATGGGCGGCGGAGGAGAAGGGAGCGGCCGAAGAGGCCAAGGCGCCGACGCCGCCACCCGAGGCGGAGCAATCGGTCACCGAGCACAGCATCCGCATGGGCGGGACGACGCTTGCCTACACCGCCACCGCGGGCACCTTGATCCTGCGCGATGAGAAGGACGAACCCATCGCGCGTTTCGGCTACGTCGCCTACACGAAGCAAGGGGTGAAGGATGCGAGCCGGCGCCCCATCACCTTCGCCTACAACGGCGGCCCGGGGTCGTCATCCATCTGGCTGCACATGGGCACGCTCGGCCCGCGCCGCATCCTCACCGCCGACGCCGAGTCGACGCCGCCGCCTCCTTATGACGTGGTGGACAACGAGTTCAGCATCATCGATGTCACCGATCTGGTGATGATCGATCCCGTCGGCACCGGGCTGAGCCGCCCGGTGGGGAAGGCCAAGAACGAGGACTTCTGGGGAGTCGACAAGGACATCAAGTCGGTGAGTCAGTTCATCTATCAGTACGTCAACGATAACGAGCGCTGGAACTCACCCAAGTACCTTCTCGGAGAGAGCTATGGCACCATGCGTTCAGCGGGTGTCGTGGACTACCTGCAGACCCGGAACGGCATGGCGTTCAACGGCGTGATCCTGGTGTCGGTGTTCGTCGATGCGGCCACCGCCATCACCATCCCCGGCAACGATGAAGCCTACCGGCTCTTCGTGCCGACGTATGCGGCGGTCGCCTGGTACCAGAAGGCTCTGAAGGACAGGCCCGACGATCTGGGAGCATTCCTCGGTGAGGTCCGGGCGTTCTGTGCCGGTGAGTACATGTTCGCCCTGCAGAAGGGGGACCGGCTGCAGGGCGAGGAGCGTGCCGCGGTCGTGGCGAAGCTGTCGCGCTACACGGGCCTGAGCGCGGATTACTGGGACAAGGCGAATCTCCGGGTCAGCGAGGGCCAGTTCACCAAGGAACTGCTGCGGCAGCACGGCAAGACCGTGGGCCGCCTCGACTCCCGCTTCACCGGCGTCAGCTTCAACCTGCTGGGCGAGGAGGCCAACTACGATCCGCAGAGTGCCGCCATCAGTCCGGCCTTCACGGCCGCGTTCATGAACTACCTGCACCACGACCTGGAGTTCGGCCAGGGCAAGACGTACAATGTCAGCGCCCGGGGCCTGTTCCGGACCTGGGAATTCAAGCACCAGATGCCCGGGGTGCGCTTTCCCGTGCCCGGGCTGCCCAACACCGGCGTGGATCTGGCCCACGCCATGGGCTACAACCCGAACCTCGAGGTTCTGGTGCTCAACGGCTACTTCGATCTGGCGACCCCGTTCTTTGCCACCGAGTACACCATGGACCACCTGGGCCTGGCGCCGGAACTCCAGGACCACGTCCACATGAAGTACTACCAGGCCGGACACATGATGTACCTGCACCCGCCATCCCTGAAGCAGTTCAAGGCGGACGTGGCCGCATTCATCCGGAGCACCGATCGACTGTAGGGCGTACTTTCGGGACGGATCCGCCGGCCCGTGGCAGGGCGATGGCCACCTTGGCGATCGTGGATCCTCCTGTAGGGGTGGACTGATTCGCGGTTCCCGGAATGCATCGTGACGTTGCTGCCACACACTCGCCTTGGCCCGTACGAGATCCTCGCGATGCTCGGGGCCGGAGGCATGGGCGAGGTGTACCTGGCGCGTGACGTTCGGCTCGGGCGTAAAGTTGCCCTGAAGACGCTGCGTGAGGAAGTCGCGGGACAGGAACATCGCCTCCGGTGATTGCGCCGTGAGGCCCGCATCGTGGCCGCGCTCAATCATCCGAACATCGTGACCCTGTATTCGGTCGACAATGCGGACGGCATCGACTTCCTGACCATGGAGTACGTGGAGGGCCGGACGGTCGACAGGTTGATCCCGGAGAAGGGAATGGAAGTGATTCCGTTCTTCGACCTTGCCGTGCCGTTGTGTGAAGCGCTGGCCGCGGCGCACCGCCAGGGAATCACTCATCGTGACCTGAAACCTCGCAACATCATGATGACTGACGACGGACGGGTGAAGGTCCTGGATTTCGGACTGGCCAGAGGATGGGCGCCAGCGGATCTGTCCGAGGCGACCACGCTTGCGCCCGGACAGGTCGTCCGGCACGAGACCGTGGCATCTCCCACGGAGACAGAAGGCGGCGCGGTCATCGGGACCTTTCCCTACATGTCGCCCGAGCAGGTGCAGGGACTGGAGGTTGACCATCGCTCCGACCTGTTCGCCCTGGGGATCGTGTTGCACGAGATGGCAGTCGGTCACCGGCCATTCCACGGGAAGACCATGGCCGAGCTGGTTGCCTCGATCTTGCGGGACGCCCCGCGTTCGCTCACATCGACCAGGCCGGACCTCCCCGCGGGTGTCGAGCGGATCGTCGAACGCTGTCTCGAAAAGAATCCGGAGAGGCGCTGTTCCACGGCAGATGAACTGTGTCAGGAGCTGATCGACCTGCGTCGCGAGTTCGTCGAAGGACGGTACCCCGAGCCGCGGGAGCGCGGCCGTCCCGGGGACACGCGCACGCGCTCCGTCGCCGTTCCCGACTTTGTCAATGTCGTCCGGGATCCGGAGGTTGACTGGCTGTGCACGGGCATCGCCGAGACGGTTGCCGTGGATCTGAAAAGGATTCCTTCGTTGACGCTGGTCAGTCGAGACAATGTGTTCCGGGCCGTGAAGGCGCGACAGAAGGATGGAGACCAGAGTGATCACGTGGGTCTCGGTCGTCAGCTCGGAGTGGACTGGATCGTGGCGGGTCGCTTTCAACGGCAGGGGAACGCCATCCGGATCACGGTCGAGTGTCTGGACATGGTGCGCGGAGAGGTCGTGGAATCGGTCAAGGTCGACGGGAGCCTCGGCAAGATCTTCGATCTCCAGGATCGGATCGTCAGAGAGATGATCGACGTCTTGAACGTCCCGACCTCGGGCGTGCATCTCGACCGGATCGGCAAACCCGGCACCGAGGAAATCCAGGCTTACGAGTGTTACGCGCGTGGCCGCCGCCAGATCCAGGATATGACGCCGTCCAGTCTCGGCAAGGCAAGAGGATTCCTGCAACAGGCGGTCGATATCGATCCCGGCTACGCGCCGGCCCATGCCGGTCTCGGGCAGATGCGAGCGATGAAGTACATCTCCACCACCGATCCCGCCGATCTCGAGGCGGCGATCTCCCACCTCCAGAAGGCGGTGGCCATCGACCCCGAGGTGGGGGAGTCCTACATGTGGCTGACCTACTGCTACTCGCGGGCCGGTCGGTTCGGAGAAGCCGTGGTGACGGGCCGGCGTGCCGTAGCTCAGGAGCCAGGGGCTGCAACGGCACACTATTTCCTGGGGTGCGCTTTCCTGATGCAGTCAGGCCGCGGACCCGAACCCCTGGCCCGCGAGGCGTCGGATCACTTTCTGGAGGCGACCCGCCTCGCGCCCCGGTATCAGGCCGCGCACCAGTTGCTCGGCTTTTCTCACCTGTTCCGGGGGAACCTTGAAGCGGCGCAGCCGGCGCTCGAACGCGCGGCAGAGATCGAGCGGACGGGAGACCACGAGCTGGCACGGTTCGTGGGCGCGCATGCCCTCCTCGGGCTTCTTCGCATGCGGCAGGACGACTTCGACGGCGCACTCGAGTTCTACGATCTCTCCCTCGAACTGCTGAGCAACGAAGATCATGTCTACGCGGCGGCAGTGGCAGCCCTTTCCTACTGCGGTCGTGGCGATGCCTACTTCGGGAAGCGGCGCGAGGACGACGCGCTGGTCGAATACCGGCGGGCCTGCCGGCAGGTGATGGAGAACCGACACTCGCTCGGCCTCGGCTGGATCCTCATCCGCGGCCGGCTGGGCATGGCTCGCTGCTTCCATCGACTGGGCATGATGCCGGAGGAGCGGAAGTCGCTGGAGGAGGCGACCGATCTGTTTCGACAGCGCAGTGGGTATGACTTCAACTGGGTGTGGGAGGGAACGGACGCCGACATCAACCTGGAGCTGGCGAGATACCACGCCGTTGCCGGGCGCAACGAGGAGGCGCTGGGCTGTCTGGGGAAGGTGGTCGGCTCCGGCTGGTGTGACGTTCGTGTCCTCGACACCGATCCCGTCCTGGACGAGGTCCGTCGTTGTGCCGGCTACGGCGACGTCCGCCAGGTGATCACCACGGCGATGGGCGCAACGTGAGGGCTGCTGGCTGCCCAATTCCATAGTCCGGCGCCCTTCCTGGGCTTCGGGCACCGACCGCCGAGCGGCGTGGCGCCCGGCGGCGTGCCGCCCGGCGCGCCGGCTGCCGAGCATCCCTGGATGCAGCAGCCGTCGTGCAGACGTGGTCCCCATCCGCCGGGGAACGTCTAGACTGATGGGGACGCGGCAACGGCCACCCAGACATCCACCTGTTTCTGCGCGGACTGAGGAAGCTTCTCGTTCTGGTCGATTGGCCCGGTCACGAGTGTGAGCCCGCGTCTGGAAATGGAGGAGGCTCGAGAATGCCAGAGACGACGATCAAGCGCACGGGTGAACTCGTCCGTGGAGTCTTCAGGATTCTGCTAGACGAACCGGAGGGGCTTCAGGTCAAGAAGATTCTAGAACGACTCGAAGTGGAGGTGCCGCCGACGGAATTCGAGCGTGGATTGTACCCGTCCACGAACAGACGGAGATACGACAACATCGTTCGCTTTTCGACGATTGTGTCCGTCAAGGCCGGTTGGCTCGAAAAGGAGAAAGGGACCTGGTCGCTCACGGACGAGGGCCGCAAGGCTTACCAAGCCCACACCAGCCCCGAAGAGTTTCAGCGAGAGGCGACTCGACTCTACAACGAATGGGCGAAGGGGCAGCCAGACAAGGACGGCGGCGAGGAGGCTGGTAATGGTGAGCAGCCAGATGATGCCAGCTTGCTGGAAGAGGCCGAGGAGACCGCCTGGTCGAGGATCCAGTCTCATCTGGGTAGAATGAATCCGTATGACTTCCAGGACCTTGTCTCCGGACTGCTTCGCGGCATGGGCTACCATGTGAATTGGGTTTCGCCCCCAGGCCCTGACCGCGGGGTGGACATCATCGCCCATACCGATCCACTCGGCGTGTCCGGACCTCGAATCAAGGTGCAGGTCAAGCGCCGGGCCGACAAGATCAATTCCGAGAGCGTGCGATCATTCATTGGGATACTGGCGGAAGATGACATCGGGCTGTTTGTATCGACCGGCGGTTTCACGCGGGACGCGGAAGCCGAGGTCCGGAGCCAGGAGAAGAGAAAGATGATGCTTGTCGATCTGAATCGTCTCTTCGATCTATGGGTCGAGCACTATGACCGCATTCCCGAAGCGCAGCGACGGCTGCTCCCGCTCCGCCCGATTCACTACCTGGCACCGGCTGATTAGTGGTGCAACCAACTCTCGAACCTCGATCCGCGCCCTGTCACGCGACCTGCTCCCCAATCACTCACTAAACCGCCTTCGCACACAAGATATCGCCTCACCCTGGCGCTATCCGTAATACTCAACAGCAGCTTCGTTCTCGATGCTCAGGCCGAGCCGCCGGCCCACGGCCAGCCGGACCAGCAGGGGGGCTGTTCGACTGAGCGGGTACTTGCGGTCTTGCACCGTGATCACGGAGAGCATCCGGTCGTCCTTGCATAAAAACGCCGTAACTGGTAGTTTTTGTCCAGTTATGGAGATGGAATGCCATGTTTCCTGATCGATTCCTCGCTTCCCACCGGGTCTTCACCCGGGCGGAGCTGTTCGCCGCCCTCCCCGGACGATCTGCGGCCACCATGGATCGCACTCTTGCCCGCTGGCGACAGCAGGGGCGCATTGAACCGGTGAAGCGGGGACTTTTTGTGCGCTCGGGGCCGGGCGAGGCGCTACCAGACTATGCAACCCTGGCGGCGCGCATGGCGCCCGATGCGGCCGCTGCCTACCACACGGCATTGGAAGTGCATGGTAGCGCCCAGAGCCTCTTCGAGCGGTTTCACTTCGTCACCTGGACCGGGGTCAAGGCGGTCACTTATCGCGGGCGAGATCTGGTGCCGGTCAGGCCCAGGGCGCAGCTTGCGGCCGATGGCGGCGAGGCCTGGATCGAGACCCACGAGCGCGATGGGCTCGAGTCGCGCGTGACGAGCCTGGAGCGCACCGCCGTCGATGTGCTGGATCGACCCGGGCTGGCAGGCGGTGTGGAAGAGGTCTGGCGTTCGCTTGCTGGTCTGCCGGCAATCGATCCGGTGGCGCTGCTCGACTACGTGCTCGCATTGAAGAGCACCCGGGTAGCGGCGCGGGTGGGCTACTTCCTGGAGTCACGGCAAGAAGAGCTGGCGGTCCCCGTCTCGACCCTGGAAGCCTTGCGAGCCCGACGCCCGAGGCAGGCCGTGCACATGGAGCGGAGGCTGGGCGGTCGGCTGAACCGCCGCTGGAACCTGATCGTTCCGGGGGAGCTTGTGGGGCCGCCCGAGGAAACGGGGGCAAGATGAAGCGCAGCCGGGTGGAACAGGTATCGCTGCGGTGCGGGTTTCGCACCGTCGCCGTCGAGAAGGTCTTGCGGCTCTGCAACATCCTGCGGCGGCTCGACCGTCACCCGACCACCGAGGGTGAGTGGCTGCTCAAGGGAGGCACGGCGCTGAACATCTTGCATCTTGATGTCCCGCGTATGTCGGTCGATATCGATATCAACTATGTGGGCTCGGTGGATCGCGCCGGCATGATTGCAAAGAGGCCAGGCTTCGAGGCCGCTCTCGTCTCGATCTGCGAGCGGGAAGGTTGCACCGTCAAGCGCACGCCGAGCGAACATGCGG
>JBHHZI010000069.1:0-15967 GCA_046757965.1 Acidobacteriota bacterium | reverse complement strand
CCGCTCGCCAGGACACCGGAGCCGATCGTCGCGAGAGCCACCCACCCGCCGCGACGCGCCCACCGGTCGCCGCCGGGAACGACCACCAGGACGAGACAGAGCGGCACCATGGCGGCCAGCCAGCCGCCGAGATGATTCGGGTTGACGAACGCACCGCCCCCCCGATGTCCCGAGAGGAACTGGACAAGGGCCAGCAAGGCGCTCGGAAGGGCGGCGACCACGCAGATGGTGGCGAGTTGACGGCGGGCGGGTCCCGGCGACCTCCCGAGGCTCCGGACACACGCTGTCAGCAGGGCCAGCGCCGTGATGAGCTCGAAGAGGGTGAGCCAGGCGGCGTACCCGTATGGAGCCCGCAAGGCGGACACGCCGGCCACCACCAGGGCGGGCGCCAGCCAGACGAGCACGGCGCGGCCGCCCGGACCACCGGTGCGGGTGAAGGCCACGACCACGAGCACCCACGCCATCAGATGCAGGGCCAGGTCGAGCCACAGGGCCACGGACGAGACGCCCCCTGCCTCCGCCCACGGCGCCAGGATGACGAGCGCGGCGAGAGGACCGAGGGTGCGGCCATCACCGATCCGGGCGGTCACGGTTCGACCTCGTTCCGGGCCACCACGGCACCGGCGAGGGCGGCGAGTTCGCGGGGGTACCGGGCCGACAGCGGGTAGAGGCGCGCCGCGATGTCGATCTCCACCGCGGCGGCGCCGGCATCTCCGGCAGCGAGCAGAGCGCGAGCGCGCGCAGCGTGAGCCGCGGGCCAGGACCTGTTCAGAACCACGGCGCGGGACGCGGCGGCCAGCGCCATCTCCTCGCGAGACCCCGGTTTCGCACGGGCGAGAAGATCCTCCGCCACGAACATCGGATTCTCCGCCTGCCACGGCGCCCACGCCTCGGCTTGCCGGGCAAACGTCAGGGCCCGGGCCGGATTTCCTGACGCCGTCGCCTGCCGCGCCGTCGCGAGACGCCACCGGGCCACGCCACTGCGCACGCCGGTCACGCCACCGATCACGAGGAGCGCGACGGCTCCCACACTGGCCAGGGACGGCCAGCGGAACGAGGAGGGAACATGGCGCTCATCCGACGCCGATGCGGCCAGCGTTCCCGCCAGCGCAGCGGCCGTCCACAGCGGCGCTGTCACCAGCGCGGAGAAATCCCACACATTGTGGACCAGGAAGGCGGTCAGACCGAACGCCATGCCCATCGCCGGCGGCTCGCCTTCCCGCGCCGTGCGACAGATCCACGTCGTGCACGCGAGAAGCAACCCCCCCAGCGGGATCGCCATGGGCAGACCGTGCTCGGCCAGCACCTGGAGATACGTGTTATGGGCATACCGGGTCTCGTTGTCGCCGGGCCGGCGATAGCGCGTATAGGCACTGCCGAATCCCCCGCCGCCGACACCGGTGAGCGGTCTGTCCTCGATCATGAGGACCGCCGCGCGCCAGTTCCCCCAGCGCAGCGCCGCAGGGCCCGAGGCTCGACGGTCTCCCAGCAAGACGCCGCCGCGCATCGCCATCACCACACCCAGCAGCAGCACCGCCGACACGGCCAGCGCCAGGGCTCGCGTCCGGATCCCCCGCCGCGCACTTGCCACACTCCAGACCACGGCGGTCGACAGCAGGGCAACGATCGCCCCGTGGGACTGGGTGAGAAGGAGCGCGACGAAGATCGCGACGGTCGCTCCGCCTACCAGCCAGCGGCTCCAGCCGGCGGACCGGGGCGTAAGACCGGCCCCGGTGGGCAGGGCAAGCAACAGGAACGAGGCGAACGTGGACGGCAACAGGAAGCGCGAGAACACCCGGTAGGTCTGCAGGCGCACCGCCACGGCCGGATCCAGGTGGGGCGTGGCCAGCATCCGGTCGAAGCCGATGAAGAACTGCCACAGACCATGAATGGCCAGAACGGCGGCCGCGGCCACCAGGAGGACGGCTGTTCCACGGCGCGCCGCGGCGGACAGCCGGCGTGCGGTAACGAACACGACCAGCAGGCCGCCGAGCCGGATGACGGTATCCACCGAGGCGCCCACATCCTCGGCGAAGGCATGGGAGATGCCCATGGCAAGCGCCAGTGCCGCCAGGAACCCGAGACCCGGCGAGGTGAGACGCCAGCCGGAGAGGAAGAGAGCCGCCCCGAGAACTGCTGCGAGGCCGGTGGCGAGCGCTCCGGCGAGCGGATAGACCTCAGGCGGGACCACCCACAGCGTGGCCAGGAGAAACCACAGCATCGCCGCGGAGGGCATCCCCCCGCCGCGCTGGACCACGAATGCCCGGATACTTCCCTTCCCTGCGGTCAGGACCGGCGGCCGGCGGAGCCGCCCGAGTTCCGGTCAGCGAACCGCTGCAGTGAACTGCCCGTCGCTGAGCACCAGGTCGAGATCGAAATTGTTGCCCTGAGCCGGCGTGATATTCGCTCCGGGCACTCCGCCTCGACCGAAGCTCTCGACGGTATACGTCGTCAGTCCATCGGACTGATAGTCGAAGTCATTCCCCCAGGCGTCCTGCGTGGGCACTGGACGAGTCGAGACGACCAGCAGGGCCGTGGCAAGCTGGTCGATGTCCAGGGTGCCCGCCGGCAGCACACTCACGTCGTTCTGGTAGATCTGGATCTGATTGCCGATGGCCCGCATGTTCGCCATCGTGGTTCTCTGCCGTGCCTTGTCCATCGCCGTGTTCATGGCTGGAATCGCCGCTGCTGCCAGGATACCGACGACCGTCACGACGATCAGCAACTCGATCAGCGTGAAGCCGCGGCTGGCGGTGAAGCGTCGGTCCGTGCGCGTCATGTCTCTCCCCGGGTGTGGCGGCAAACGACACACGACGGCGATCCGGCCAGGCCGGATCGCCGCCGCCAGAGAATCGACCAGGGTCAGTCGGACTGCGTTCCTTCCGGCCACTGGATGAACGAACCGGCCGAGAAGATGATGTCGCAGTCGAAGTCGGTGGTCGGGCCACCGGTGCCGGTCACGGTCAGCGAACCGCCACTGCCGCCGTCCTTGGCCAGCGAGCCCACGGTGTAGACCGTCGTGTCGCTGACGTAGCGCATGCCAAAGCCCCAGCCGTCATTGGTCGGCACGTTGCGGATGTAGACGGGCTCGACAGACGTCTCCAGCGTGGAACCGGCGATGTTGGCCTCGGCAGCCAGATTCGGGTAGAAGGAGTTGTCGATCGCATACTCCTCCACCGACGTGCCCACAGACCGCAGATCCGCCATGGACCTCTTCTGCTTGCCGCGATCGATCGCGTTGAGCAGGTTCGGAATCGCAATGGCTGCGATGATGCCGATGATCGCCACGACGATCAGCAGCTCGATGAGTGTGAATCCCTTTTGCTTCTTGAACATCCGGACACCTCCTTGTAGTCTGCCCCCGAGATAGCAATGGCGGTGCCAGGCCAGGTTGCTCCACATCCGGCCGGCCGGGGTTTCACTCATCTGCTTCATAACAAGCAACTTAGGTAGTTGTTCCGGGCTGGGTCCGGGTGCAGACTGGCGCGACGTCCCGTGTCACGATGACATTCGCTGTCAGTTCGGCGGACGTTCCGTGTCACCATCGGGGCGAGTCCGGGGCCGCGGACGTCGGAGGCGACCATCCAGGATCGCCGTCAGCGCCGCGAGACGCGACGAATCCGGGTGAGCCATCGCCTGGCGATGGGCTTCTTCTCGTGCCGCCGCGATATCGATCCGGCCCTCCGCCAGACGGTCGATGAATCCCCCGGCGTCATCCGGGGTCAGCCAGTGTTGCTCGTGGGCAGCGACCAGCGGCGCATTCGCCCCAGAGCGGCGAACATAGAGCATCGCGGTGTCGTCCCAGTCGATCAGCGCCCAGCGGCTGGACCTGAACCATACCGACGCGGCGCTCCGGGTCACGACCCGCCCATCGGGCAATCGATCTTTCAGCCGCCTGGGGTCGTACTCGACGATGGCGGCCTGCACGTCCCACTCATCCAGAAGATGGTCCCAGCACCCCACGTCCACCCGGCGGCGGCAGTCGGCCACGCGCGCTAGGAGCACGGCGTGGAGCTCATTGCGTCCGTCGAGAAAGACGCGCTCGGGATGGAGCCGCCAGCTCAGGTAGCCCCCGAAGCGGACCGGGTTGTAAAGCGGCCCGCGAACGGAGAGGTTGCGGAAGCTGGCGGCCATGGCCTCGGGGAACCGGCCGGGCGCAAGATGCGGTCCGACGCCGGCCGCGAGGGGCCGCGGCAGAAGAAGAAAGAAGAGCGCAGCGGCCACGGGCACCGACGCCGCAACGACAGGTCGGCGGGACGACGACGCCCGCGGCGGCAACAGGCTGGCGGCCACCCAGGGCAACGCCACGTAGAAGAAACCGAGAAGGCGCAGTGCCAGCCCGGAGCCCACTCCCAGGGTCAACCCGACCATCAGCATCGGCCAGTCCAGGCGCCGGTGGCCTCGGATGGCGTGCACCGCTGCCCCGATGCCGGCCAGCCCGATGACCCAGAACATCCAGAACGGACGTTGCACAGCGGAACCCCACTCGGGGTTGGACACCCCCTCGATGCCGAGGGCGGCATGGATACGCAGCGGGACCCGGAGGATATCGATGCCGTACGGATTGGCCAGCAGACAGACGCCGGCCAGGACGGGGCAGAGGAGGAAGGCCGCGGTCCGGCGTCGGTCTCGACGATTCTCCACCGCCACCCCGGCCGAGAACACGGCCGTCAAGCCGACGGCGAGCAACGCCGACGGGTGGAGATTGACCCATGCCACGACCAGCACGGGCACCGCCGCCAGCCAGCGAATGACCGTCTCATCCCGGGCGCGCCGCGCCCGGTCGAGGCAGAAGAGGAGCAGCGGCAACAGCGCCAGGCCCGCCAGTTCGGGTCGCACCGCCAGCCGAAACCGGGCGCCCTCCAGCGCGATCGCCAGGATGAGCGCCACAAGCCAGGGAGCGACGCCTCTCCCGAGCAACCACATCGCACCGACGCCGACCATCAGCCACGCGGCGCCGTGCTTCAGGAGCCACGCACCGACCAGCCCACCGTGGCGAACGACCCCGGCCAGACCCGCCTCGAAGAGCCATTCGTGATCGACCCAGTCCTGCCCGGCCGGCGTATGGGATAGGGGATCGACCCGGGGAGGTCGTCCGCCGGCATCCAGGATGCTCTCGCCGGCGGCCAGGTGCCAGCCGAAATCGTAGGAGCGGATGGCACCGGCCGCGGCGCATGAACCGGCGACGAGCAGGCCGATGACGACGAACGCACGGGTGCCCGCGTGCGGGCTCGATGGGTGGCCCGTGGCGCTCATGCCACCAGGGGCCGGGGCGTCTCCTGGGCGGAGACCGCGGCCGGACCTCGTCTCCGGCGCCAGGCCAGCGCAACGAGCAGACCACAGGCCGCGACACCGGCGCCGGAGATCCACGCGCCGGCGACCAGCCCGGGTTGATGGTAGGCGAAGACGACGCGGTGAGATCCGGGAGGCACCTGCACACCTCGCCAGGCGAGATCGGTCCGGATGATCGGTACCGATTGCCCATCGAGGCGCGCCCGCCACCCGGGAAGGATGGCATCTCGCACCACCAGGACCCCCTCCCCCGGTGCCCACGTCTCCACCGTCATACCGGCCGGCCGCTCCTCCACCCGTTCGATCCGACCCTCCCCCGGCGCCCACCGTCCGTCGATCGACTCGCCATGACTGCCACTGAGGAAGACCTCGCTCCGCGGGTCCGACCCGGGATCGCCGAGATGGTCGAGTAGTGCGCGAAGAGCCCCCGGGCGGTTGAGATCACCGGCGTCGACGCCCCGGGGCACCAGGCTGACCCGGTCCGCCGCGCCAGGCCGTGGGCGGAGCACGACCCGGGGCGCGCCCGGCAGGACCGTGGCCGAGTACGGGGCGGGCGGCTCGATCGAACGACTCGCCGCGACGAATCGCAGCTGCCACGTTGCCCCGGCCCGGTCCGCCAGGCGCTCCCGCACCGCCCCGGCAGCCGCTGCGTGCGCCCGCGCGAGGATCGCAGACCCCAGAGGGCTCGACCGGTCCACGGCCTCATCCAGAGCGGTGGAGATGCCCAGTTCGTTGGCCACCAGTCCCGCCAGCGATTCCCGTTCCCAGACCACCGCGGCGGCGGGCACCAGCCCGTTGCCGCGGACCGCCGGGTCGGGGTCGCGCACCAGCCTCACGGGAGGACCACCGGCGCACTCGCTGTCGAGCAGGAATGCCGCACTCGCCGGACGGGACCGCAGCCACACCGGGCTCACGGTCGGATTCAGGCCGCCCCCGGCGGCGATCAGGTCCGCCGCGATCACCACGGCCACGAACCCGGCGGCCAGGCCGCGCCGCCGGGCGGAGCCGGCGAGCGCCACGCAGGCAGCGAACGCGAGCAGCGAGGCGAGCGCCGTGGCGCCGGATCGCATCAGTCCGTGGGAAGCCCGTGCCAGCGTGGCGGTGGAGGGGGCGTCGAGCAACCACGACACCACGGGGTGGCCGGCCGCGGCGAGGGCGACATGTGCGGTGAGCCCGATGAGGCCGGCGGTCAGACCGGCCCGGAACACCGGCGAGCTGCGGACGCCGCTGGCCCGCCGGCGCCAGACGGATTCGAGACCGATGGCGGCCGCCACGGCCACGGGCAACACGAGCAGTGGCACCAGGCGCTGGGGATAGCGCAGGAAGCTCCCCGCGACGGGGATCTCGCCGCCGGCCGCGAGCAGCGGGTTGTACCGCCCCAGCGTGAGGAACAGCGTCCCCGCGCCCGCGACGCCACTCGCCACCAGCAGTCGCACCGCCGGCGGCGGAACCGGCCCCTCCCGGCCGCCCGGACGTCGGCGTCGCAGGGCCTCGGCCACGCCGGTGATGGCCAGCACCAGCACGGCCGGTCCGAGATACATCGAGAGGATGAGCGGCACGCCGCCGTCGAACCGGGGGGTGCCATACCAGGCCGCCGGGTCGACCGGCTCACCCCACAGACCCGGCAGAATCGTCTCGAGGAGACGCCACGGCGCGGTCGACCAGTACAGGATCTGCACGGGCCGTAGGCCCATGCTTCGTTCAGAGCCGCGCAACGTGGCCATCGCCGGCAAGATCTGGATCGCCGCCAGCGCTGTGCCCAGCCCGAGAGTGCCCACCGCCAGTGCCAGACGCCGGCGGCGGGGCGGCGCGAGGGCGGCGTCCACCAGCAGAATCGCCGCCAGGCAGGTCACCGATTCCACTCCCCCGGCGAAATACGGCACCGCGCAGATGCCCGCGGCCAGCGGCAGCCACCTGGCCGGGTCATGCCGCACGCGACTCGCTGCCCAGAGGCCGAGGGGCACCCACGCCACACCACCGAGCAGGTTGGGCAGATTGCCGAGGGACAGAAGCGGTCCGGAGAGCCCGAAGGCGAGCCCGCCGACACGGGCGGCGAACGGGGCCACGCCCCGGTCCGTCAGGAGGCGCTCCAGCCCCCAGCCAGCCAGAAAGATCTGCAGGACCACCGATATCGTGTAGGCGACATCGACACTGAACATCAGGTCGAGAAGCGCCGTCGGGTGCAGGACGAGGTGATTGGGATTGGCCAGGAGCACGCGGCCACCGTCCCGGGCCGCATCCCAGATCGGCAGTGCTCCGGACGCCCAGAGATGGCGGACCAGGAGCCGGGTGGGCCGGTGGAGCAATCCGATGTCCCGGAAGTAGAGCGCGCCGCCCGTGACCGCCCCGGCCAGAGCTGCCACGCTGGCGACCAGCGACGGAAGAGCCAGATGACGTCCGCCGCCGGCAACCGGTGACGGAGTCACCGCCCGGTCCCGCGGTTCCTGGCGCCCGGCTCGGGTCTCCGGACATCGAGCTTGAACTGCTTGGCGAAGTACCGGAACGAGCGGAAGGTCATGCCGAGTCGGCGTGCGGCCTCGACCTGCACGTACCCCGATTCCTCCAGCGCCTGCTGCATGATCGACGCCTTCACCGACTCCAGGTACTCGTCGAGACGATGGCCGGCAGGCAGACCGGCGGCTTCGCCGCCGATGGGCGGGACCCGGGCGGCCCCGGGCCCGGGCGTCGCCGTGACCTCGGGAGGAAGCGCCTCGCGTTCGATGCGCGGGCCGGTTGTCAGGGCCAGGGCGCGCTGCACGGAGTTCTCGAGTTCTCGCACATTGCCCGGCCATGAATACGCTTCGAGGGCGCGCAGGCACTCGGGAGAGAACCCGGAAACCGACTTGCCGCTCTCTCCGGCATAGCGCCGAACGAACGTCTCCGCGAGCTCCGCTATGTCCGCGCGTCGCTCGCGCAGCGGCGGAAGGGCCACGGCGATGACATTGATCCGGTAGAAAAGGTCTTCCCGGAACGCCTTCTCCGCCACCTTCGCCGGCAGGTCGGCGTTGGTGGCGGCGAGCACCCGGGCGTTGGCCGGAATCTCGCGCGTCCCCCCGACGGGCCGCACGGTCTTTTCCTGGAGGACCCGCAGGAGCCGCACCTGAGCCTCCGCCGGCATCTCCCCGATCTCGTCGAGAAACACCGTCCCGTCACTCGCCACCTCGAAGAGCCCCTTCTTCGCGGCGACAGCACCGGTGAAGGCGCCCTTCACATGGCCGAACAGTTCGCTCTCCAGCAGGGACTGGGGAAGGGCACCGCAGTTGATGGACACGAACGCCGACTTCGCACGCGGGCTCGAGTAATGGATGGTTCGCGCCACGACCTCCTTGCCCGTGCCGCTCTCGCCACTGATCAACACGGTGGACGTGGTGGGCGCCACCCTCTCGATCAGCTCGGCGACAGATCGCATCGCGTCGGAGTTGGCCACGAGGGACCCGGGGCCGTGGCGGGAGATGAGTTGCTTCCTCAGGCGGCGATTCTCCTCACGGGTCTGGCGGGAGTCGATGGCATTGCGCACGGTGGCGCGAAACTCCTCGACACTGAAGCTGGCCCCCTTGTCGATGCAATCAAACACGCCCAGCGAGAAGGCCCGCTTCGCGGCCTCCATCGACGCGTATGCCGTGATCAGGATCACCGGCAGCTCCGGGTCGTCGCCACGGATCTCCTCGAGGAGATCGATGCCGGATTCTCCCGGCATGGCGATGTCCGACACCACGAGATCGAACGGCTCCTTCGCCATCGCCCGGCGCGCATCGACCACGGAGGGCACCGTGCTCACCCGGTGCCCGTCGGGCTCCAGGGCGATGGCGAGAAGGTCGCGCATCGACTTCTCGTCGTCAACGATCAGGACGCGCGTTGGCTGGACGTCCGCCACGGTTCCTCCCCATCGATGCCATCCTCCCGGTTCACATGTGTCGGGACCCTGATCGTCACGCACGTCCCGGCGCCTGGCGCGGAGTTCACATCGACCTGTCCGTGATGCTCCTCGATGATCCGGTAGACGATGGCCGTTCCCAGCCCGGTCCCGCCGTCTGTCCCGGACCGGAACGGCCGGAAGAACTCCCGCACCTCGACCCCTGTCATGCCGCGGCCCGTGTCCGAGAACGTGAGGACCGCCTGATCCGGCGCGCCAGGTGACGCACCGATGGTCAAGCAGCCACCCTCCGACATGGCATGTAACGCGTTGCGCGCCAGGTTCCAGAACACCTGCTTCATGCGATTGACGTCGACCTCACACTCGAGAACCGGCGCGCCGAAGGTCAGCACGATCCTGTGATCCGGGCGGCATTCGCGGGAGTTCTCCAGCAGGCGCGCCAGTTCCTTCACCAGGGCCACCAGATCGGTCTGCCGGGGCTCGAACGGACGCGGTCGAGCGAAGTCAAGGAAGTCCTTCAGGACCTGATCCAGGCGCAACGATTCGCGTCGGATGATGTCGAGCAGTTCCCGCGAACCGGACCCGTCCTCCGGAAGTGACCCCTTCAGCACCTGCACGGACCCCGACACCGACGCCAGGGGGTTTCGCAACTCGTGGGCCATGCCGGCGGCCATCTCGCCGACCGCCGACATGCGCTCCCGGAAGAGCACCTGGCTCTCCAGCGCCTTGATCTCCGTCAGATCCTGGAAGGTGAAGATGTACCCGATGGGGCGATCGCCCTTGTCCCGCAGGACTCCGGCCGTGAATCCCAGGCAGCGCACCACATCGGCACCGACCACGAAGTCCACCTCGAAGCGATGGCGGCGCTCCCGGGCGAGAGTCCCTCGCAACTCCTCCATGAACATCGGCGGCAACGAGAAGACGGCTGCCAGCGGCTGCCCCCGGACCACGTTCTCGGCCAGCCCAGTGATCTCCCGGGCGGCGCGATTGAGAAACGTGATCCGTCCCGCGCCGTCGGCCGTCACCAGCCCCGAGTTCACCGAGTCGATGATGCGCGAGTTGAACGCCTGCAGGTCCTCCAGGTCGTCCCGGGTCTCCCCGAGTTCCTCGCCCGTCCGACGCAGGCTCTCCGACAGCGTGGAGGCGAGCGCGGCGACGAGAGTGAAACCGAGACAGTGCGCGAGGAGGGAGAAGCTCGCGCGGTTGATCTCGGCCTGGGAGGCCGTGAAGGAGCCCGGCGGATAGGACGGCAGGACCTCGTACACCATGAGCATGGTGAGAAGCCCGTAGGCCACGCAGGAGCAGGCTGCGATGGTGAAGGCTCCGCGGCGATACAGAAGCATCCCGCCGGCGATGATCACGGGGACGTAGAGAAACGAGAACGGACTGGACACACCACCTGTGATGTAGACGAACGCGGAACTCGTCACCACGTCGCCGACGAGCTGAATGTAGATGAACGCCGCCCGATCCTTCAGGGCCGGGTACATCAGAGCATAGATGATGGTGAGAACGTACGTCGCCGCCGTGAGGACATAGAGGGGGGTGAGCGAGCGTGTCGGCTGAGACCACAGCTCCACGAGAAAAGCGGCGGTCAGCAGGGCGGTCACGGCGACCACCCGGACCACCATGAGCAGGCGAATCTTGTGAAGGGTATCGCTCATGCGGCCCGCGTCTTCCGGGTTCCCGACGAACCGGCGATCCGGACACCCGCCCGGCGATCTCGCGAACGGGCGTCCGGCATCTCCTGAGAGTTCGTGACGCCCGTCAGCCGATCTTGCTGATCAGCGTGAACAGCGGCATGTACATCGAGATGACGATACCACCGATGATCGTCCCCAGAAACACTATCATCACGGGTTCGAGCAGAGCAAGCAGATTATCCACCGCCTCGTCGACCTCGTCCTCGTAGAAGTCGGCGATCTTCGACAGCATCGTGTCGAGAGCACCGGTCTGCTCACCGACGTTGATCATCTGCGTCACCATCGAGGGGAACACGTCGGATGCAGTCAGCGGGTTCGCCAGATTGTTTCCTTCCTCGACGCTCTTGCGTGTCGCCATGATCGCATCCTCGACCACGGCATTGCCGGAGGTCTTCGCGGTGATCTCGAGTCCTTCCAGGATCGGAACACCGGATGAGACCAGGGTGGAAAGTGTCCGGCAGAAGCGGGCCACGGCGATCTTGCGCAGCAAGTTGCCGACAACCGGAATGCGCAGGGTCAACCCGTCGATTCGACGACGCCCCTGCTCGGTCTTGTGATAGCGGTGGATGGCGAACACCAGGAGCCCCAGACCCAGGACGAGAAGCGGCATCCACCGCCCGAGGAAGCGGGACACGGCGATGGTGACCCGCGTGGGCAGCGGCAGTTCCGCTCCGAGGCCCTCGAACAGCGTCGCGAACGTCGGGATGACCCTCCACAGGATCAGAGTCACGACACCCACCGCGATGGTGATCACGGCGGCCGGATAGATCGACGCCGAGCGGACCGCTGAACGCAGCTTCACGATCTTCTCGATGTACATCGACAGACGCTGGAGGATGGTGTCGAGAATACCGCCGGTCTCACCGGCGGCAACCATGTTGGCGTACAGGTCGGTGAACACCTTCGGATGCTTGCGCAGAGAATCGGCCAGCGACATCCCGGCTTCGACATCCTGGCGGACCTGGAGAAGCGTCTTCTTGAAGACGCGGTTGTTCTGCTGGGACCCCAGGATCTCCAGACACTGGACCAGAGGCAGACCAGCGTCGATCATGACGCTGAACTGGCGCGTGAAGATCGCGATCTCCTTCTGCTTGACGCCACCCCCGAACTTGGGCAAGGAGAACTCCTTCCCCTTCTCGGTGACACCCGTGACCAGGATCTGTTGCTTCCTCAGGGTGGCGACCAGCGCCTCCTTGCTCTCGGCGGACAGTACGCCCTCCTGAACAACTCCGGCGGCGCTTCGCCCTTTCCACGAGTAGGTCGGCATGAGATCGTTCCTCCTTGACTTCCGGCCCCGGGACCGGCTGTCGGTCACCTGCGCGTTCGACGACCCGGCTTCTTCGCAACAGCGTGACTCTCATAGACGAGTCCCGCCCCTCGATTGATCATGTCCTGCAATTCCTCGGGCAACGATGACGTCGCCAGGGCCAGCTCGAGACTGATCTTCTTCTTGAAGTACAGTGAAGACAGGCACTGATTGAAGGTCTGCATGCCGAATTTCGCCTGGCCCGTCTGCATGATCGAATAGATCTGGTGGATCTTGTCTTCCCGGATCAGGTTCCGGATGGCGGGATTGGGAGTCATGATCTCCAGGGCCAGCACACGACCCGACCGGTTCTGCATCGGCAGAAGTGTCTGACAGAGAACTCCCTCCAGCACGAAGGAAAGCTGCGCTCTCACCTGAGCCTGCTGGTGCGAGGGAAACACATCGATGATGCGGTTGATGGTCTGGACCGTCGAGTTGGTATGCAGAGTGGCAAATGTCAGGTGCCCGGTCTCCGCGATCCTCAGAGCCGACTCGATCGTCTCCAGGTCGCGCATCTCACCGATGAGCACGACATCGGGATCCTGCCGGAGGACCGAGCGGAGAGCATTGGGAAATGACAGGGTGTCGGCGTGCAGCTCTCGCTGATTCACGATGCATTTCTTGTGGGAATGCAGGAACTCGACCGGGTCCTCGATGGTCACGATGTGACTGTTGCGAGCGCCGTTGATCCTGTCCAGCATGGCCGCCAGGGTGGTTGATTTGCCCGAGCCGGTGGGTCCGGTGACCAGGACCAGACCACGCGGCTTGTCGCACAGGCCCTCGACCAGGGCGGGAAGACCGAGTTCCTTGAACGTCTTGATCTCCCAGGGAATGGTGCGGAACGCCGCACAGACAGCCCCACGTTGATAGAAGACGTTGGCACGAAACCGCGCCAGCCCCTTCACGCCGAAGGACAGGTCCAGCTCGAGGGTCTCCTCGAATCGGTGCTTCTGGTTGTCGGTCAGGACGGAGTAGATCAACTGCTTGGTCTCCGGAGCCGACATCGGCGGCAACTGGAGCGGCACGAGCCGCCCGTTGATCCGCACCTGGGGCGGTGAGTTGGTCGTGATGTGCAGGTCCGTTCCCCCCTGCTCGACGAGGGTCTTCAGCAATTGATGCAGCGAGACTGCCATGTGTTTGACCTCTCCTTCGGACGAGCAGCTACTGAACCGTTTCCCGGACGACCTCTTCCACGGTGGTGATCCCGGCCTTGATCTTGCGCAGCCCGCTCTGACGGAGTGTGATCATGCCCTCGTCGGAGGCCTGCTTGCGGAGCTCGAGAGCCGAGGCGCCGCAGAGAATCATCTCGCGCAGTGCGGAGGACACCTCCATCACCTCGTAGAGACCGATCCGGCCCTTGTACCCGGTGTTGTTGCAGGTGGGACAGCCGGCCCCCTTCACCAGATTGACCTGTGACACCTCGTCCTCGGAGAATCCGATATCGACCATGGCCTTCTGTGGCATCGCAACCGGTTCCTGACAGCCAGTGCACACCTTCCGGACCAGCCGCTGCGCACAGATGAGGTGAACCGAGGTCGACACGAGAAATGGCTCGATCCCCATGTTCATCAGGCGGTTGATCGTCGAGGGCGCGTCATTGGTATGCAGAGTGGACAGCACCAGGTGTCCGGTCAGGGCGGCCTTGACGGCGATCTCCGCCGTCTCGAAGTCCCGGATCTCTCCCACCAGCACGATGTTCGGGTCCTGCCGCAGGAACGACCGCAGGGCGGCGGCAAACGTCAGGCCGATCGAGTCCTTCATCTGCACCTGGTTGATGCCGTGTAGGTTGAACTCGACGGGATCCTCGGCCGTCATGATGTTGGTCTCGGGCGTGTTCACGGTGCTGATGGCGGAGTAGAGTGTGTTCGTTTTTCCCGAGCCTGTCGGGCCGGTCACGAGCACCATCCCGTACGGGCGAAAGATGGCCCGCTCGAACTTCTCGAGGGATTCGGGCTCGAAGCCAAGGCCGGTCATGTCCAGGACGAGGTTGTCCTTGTCGAGAAGGCGCAGCACGATCTTCTCGCCGTACAGGGTGGGCAGCACCGAGACTCGGTAGTCCATCTCCTTGTTCCTGCCGGAGAGCTTCATCTTGATCTTGATGCGACCATCCTGAGGGAGCCGCTTCTCCGAGATGTCCAGCTTCGCCATGATCTTCATGCGTGACAGGATGGCATCGCGGAGCTTGATCGGCGGGTGCATGATCTCGTAGAGCACGCCGTCAATACGAAAACGAACCCGGAAATCCTTCTCGTAAGGCTCGATGTGGATGTCCGACGCGCCTCGCTTGATCGAATCGGTCAGGATGATGTTCACCAGCTTGACGACGGGCGCTTCTTCCGAGGCCTGTTCGAGAGTGCGAAGGTCGAGATCCTCCTCCTCATCGAGGACCTCCAGTTCCTCGGCGGAGTTGGACGCGCTCATCTCGTCCATGACCTTCTTCAACTCGAGGGCGTGGCTCGAGCCGTAGTACTTCTCGATGGTCTCCTTGATGGCCATCTCCGAGGCCACCACCGGCTCGACGTTGTAGCCTGTCATGAACTTGATGTCGTCCATGGCGAACACGTTGGTGGGGTCCACCATGGCGATGGTCAGGGTCGCGCCTGTCCGGGAGACCGGCATGATCATGTACTTCTGCGACACCTCGGCCGGGATCAGCTTGCACACCTCATCGTCGACCTCGAAGTGACGGAGGTTGATGCTCGGCACGCCGTACTGCTGCGAGAGGCACTGGGTGATCTCCTCCTCGGTGCAGCACCCCAGCTTGACCAGGTTGAAGCCAAGCTTGCCACCATTGACCTTCTGGTATTCGAGCGTCTCCTCGAGCTGGGACTCTGTGATGATGTTGGCGTTGACGAGCATCCAGCCCAGCTTGACGGCCATGCATACACCCCTTGCGCGAAAACTGCGCCAGGGCCTCTGCACAGGCCCCCCGCGCGTTTCCCCCCTGACGAGACCAGTCTTCAATATGGGTTTGGCCCTGGGGGGGATCAAGTTTCCGGGACGAGAAGCGGCCTGCGTTCTCCCGCGGGACCGGCCACGGAGCTTCACCGGACCGGATCCGGGTCCCACTGGCCGGTCACGACCGTCCCGGCGGGGCGCCAGGCAGCCTTCCAGACCGCGACATCGGCGACGATCTTCCACCGGGTCGCCTGCAGGGAAAGGCCGGGCTCGCCCGCCGGCCGACCACCCAGGTCGATCAGGCCGCCGACCAGGTCGACGCGACCCGGGCCGAGGATCCGCCCGCCGGCCAGGACCAGGGCTCCGCGCCACTCCAGCCGGGCACCGGCGGGCAGGAAGAGGTCGTTCCGGACGAGGAGCAGTCCGGCTCCACGCACGACGCTCTCCGGCGTGATCGAGACCGGCCGGTCGAGCACCGTGACGGCCGCAGGAGTCGCACCGGGATCGAACGGGACCGCGAGCGGTGTCGACGCGTCGACCAGGGCCGGGAGGCGTCGGCACAGACCCTGATCGAAGGCGGTCTCCGCTGTTCCGGAGAGAAGCGCTGGGAAAGGATGGTTCGAGAGATCGGGAAGATGCCCCTCGGCGCGCTGGAGATCGCCCAGGATGGCCACGAGATCTTCCATGCTCGTCACCGGGCGAGTCGTGCCATCGGACCAGGTGATCCACCCGGCACCCGTCTCGTCGCCATCCAGGTCCAGGAGATTGCCCACCAGCCGGGCCACCTCCTCGGGCTGCGCGGAGAGTGCGTTCGCCTCGGGGTCGTCGATGAGCCGCACCACTTCCGTCCCGGCGGCGCGCCACAGCGCCTCATCGTCGCCGGAACACCCGCCG
>JBHHZI010000068.1:0-16108 GCA_046757965.1 Acidobacteriota bacterium | reverse complement strand
GAAGGCGCCCGAGGAGCGGCCGGAGTACATCGCCGGGCGGTGCGGCAGCGACCCAACGATCCCGATGCCCTCTACCGGCTGGGAGCCAGCGAGTTCACCGCCGGCGCGTTCGCCGCCGCGGTCGAGCTGCTGGCGCGAGCCCGGGCGGTCGCGCCGCGCCGGGCGGACATTGCCATCAAGCTCGCCCAGGCTCTGGAACAGAGCGGGGAGACGACACAGGCTCTGGGCGTGATGGACGCCATCATCGACATCCGGCCGGAGGACCCCTTCCTCCACTTCGTGCGTGGGCTCATCCGGTCGCGCGGTGGCCGGTACGACGGCGCCATCGCCGACCTGGAGATCGTCGTCCGCGATGACCCGGATCTGCATCGTGCGCACTATGCGCTGGCCCGCGCGTTGCTGGCCAGCGGCCGGACCGGGGCCGGACGTGCCGAGATGGAGCGGTTCATCGCCGCCGATGAGCAGCGCCGCCGGGAGGAGACGGCGCTCTCGGCGGCCCGGCTCGCCGGCGCCAGTTCCGACGACAGCCCGGTGCTCTTTCGCCGCCGCATGGAGGGGCTGGTGCAGGCCGATCCCACCAGCGCCGAGGCGAATCGCCAGCTGGCGCTGGCCTACTCCCGGGAGGGGGACGATCAGATGGCCGAGATCACGTTCGCGCGCGCGTCCCGGCTCGACCCGCAGGATGTGAAGTCGCGCCGGCTCAGAGGCCAGCTCCTGCTCCGCATGGACCGGGCAGCCGAGGCGGTGACCCCGCTGGTGGAGGCCGCGAGGCTGGCTCCCGATGACGAGACGATCCGCCGGTTGCTGGTCACGGCGCGCCGCGAGGCGTCCGCCGCGGGGCGCACGAACTCGCCATGAGGCGCCGGACGGCATGGGCCGGTCTCCTCGCCATGGCGCTGCTGGGTCGCTGTGGCCCCGGGGCCGGTGGAGGCGAGGCGGCCACCGGGGCGGCGATGCCCGCCGGGGTCTCCGTCCCACCGGCCGCGGCCACCCCCGGGCCGACCGGTGTCTGGTTCACCGACGTGGCGCGCGACGCCGGGCTCTCGTTCCGGCATGTCGCCGGCGATCCGGTGGACAAGCGGGCCATCTACGAGTCCAACGCCGCCGGGTGCGCCTGGCTCGACGCGGACGGCGACGGGCGCATGGATCTGTATCTGGTCAACAGCGGCCACCGTCTGCGAACCACCCCTCCTCCGGAGGACGAGCGGACCAGCGGGGCGCTTTTTCATAACGACGGCGACGGCACGTTCTCCGATGTGACCGCCGCCGCCGGACTGACCGACTGGCGGTGGGGCATGGGCGCCGCGGTCGGCGACGTGGACAACGACGGCGACGTCGACCTCTACGTCACCCACGTCGGTCCCAACGCCCTGTGGATCAACGATGGGACGGGAGTGTTCACGGACGAGGCGGCCCTCGCCGGTGTGGACGACGACGGGCCGGGCAGTGGCGCCGCGTTCGGGGACGTCGATGGGGACGGCTGGCTGGACCTGTACGTGGCCAACTATGTCGCCGTGACCCCCGACGTGCCCCTGCCGGGCAGTGACGAGCTGTGCACCTACCGGGGCATGCCGGTCTACTGCGGCCCCAAGGGATTGCCGACCGCACCCGACCGCCTGTTCCGCAACACGGGCCACGGCCGGTTCGTGGACGTCAGCGATACGTCCGGCATCCGTGACGTGGCCGCGCGCCACAGCTTCGATGTGGCCATCTTCGACGTGGAGCCGGACGGCGATGCCGACATCTATGTGGCGGTGGATGCGGCGCCGAGTCTGCTGTTCATCGGCGATGGCCGGGGCCACTTCGCGGAACGGGCGATGTTCGCCGGCGTGGCCCTGGCGGAGGCGGGAACGCCGCAGGCCGGCATGGGGATCGACACCGGCGACTGGGACGGGGACGGGCTCATCGATCTCGTCAAGAGCAACTTCGAGGGCGAGGTGTTCAATCTGTACGTCAACTCGCCGGGAGGGTTGTTCTCCGACCGCGCTCATCTGGTCGGGCTGGGACGCTCCATGCCGGCGCTGGGCTGGGGAACCCTGCTGTTCGATGTGGACCGGGATGGCTGGCTGGACCTGTTCTTCGCCGACGGTCATGTCTATCCCGGCATCGTCGGCGGAGGATTGCAGATCGACTATGCCCAGCAGAATCTTCTCTTCCTCACGCGGCCCGATGACGCCGGCCGTCTGAGGCTCGAGGATGTGTCCGACACCGCCGGTCCGGGACTGAGGGTGCGCAAGGTCAGCCGCGGTGCCGCCTTCGCGGACTATGACGCCGACGGCGACCTCGACCTGGCGTTGAACAACAGCGATGACACACCCGACCTGCTGCGCAACGACTCGCGCCCGGCCGGCAGGTGGCTGTCGGTGCGTACCGTGGGGACGCGCTCCAACCGGGATGGATACGGGGCCCGGGTCCGCGTGACCGCCGCCGGGCGCACCTGGGTCCGGCAGGTCCATGCGTCGCGCGGCTATCTGTCGTCATCGGATCCGGCGGCCTTCTTCGGTCTGGGCCCGGTGGCCCGGATCGAGCGCCTCGAGGTCGTCTGGCCCGGCGGGCGTCGCGAGACCTTCCCGGCGCCGGATCTGGACCGCCAGGTGACCGTGCGCGAGGGCGACGGGACGCCGATCTGACACCGGCGGCCGGCGTCATGGCCGGTGAGCGGCGATGGCCAGCGATGCCCAGGGTTCACCTCGGGCTCGCAGGGCGGCGGCGGTCTCCGGCGCCAGGCGGGCGCCGCGCCGGAAGGCGGCAACCGCCTCATCCTCGTTTCCCAGGCGGTGCAGCGCCAGGGCCTGGTTGAACGCCACCTCGGGATTGTGCGGAGCGATGCGCGCCGCCCGGGCGAGAGCCACCAGCGCGGCCCGGGGATGTGAGAGGCGCAGCTCGGCGGTCCCCAGGTTGTTCCACGCCTGGAGGTGCCGCGGCAGGATGCGCACCGCCCGGCGATACTCCCGTGCCGCCGCGGCGGTGGCCCCGTCGGCGGCAAGACTGCGGCCCAGGTTGTAGTGCGCCTTGGCGGAGCGCGGCGCGGCCCGGGTGGCGGCGCGCCAGACCGACAGCTCGTCGACGTAATCGCTCTCCCGCTGGCGGGTCTGTGCCGTGCCGGCCGCCAGCACGAGCAGGGCGACGGCGGCGACGCCGACCTGCACGGGGATCGACGGGGACCGGAGCCGGCCGCGGAGGAGCGGGCCGCTCCACCCGGTGGCGAGATCCGCGGCCAGGAGACAGAGCCCGGCCATCGGCAGGTACAGGAGGCGCTCGGCATAGATCGTCCCGATGGTGACGACGAGATTCGCGCTCGGCAACTGGGCCAGGAAGAACCACAGCAGCCCGCACACCGCCACCGGCCGCCGCCGCAGCAGCCAGAAGATCGCGCCGAGGGCAAGTGTGCCGCCGACGACCGGGGCAAGGGTGGCCAGGCTGGCGGCCGGCACCGCGATCTGAGCGAAGGAATAGTCGATGGACAGGGGCCACGGCCGGAGAAAGAGTGCCAGCGAGTGGCCCAGCAGACGCAGCGCGGTGAGGCGGCCGTCGACGAGGCCGGCATGGGCGAGCGGATTGTCGCCGAAGGCCGGCAACGCCGTGCGCATGATCTGCCCCAGGACGGCGATCCGGAGAAGCAGGGCGGCTCCCGCCGGCGCGATGGCGGCCCCCGCCGCCGCCAGGCCGGGAAGCCGCGGGCGCCACCGCGACGATGTCCCGGGGTCACGCGAACACCCACGTCCGGCCCGGACCACCAGCAGGACCAGGAGTGGCGCCACGAAGCCGTTTTCCTTGGCCAGGCAGGCTACCGCGCTGCCGCAGGCCACGAGGAAGAGAGCGGCCACCCGGCGGCGCCGGGAGTGCGCCGGCGCCAGGTCGAGGGCACCCAGGCAGGCCACGAGGACGCCCGACGCGGCCAGGAGGTCCGCCCGCCCCACCAGCAGGGTGACGGTCTCGGAGGTCAGCGGGTGAACCGCCATCAGCAGGCCGGCCACGGTCGCGGCGCGGATCGACCGGCACAGGCTGCCGGCCAGGCCTGCCAGGAGAAGACAGACCAGCGCGTGGATCCCGACGTTCGCCGCGTGCAGGCCGCGGGCCCCGGCGCCGCCCGCTGTCTGGAGAGCGAATGTCAGCAGGGTGAACGGGCGCCAGAGGAGATCGTGGCCCGCACCCGGCCACCAGGGCGCGGTGACCAGCGCGCTCCAGGCTGTCGGCGTGCCCGGGTCGAGCAGGGGGTTGTCCCGGACGATCGGCACGTCGTCGAAGACCAGTCCGGCGTCGAGCGCCCGGCCGTGCGCCACCACCGCCGCCAGGACCACCGCCACCGTGAGCAGCAGCAGGCGGAGGGCGGGCTGGCTGCGCGACGGGAACGAGGGCGGCATCAGCGGCATTCTCTCACAATCGTCGCCCACACCCCGGTGCGATTGGACCGCCGGAGGAGGTCATGACATCCTCTGGTCGTGCTCCCCGTCGGCCGCAGGCTCGCGCTCGCCCTCGTCACCGTGATCCTCGTCTTCGGGGCGGCGGAGACGGCCCTGCGGATCGCCGGCTTCACCTACCAGCCCTATCCAGACCGCATCTGGCTGGGCCGGTATGCCGGCGGCATCCCGACGGCCGATGTGGTGTTCGACCGCGTCGTCCCGGGCCTGTTCACACGGGATGCCCGCCTCTTCTGGCGGCCGGTCGCCGGCAAGGCGCCGTTCAACGCTGCCGGGCTGCGTGATCCGGACGAACTGCCCGCAGCCCGTCTGCCGGGGGAGGTCCGGATCCTCGCGCTGGGTGATTCCTGCACGTTCCTGGGCGAACCGGACCCGTGGACCGAGGTGCTGGCCCGGCGGCTCGCCGGCCGGGGGCGTAGAATCCGGGTGCTCAACGCCGGCGTGCCCGCCTGGTCGTCGTTGCAGGGGCGGCGATACCTCGAAGACCCCGGACTGACGTTCCAGCCGGACATCGTGCTGGTCTACTTCGGCTGGAACGACCACTGGCGGGCGACGGTGAAGCCGGATGCGGCCTTCCCCGTTCCCCGCGAGACGGTCGTCTCGCTCCAGCGGTTCCTCGGGCACCTGCGTCTGTACCAGGCGCTGAATCGCCTGCTCGCCGGCCGCGCCGCCGCCGGCGGGCAGCGGCCGCCCGGCCCGGAAACGGATCTGGCCCGCACGGCCGCCTCACGCCCCTTCCGTGTTCCGGTGGCTGATTTCGAGCAGAACCTCGAGGACATCGCCCGGCTCGTCGCCGCGCACGGCGGCAAGACCGTGTTCATCACGGCACCCTCGTTCCTGTTCTCGACGGCGGTGCCCCGGTACCTGTTCGTGCACGGCTTCGTGGCGTCCGGCGGCGAGCCGATCGAATCGATCCATGCCCGCTACGCGGCGGTCGTGCGGCGGGTCGCCGAAAAGACCGGCGCGGTGCTGGTCGATGCGGCGCAGGCGTTCGCCGCGGCGCCCGACGCCGGGCGCGCGCTGCTGCGCGAGGATGGCATTCATCTCACCCACGCCGGGATCGAGCGGCTGGCCGCTCTGCTGGATCGGCAGCTCACCGCCGCCGGCCTGCTCCCCGCCGGGCGGTGAGGTGAGCGCGGCGTCTGACCGGCCGGCGAGTCTCACGCCCGTGCGCCGGGCTCGCGATCCCGGCGCAGCAGTCCGGCATCGAGAAGCTCGCGATAGATCGTCCGCCGGCTGACGCCCCGCTCGCGGGCCAGCAGCCGCAGGGCGTCCTTGCGTCGTCCGGCGGTGCGCGTGAGAGCATCGCGGAGATGGGTCGCCAGGTCCGGCGCCGGGCCGGCCGCCGGGGCGGGCGCACCGGTCGGGGGGCCGATCACCACCGTGATCTCGCCGCGGATGGAGTCTCGTGAAGCGAACCGCGCCGCCAGATCATCCAGCCGTCCTCGCACCACCTCCTCGTGCACCTTGGTGAGCTCGCGACACACCGCGGCGTCTCGCGGCCCGAGTCGCGCCGCCATGTCGGCGAGGGATGCCCGGAGACGGTGAGGGGCCTCGAACAGCACCAGTGTGTGCGGCAGGCGTCCCAGCGCCTCCAGGGTACGGCCGCGCTCGCCGGCGCGCGAGGGCAGAAACCCGGCGAACGTGAAGGGCCGTGCGGGCAGCCCGGAGACGGACAGGGCCGACACCAGGGCCGACGGCCCGGGGACCGCGACCACGGGAATGCCGCCCTCGTGCGCGCGGCGCACCAGCACCGACCCGGGGTCGGAGACCACCGGCGTGCCGGCGTCGGAGACCAGCGCGACATCCCGGCCGCTGGACAGGAGAGCCAGCACCCGGTCGGCGCAGGACGACTCGTTATGGGCGTGGTAGGCCACCGTGGGCGTGGTGATGGCCGCGCGGTCGAGGAGACGGGAGGTCACCCGCGTGTCCTCGCAGGCGATGAGTGACACCGAGGTCAGCACCTGGCGCGCCCGCGTACTCACGTCGGCGAGGTTGCCGATCGGTGTGGCCACCACGAACAGCGTGCCCGCCTGCGGCGGGGCCTCAGTCACGACCCCAGGCGTCCCAGTCGCGCGGGTAGCGGAAGTCGATGCCGACGGTGCGTGTCGACACCTTCGCCACTGGTGGCAGGCGCCGCTTGTAGTGGCTGCGTCGAATCCGGTCGCGGACGGTCCGGATGAGCGCGGGATCGAATCCTTCGGCAAGCAACTGGTCGGGGTGGAGCCGGTCATCGACCATGCGCACCAGGAGCCGGTCGACGGCCGCGTAGGTGAACCCCATCTCCTCCTCATCGGTCTGCCCGGGCCACAGGTCGGCACTCGGCGCCCGGGACCGGATGTCGTCCGGCACCCCGACATGGCGGGCCAGTTGCCACACCTGCGTCTTGTACAGGTCGCCGATGGGCATCAGGGCGCAGGCGGAGTCGCCGTGGGTGGTGGAGTAGCCGAGCAGCAACTCGGTCTTGTTGGACGTGCCGATCACCAGGGCCTGGTCACGGGCGGAGAGGTCGAACAGTGTCAGCATGCGCAGGCGGGCGAGAATGTTGCCGCGCCGGACACGGGCCTCGGGTGGGACCGCCGACAGGCAGGCAGCGGCCATGTCGGTGATCGGAACGGTCTCGAGCCGGATGCCCGTCGCCTTCGCCACGGCCGCGGCATCGCGCAGCGAGGTGGGGTCTGATGCCGCGTAGGGGAGGGCCACGCCCGTGACGTGTTCCGGGCCGAGGGCCTCGGCAGTGAGATAGGCCACCAGGGACGAGTCGAGGCCGCCCGACAGGCCGAGCACGCCATGCATGAAGCCGTGCCGGTGCAACCCGTCCCGGAGAAATCGCACCAGGATCCGACGGGTCAGATCGGGTGCGATTCTCAGGCGCGCCGCGGCGTCGGTCCGGCTGCCGCGCGCCGCGACGGCGGGCTCGCCTCCGTGTGTCACCGGCGCGTTCTCGGCGGGTCGGCACCGGTGCGGAGCCGGTCCATGTCCGGTGGGAAATAAACCATCTTGTTCAATTCATTCCTCATATCAAGAATCTGGTTTCTCTTGACCCCGTGCCGGCTTGGTCGTAAGAGTCAAGGCCATCCGTTCAAACTCGAATGCAAGGACGTGGATGTTGGAGAGAGGGGGTAGCTTCCAACATTCCCTGGCCGGGCGGGGCAACCTGTCCGGCCATTTTATTCCGTCCAGCGCGGCGAGGATGCCGTCTTCGAGGCGACGTCGCCCGCGTTGGATGCAAGCAGCCGGCCGAGCTCACGATGGATCAGGGCCGGCCGGTCGTCCCGGCGCAGGGGATTCACCTGTCGCGCCGTGCGGAGCGCCTGGCGGTCGACATCGACGCTGATGCCGTGTTCCTCCAGCAGCGGGCACGCCGCCAGCTGCGCGCCGTCCGGACCGTAGATGAACGATCCCCCCCCGAAGATCTGTCCGTCCTCGGTGCCGACGCGGCCGACGAAGACCACGAACTGCGTGTGAAACCGGGCCGCGGCCTCACCGAGGAGGTGCCACGGACGCTGGGAGGCCATGGCGGGGTCGTCGACGCCTCTCCCCGGGCTGCTGGAGATGACCACCAGCAGATCGGTGCCGTCCTGGGCGAGCACGTAGGTGAGTGCCGGGTGCCAGAGGTCCTCGCAGACGAGCAACCCGGCGCGCCCGAACGGCGTGTCGAAGGCGCGGACGCTCTGACCCGGCGCGAAGTAGCGTCCCTCGTCGAAGAGGCCGTACGTCGGCAGGTGGACCTTGCGGTGGCGGGCGAGGAGTCGGCCTTCACTGAACCACGCGGCGGTGTTGTACAGGGAGCCCTCATCCGCCTCCTCGACGAGCCCGAGGACGACGTCGAGGCGGCGTGAGGCCTGCCGGATCGGTTCGAGAAGCGGCCCGGTTGCCGGGTCCATGGCCACCTCGGGCACCAGATCCTGCAATCCGTAGCCGGTCAGCGACAGCTCGGGAAACACCACGAGGCGCGCGCCATCCACCCGCGCCGCCTCGATGCGCGCCAGGTGCAGGTCGAGGTTTGCGGCCAGGTCGCCCAGCGCCGGCGCGATCTGGGCGAGGTGAATGCGGTACGTGTCGGCTGCCGGAGCCATCGGCCGGGAAACCCTCCTTGCCGGTGATCTTACCACGCTGTGCTGGACGTGGAACCCGAACGATACCCGTCCTTTACAGGGAAGAAGCGCGATGCTACCGTGGCCGCGGAGGAACCATGGAGCGGTCGCCGGCTGTGGCAGGGTCCTTCTACCCGGCCGAACCGGAGTCCCTGCGCCAGACTGTCGAGGAGTGTCTGAGCGGTGCGCCAGGCGGCGCGCCCGGACCGGCCCTCGCACTCCTCGTTCCTCACGCCGGGTACGTCTACTCCGGGCGCACGGCCGGGCGCACCTATTCCTCATCGGCGATTGCCGATCGCGTGCTGATGCTCGGGCCGAATCACACCGGGCGCGGCCGGCCGGCTGCGATCTGGCCGGGCGGCACCTGGCGGACGCCACTGGGGTCCGTGCCGGTGGACGAGAGGGCGGTTCGCCGGCTCCTCGAAGGCACGGAACTTCTCAAGGCCGACATCGCGGCGCACCGGCAGGAGCATTCGCTGGAGGTCCAGGTGCCGTTTCTTCAGCATCTCAATGCCGATGTCGAGATCGTGCCGGTCTGTCTGGCGGATGTCGGCGTTGCGGCTCTCGTCGAACTTGGCGGAAAGATCGCCGGGGCGCTCGACGACCTTCCGGGGACCACGCTCATCGTCATCTCGAGCGACATGACTCATTACGCCCCCCGGGAGGTCGCGCGGCGCCAGGACCGGCTGGCCCTCGACCGCATCGAATCCCTCGACGCGCCGGGCCTGTACGAGGTGGTTCGCAGCGCGCGCATCTCCATGTGTGGCGTCGTGCCCGCGGTGGTCGGGATCACGGCGGCGGTGCGCCTCGGGGCCTCGACGGCCCGGCTCATCGACTACACCTGCTCCGGCGACGTCACCGGCGACGACGCAGATGTGGTGTCCTACGCGGGTCTGTCGATCTCATGACATCAGACCGTTTCCGGTGGTGGCCCCTGGCCACGGCCCTCGTCCTTCTCGCCGGCCTGTCCATCGAGGGGCCGGCCGGCGCGGCGCCCGGCGATCTGGACGCCGCGCTGGGTGGTTTCGAGGCGCAGGCGGATCATGTCTCGTCGCCGTCCGCCGACGAGGTGGTGATGGACGGCAATGTCACCTTCAAGAGCGGCGCCATCCTGCTGCAGGCGGATCACATGCGGTTCAACCGCACCACCCGGGCCGGGGAGGCCACCGGCAACGTCCTGTACGTGCAACCGGGTATTCGCATCACCAGTGAACATGTGACGTTCAACCTGGCCGACGAGACCGCCGAGATCACCGATGCCGCCGGCTATCTGGACGAGGGCTTCCTGTTCCGCGCCCGGCGCGTCGAACAGCTCGATGCACGCCGCATGCGCTTCGAAAGCGGTGTGTTCACCGCCTGCACGCAGCCTGTTCCGTACTGGTCCTTTCATGTGCACAGGGGCTTGATCGTCAAGGACCGGTACGTGCACCTGCGCAACCTGACACTGGAAGCGGGCAAGGTGCCGGTGTTCTGGGCGCCGTATCTGCTCTTCCCGATCAAGCCGGACCGGGCCACCGGCATGCTGATGCCTCAGATCGCGTTCTCCGACCGGCTGGGAACCTCGCTCAGCAACGCTTTCTTCTGGGCGATCCGACGCAATCAGGACGCCACGTTCTTTCTGGACGTCTACAATCAGGGCAGCGTCGGCGGCGGGGCGGAGTATCGCTTCGTGCCGAGCCAGAGAGGCGCCGGCCAGTTCGAGGGGTTCTTCATCGACGAGGACGGCATCGATGATGCCAGCGATCCGCCGCGCCAGCGCTGGAACCTCCGATATCGACAGCGCCAGGAGTTCAGCAGGGGCCGCCGATTCCTGGCCAATCTCGAGTTCGTCTCGGACGGGGACTACTTTCTCGATTTCTCGCGGGATCTCGACCGGGGGTCGGACCCGGCGGCCCTGTCACGGGCCGAGTACGCCATCAACCGCGGCTATGCCTCCTGGAACTTCCGCGTCGATCGTCGCGAGCAGTTCTTCAGCGGTGCCGACATCATCCAGGCGCGGCTCCCGGAGATCGAGCTGCGCACGCGCAGCCGGCGTCTCGGGAAGTCTCCCTTCTTTCTGGCGTTCGAGGGGTCGGGAAGCCTTCTCGACAAGTCCAGCGCGGTCCTGCCCGACGGCTCCTACGGACGTCTCGACCTGTTCCCGACCCTGTCCGCCCCGATCTCGCCGCTCCCGTTTCTCGACATCACCCCCACTCTCCGTCTGCGCGAGACGTACTACACCCGATCGCTGACGCCGGTCGATCCGACACGGATCGCGCCACCGCCTCCGCAGTTCGACGACGGCCTGTCGCGGGAATTCCTGCAGTTCGATCTGCAGATCCTCGGGCCGCGGCTGGCGCGCGTCTTTCGTGATGAGGAGGGGAATGGTCGCCACAAGTCGACCATCGAGCCACAGCTGGCCTACCGGTACCAGACCACACCCGGCTCCCTGGACCCGACCCGGGTGCCCCGCTTCGACGAGATCGATGTGCTCCCGGGCGACGTGAACCAGGTCCGGTACGGCGTCGTGACCCGCATCCAGTCCCGGCGGGTGATCCGGGCCACGCCGCGCGCACCGACCCGCCGGGGGCCGTCCTGGCTGGGAGATTTCTCCGCCGACCGCGGCCTGGCGGATGAGGATGAGGGGGTGTTTCCGGCGGGCGAGAGAGGACAGAAGAACACGGAGAAGGGGGACGGCGAGGAGGACGCGGCGGGCGAGATGCTCTCCAGCCCGGTGGAGGTCGCCTCGTTCTTCATCTCCCAGCAGCTGTCGCTGGACAACGATCTGTCATTCGAGCGCGAGTTCCTCGACACCGACGGCGATGGCATCGAGGAGAACGTCGTCGTGGACAGCAGCCGGTTCTCGCCGGTGACCATCGGCGGCCGGTACAATCCCTCACCCGGGAGCAGCGTGGACGTGACGCTGCGCTACGACGTGCTCGAGAACGCCGTGTCCAGCACCAGCCTCAGTGCCAGCCTGTTCGGCCCCCGCCACGGTTTTCTCAACGGCACCTGGTTCTTCCGCAACGGTCTCGACGGGCGCACCCTCAATGCCTCGACGCTGCGTGTGGCGGGCGGAACCAGCTTCCTGGGCGACCGGCTGTCCATGGCGGTGGCGGTCAACTACGATGCCACTCTCGACCAGTTCCAGGATCAGCGCTACCGGCTCGGATACGATACCCAGTGCTGTGGATTCGCGGTGGAGATCCGGCAGCGCGACTTCATCGGCACGTCGCAGAACGAGTTTCGATTCGTGGTGAATCTGCGGGGCCTGGGGAACTTCCTCGACCTGCAGGGGAGATGAGGCGTGGACGAGCAGGCGGATTCATTCGACCTCGGGGCCTGCCGGCCGGTGGTGCTGGGAAGCGAGGGGAGAGCCGGGCGGGCCATCGCGTCTCTTCTCGCCAGCGTGGCGCCGGACACCGTGGCGGCGACGCGCGTCGAGCTGGACATCACCGATTACTTCGGTCTGCGCTGGGAACTGGAGCGGCTGGAGGCCGATCTGGTGATCAACGCCGCCGCCTGGTCGGATGTCGACGCCTGCGAGTCAGACCCCGGTCGCGCCTTTGCCGTCAACGCCACGGGCGCCCTCAACGCCGCGCGCGCCGCCGCCGCGTGCGGCGCGCGGATGGTCCATCTCTCGACGGACTACGTCTTCGACGGCACGAAGGGCGAGCCGTACGTGGAGACCGATGACCCGGCACCCCTGTCGGTCTACGGGCGCAGCAAGATGGCGGGAGAGCTGGCCGTCCTCGCCGAGCACCCCGGGGCACTCATCGTGCGCACCGCATGGCTCTTCGGCGGCGACGGGCGAAGGCCTGACTTCGTCGATCGGATCCTCTCCGCCGGCCGGACGAGTCGCCAGATCTCGGTCGTATCCGACCAGAGAGGGAGCCCGACTCCGGTTCGCGACCTGTCGGAGGGTGTGATCGCGCTGGTGCACTCCAGGGCACGAGGCCTCGTGCACGTGGCCGGCGCGGAGGGGGTGGATCGTCTCGGGTTCGCGGCCGCCATTCTCGATGCCGCCGGCTTCACGCACGTCGACCTGGTGCCGGTCGCGGCCGGTCCGTCCCATGCCGGCGCGCCACGACCGGCGGACTCCCGCCTGAACGTGGATCGGTACGAGGCGCTCGTCGGGCTGCCGGCACCGGCGTGGCGGGAGGCGCTGCAGGAGTCCGTGATGCAGAGGACCTCGGCGTGACGCCCGCCGGACATCTCGCCCCCGGCGGGGACGGCCGGTGATACCGGCGCCACCGCCCGCCGGTCCATCACGGCGGCGCCGGGTCCGCCCTGTTCGCGGCTCGATGCTGGCGCTCCTTGCGGCCGGGCTCGCCGCGGCGTGCGCGCCGGGCCCGGGCGAGCAACCCGACGAGGTCCTGAACGTGGTGGAACGCGCCGCGCGGATGTGGAACGAGGAGAACTTCGACGGCATGGTCGCCTGCTACACGGGACGGCGGGCGGGACACTACCGCGAGGAGTTCGCCACGGTGTATGGAGGCGATGGCGAGCGCTTCTTCGCGTCGAAGCGGCGGATGGTGGTGGTCGGGCCCGTGAACCTGCGGCGGCGGGCGTTCGCGACGGTGCGGGTGATGATCCTGGCCTCCACCGGCTACAAGCCGTTCGAGCAGGTCTCGGTGGTCTTCGCCGACGGGGAGTGGAAGATCGATTCGCCGCTGCCCGGCGACGTGCAGAGGCCGCGCGTGGACCGGGCCAGTGCCGCCGGCATCATCGGTGTGCTCCGGGACGCCGCCGAGGCGCCGGCCACCGGTGCCGGCGACAGCGCCTTCGCGCACATCCAGACCATGCGTGCCATCGAGGTCGTCGCGGACCGCCGCATCCGACCGGCGGCCCGGCCGCTCGCCACGCTCCTTGCGCACGACCCGGATCCGGCCATCCGCCAGTTTGCTGCGGCCACGCTGGGGCGCCTGGCCGATCCGGCGACCGTGCCGGAGCTGGTCGCCGCCCTGGCCGACGAGGATCTGCGTGTGCGGGGCGATGCGGCGGCGGCACTGGGACGTCTCGGCGCCGTCTCGGCCCGGGATGCCATCTCCACGCTGGCCGCCGGCGATCCAGACGCCTGGGTGCGCGACCAGGCGACAGCGGCGCTGGCGAAGCTGGGTGGAGCGTCCGGGAGTCCGGACGTCTGACCGGGCTGCTAGGCGTTCGTCGGAACGGCGGTGACCGGGGTGTCGGCCGGGCCGGTGGCGGTGTCGGGGCGGCGGATCTCGTTGAAGAGCGTGTCCCGTTCCACGGGAATCATGCCGGCTGCGCGGATGTGCCGGACCAGTTCCGTCGCCGGCAGATAGATCGGTGTCAGGGCGCCTGCGTCGTGGGCGATCTCCTCGTCGTCGACCGTGCCGTCAAGATCATCCGCGCCGAAGTGCAGTGCCGCCTGCGCCACCGCGGGTGTGATCATCACCCAGTAGGCCTTGATATGGTCGAAGTTGTCGAGCATCAGGCGGGAGACGGCGATGTTCTTCAGGTCCATCTCTCCGGTGGTCACGGGCAGGTGGTCGAGCTGTGTGTTGGCGGGGTGAAAGGCCAGGGGAATGAACGTCACGAACCCGCCGGTCTCGTCCTGAAGTTCGCGCAGGCGGAGAAGGTGGTCGACCCGCTCGGCGGTCGTCTCGACGTGACCGTAGAGCATGGTGGCGTTGGTGTGGAGTCCGCACTCATGCGTGGTGCGCGCGGTGGCCAGCCACTGGCCACCGCCCATCTTGCCCCTGTAGATCTCCTGGTGAATCCGTTCGGCGAAGACCTCCGCGCCACCGCCGGGACAGGAGTCCAGGCCCGCCTCGCGCAGCTCGGCGAGCACGTCGGGCAACGGCCGCCGGGCCACCTCCCGGGAGAGGTATTCCAGCTCGACCATGGTGAAGCCCTTGATGTGGACGTCGGGTCGCAGGGCCTTGATGCGGCGCAGCATCTGCGTGTAGTAGTCCCAGGGCAGGGTCGGCGTCAGGCCTCCGACGATGTGAATCTCGGTGATGTGGTGGTCGAGCTTCTCGACGACGCGTTCCTCGATCTCGGCGAGACTCAGCGCATAGGCATCCGGTTCGGCCCGGGCACGGCCGAAGGCGCAGAACCGGCAACCGCCGATGCAGATGTTGGTGTGATTGATGTGCTGGTTGATGACGTAGTACGCGACATCGCCGTGGCGCCGCCGGCGATCGAGATCCGCCAGGGCGCCGACGGCCAGCAGATCGCCGCATTCGTACAGGGCCACACCGTCGCCGGCGTCCAGCCGGACCCCGTCGCGCACCTTGGTGGCGATGGCGTCCAGCCCCGCGCGCTTCCAGGCTGATTCGATGAGCGGACCGGGCTCCATCGGCGGCGCCTCCTCCGGCGAGACGTCGCCGGCAAGCGCGGTCATTCTACTCCGGATGGTCGTGCCGGTCGTCCCTGCCGGCGAGAACCCGGACGCGGCCCGTGCCCGGAGTCATCACGAGGCATCGGGTGCGCGGCGGGGTGCGGCGCGCGACGACGCCGCAGGGCCGTCGCGCCGGGCCGCGAGGCGGTCCACCACGGCGGCCGGCGTGCGGTCGCTGCCGGGGCCGGCGCTCTCCCTCGGCCTGCCGTGGGAATCCGAACCGCCTGTCGTAAGCAGGTCGAGGGACGCGGCCAGATGGTGATAGTGCGCGCGCCGGCCGGGGGAGTGCCGCGGGTGGTCGGCTTCCACCGCGGCGAGCCCCGCCGCGGCCAGTTGCCGGATGGTCGTGTCCTCGACCCCGAGACCGGGGTGAGCCACCGCTGTGATGCCGCCGGCCGCCCGGATCAGCGCGATGGCCTCCGTCGCCTGGATGCGCTCGAGGGCGACGAACCCCGGGCGGCCGCGGTTCAACCAGCGATCGAACGCGTCCTGGACCGTGGTGGCGAGCCCGGCGTCCACGAGTGCCGCGGCCATGTGCGGGCGACCCACCACCGCGCCGGTCGCATGGCGCCGCACGTCGGCGTCGGTGATCGCCGCCCCGGCGCGGGAGAGCGCGGCGAGCATCTGCTCCAGCCGGCGCTCCCTCGCGTCGGCCATCCCCACCAGCGCCTGCTGCAGGGGAACATGAGCCGGGTCGATGAACCAGCCCAGGAGGTGCAGGTCGCTGCCGTCATGAGCTGACGAGATCTCGATGCCGGGCACGAAGCGCAGGCCCGCCTCCCCGGCGGCAGCGGCGGCGGCGCCGAGCCCGGCCGCGGTGTCATGGTCGGTCAGGGCAAACCCCTCCAGTCCCGCCGCGGCAACGCGGGCGGCCAGGTCGGCCGGCCCGCGAAGACCATCGGAATGGTGGGAGTGCATGTGCAGATCGAACCCACCCGTCGCGACGATTCTGTCTCCCATCGGGTCAGTGCACGACCTGCTGCGCCCATTTCTCCCGGATGACGGTGACCTTGATCTTGCCCGGGTAGTCGACCTCGTCCTCGATGCGCCGGGCGATGTCCGTGGCCAGGAGGGCCGACATCTCGTCGGAGACCTTGTCATGGCGGGCGATCACTCGCAGCTCGCGGCCGGCCTGGATGGCATAGGCGCTGGAGACGCCGTCCATCGAGATGGCGATGCTCTCCAGCGCCTCGCCGCGCCGGAAGCGCTCCTCTCCGACATAACGGAAGCGACGCACCTCCTCC
>JBHHZI010000067.1:0-16289 GCA_046757965.1 Acidobacteriota bacterium | reverse complement strand
GAGCGCCCGCCGAGTCCGTGCCGTAGCTCCCCTCGAACTGGCCGCCACGCGGCACCACCAGGTAGTACAGATCGCCCGCGTCAGGTGTGACCGTGGCCGAGGTGCCGCCGCCCGTGGTACACACGTACGGCGTGCGAGAACCCCAGTCGCCCAGCGACCCCACGTACACCTCGTAATCGCTCGCGGCGGGAGCGCATGCTGCATTCCACGTCAGCAGGAGATCCGGACCGGCGCGGTCGATGGCCAGAGAGCCCACCGTGCCGGGCGACAAGCCGGTCACGCTGCCCGCGCAGAGACGCGCCCCGGTGTCCAGTCTCGCACTGCCTCGTTCTCCGCCCCACACGATCATCTCGCTGCCGGTCCACACGGTCAGGTGGCGATCGCGGCCGAGCGGCTGGAAGGCGCCGGCCGGCGTCGGGAGCCACGCGTCCGTCGTGGGCGTGTAGCGACCGCCCGTGTCGAGAACGGTGACCCCGTCCCGTCCTCCCCAGACGATCATGTCGCTGCCGGTCCACACGGCGCTGTGGAAGCGGCGGGCCACCGGCGCCCCGGTCAGAGCCGTGGGCTGCCAGGCGTCCGCCACCGGATCGTAGCGGCCGCCGCTCCCGAGCCGGCCGCTCCCGTCGTCCCCTCCCCAGACGATCATCTCGGTGCCGGTCCACACCGCCGTGTGATCGTGACGGGCCACCGGGGAACCGGTGACGGTCGTCGGCACCCAGTCGTCGGTGCCGGGCCGGTAACGGCCACCGGTATCGGTCGGGGTCGCACTGCCGGCCCCGCCACCCCAGATGACCATGTCATTGCCGGTCCACACCGCGGTATGCTCGAAGCGCGCGGACGGGGCACCGGCCGGGTTGACCGGAACCCATGTATCGGCAGCGGGATCATACCGGCCGCCGGTGGACAGCGCCGCCGCATCGAGGCCACCCCACACGATCATCTCGGTGCCCGTCCAGACGCCGCTGTGGTGAGCCCGGGGCGCCGGGGCCTGCACCGTGGAGAGCGCCACCCACCTGTCGGTGACCGGGTCGTAGCGTCCACCCGTGTCCGTGGTGCCACCGATGCGCAGGACTCCACCCCAGATGATCATCCCCGTGCCGGTCCATATGGCGCTGTGCCGGTCACGCGCCGCCGGCGCACCGATCTGCCTGAGGGGTGACCAGCGGTCCGTCGCCAGATCATATCGCTTGCCGTCGTTGGTCGCGAAGGCGGCCTGACCGCCCCAGACAATCATCTCGGCTCCGGTCCAGACCACACTGCCGAACAGCCGCCCGGTCGGCGCCGTGGCCAGACTGGTGGACACCCAGGAATCACTTCCCGGGTCATAGCGCCCTCCCGAGGCGAGATCGATGGCGCACTGACCGCCGCGGCACCCGCCCCAGATGACCATCTCGGTGCCGGTCCAGACCGCTGTCTGTCGCGCCCGGGCGCCCGGGGCGGTGCTCTGATCGGTCGCCTGCCACGTGTCGGTGAACGGATCGTACCGGCTGCCGGAATCACGGAAATCACTGCAGTCCGCATCCACGCACCCACCCCAGATGATCATCTCCTGGCCGGACCAGATCGCCGTGTGGTGGCGGCGCGCCTCCGGAGCGGCGGCCAGCGCCGTCGCGGTCCAGGCCGCCCGAGGCCAGGAGCGGGAAGGTGCAGCTCCGGGTGCGGCACCCCCCCCAGACGATCATCCGATCGCCGGTCCACACCGCGGAGTGCAGTGAGCGGGCCTGCGGCGCCCCGGCGGATGCCATGGCCGCCCAGGTGTCGCTGATCGGATCGTAGCGGGCACCATCGTCGAACACGATCCCCGGTTGCTCTCCACCCCAGACCGCCATCTCCTGTCCCGTCCAGACGGCGCTGTGGAGGTACCGGGCGGCCGGCGCGCTCCCGCCGGCCACCGGCGCCCACTGGTCGGCGACCGGGTCGTAGCGTCCCCCATCACCCAGCGTCGCCAGACACCCGGCGGCGGCACACCCCCCCCACACGATCATCTCGCTGCCCGTCCACACCGCAGTGTGACGGGTGCGAGGAGTGGGAGTGGCGCCCGCCGCCGTGCTCGTGGGCGACCACGCGTCCAGAAGCGGGTCATAACGCGCCCCGCTGTTCTTGACGTTGCCGTCGGTGCCGCCACCCCACCCGCCCCACACGATCATCTCGGTCCCGGTCCAGACCGCCGATGCGTGCTGGCGCGTGGAGGGAGCCCCGGCCACCTGCAGTGGCCGCCACGTGTCGGTGGCCGGATCGTAACGACCGCCTGGAATCTGGGCGGGTTCCACGAAATTTCCGCCCCAGACGATCATCTCCGCCCCGGTCCAGACGGCGACATGGCGGTCGCGGGCCTCCGGGACGAACGGCAGCGCGGTCCAGGTCCCCGGGGAACAGGTACCCGAGATCGCCGGCAGCGTCAGGGAGGAGGCCGCGAGTGAGGTCGTGCTCGGCCCCGGCTCCGGAGCCGGGGCTTGTTGCTCGAGCCAGGCATCGAACGGCACCTTCGGCCACTCCACGGAGGCGAGCACGAGGTGGTCGGCATCACGTTCCACGATCCCGATCACATAGAAACGCTGCGCATCCTCCTGCAAGGACGACAGCATTCCCGCACGCAGATCTCCACGGCGGGGAGGACCGATGCCGGTGGGCCGGGAGGACGTGAAGAGCCCGCGAAGCCGGGCCTGCTCGACGGCCCATTCGTTCGGGTCGAGCAGGCGACCCGAACCGGCCGCCAGCCGCGGCGCCGGGCCGGCGTCCGGCCGGCGGCGCAGTTCCGTCTCCTGATAGGAACCGCCGGCCAGCCGGAGCTGGTCCGCTGTCGGATGGCTGGCAAGCTCCTCGCCGGCGCGCCGTCTCAGATCGCCGTGAAACCGATCATCGAACGCGTACCACCGGCGCGCCAGGCGATCCGCCAGCAGCGGCCGGGCCAGGCAGTCCGCCACCCGCTGCGCGTCGAGATCGAGAGCCGCCCAGAGTTCGTGCAGCAGCGCCGGATCATGCGAGTCGCGCGCCATGCGCGCCAGCTCTGCCGCCAGCTCTGCCGCCGTCAAGCGACGATGCCAGACGCTCGCCAGCAACGCTTCCGTCTTCAGTTGCTCACGCACGCGATCTTGCAAGACCCGGACCGACAGGACGGCATCGAGTGGCGGTTTCGGCCCCGGGTTCTCGGCCGGCCAGAGCCGGTGTCGCCAGTACACGTCCTCGATGGCACGCTGACACGCCACGCGTTCCTGGAAGCCGAGAGGTCGCTGACCGGGCCGGACGGACATGTCGACCGGCGCGGCGTTCGCGCTGCCGGCGGGAAGAACTCCTCCCGCCCCGGACACCAGGATCCACGCGAGCCACACTGACATCGTGACACCACGACGATGCCTCACGATCCCGGCCCTCGATCCAGATCGATCCAGCCCTCGATCGGCACGAACGTCCGGCGCTGTGCATCGAGCCGGACAATGTGAGCCCCGTTGGTACCCACATGGCGGTTGGGACGGTAACTGACATGCGGCGTGAATCCGGTGTGAAAATCGCGAAGGCCGTCGAGAGCCGCAAGCAGTCGCTCGCGACTCACTTCACTACCCGCCCGTTTCAACCCCTCCACCAGGATCTTGGCCGAACTCAACGCAGCCATCCGGGCCGAAGGGTACGCCGCCGGCAGATCGTACTTCTTCGCCAGCTCCGTGTATTCCCGGATGCCGGCGGGGGTCTGATCGCCCGGCAACGATGGAAACGACAGGAATGTCGAACCCGCCACGTCAGTCGGGAACTCGAAGATCTGCTGGCTGGCCAGCGAGCCGGGGATCAGAACCGTCGGCCGCCAGCCGTGCCGGGCACCCGACGCCAGGAGATCCCCTTCCGGCCGGCCGGCCGCCAGAAGAACCAGGATCTTCGTCTGCTCCGCCTGCAGGCGGTCAGCCAGCGCCGTCGGGTCGAAGGTTGCCGCGGCCAGCGCCATGGCGTCCACATCACCCCAGCCGCGGTGACGCGCCTGCTCCTGGACCGCAGACACCACATGATCGAGAGGGGAGCCCTGCCGGTACAGGATCACCATCCGTGGACGGGAGGTCCCGGCCTGCCGCGACGCGAACTCCACCAGAGCCCGCGCCTCGCCTTCCAGGCCGGCATTGAGGTAGAAGACGTGCCGGTTGACCACGGCGCTGCGGGCCGGGTCGACGGTCAGTCCGCCCACCACCGGAATCCCCACGTCATCCGCCAGCGCGGCCACGGCGTCATCGGCACCGGCGAGGAACACTCCGGCGAGCGCGAATGGTCTCTCTCTCGCCAGAAAGGCCCGCGCCTCATCCGCCGTGGACCCCGGGTCGGCGGCCACATGTCCGACCACCAGTTCCAGGCGGCGGCTGTAGATCCCGCCGCGCTCGTTGACGCCGTCGAGGTAGGCGCGCAGCATCTCCTCCATGGCCGCGCCCCGGGCAGCCGACGGTCCTTCCGCCGGGAGCAGCGTTCCGATCCGGATGGTGTCGCGTGTCAGCCCCGGGTCGAGCTGCTCGCCCACTCGATGCAGATAGGCGATGAGGTCGTCCAGATCCACCGCGGAGAGACGGTAACGCGGCATCGCCAGATGCAATTCTTCTCCCGCCGGGTCGAAACCCATGGTGATCGCCCGCTTCAGCCGAGGAACATCATACGGCGGGTGCTGCCGGCCGCCGGCGTGACGGACGCCATACGGCTTGGTCAGCGCTTCCCAGGTGATATTGGTGGGAACAACACCCCCCTCCGGGCGTCCCTTTCCATCCTCACCGTGGCAGTTCGCGCACGGCAGGACCGTGGCCGGGACCTCGACCCTCGCGGCTCCCATGAGCGCCGTGATGCTCCCGCCGGAGGGACTCGTTCCCTGCCCGTAGATCTGCCGGCCGCGGGCGGCCGCTGCCTCGCCGTCCCCTGGTTGTTCGCCGGCCGGGCAGATCCCGACCACCAGCCCCGCGCACAACATCCAGAGGGGCCACAGGCGACGGATCTGTGGCACGTTATCCACGATGGGCCGGTCTCAGCCGCCCGGGGCGGTGCCTGACCCTCCTCCCTCGTCGTCCACCACACTGTCCACGATATCCAGAATGTCCTGCGGCGGCGCCAGCCCGAACGCCTTCTTCCACAGACCGGTCCGCTCGTTGCCCACCAGAAGGATGGCCTTGTGGTCGGTCTTGTTCTCCACGTGCTGTCCCAGCTTCTGGAGTGCAAACTCGACATTCTCCTTGCTGCCGGTCAGGAAGACCCACCCCGGCCCGGCGCCGAGATGCTCGCCGAACGCCTTCAGCTTCTCCGGCGTGTCGTGTTCGGGATCGACGGAGATGGAGATCAACCGGACGTCCTGTCCCACGCGCGCACCCAGATGGTCCTGGATCAGCGACAGGGTCTGGCTCATCACCGGGCAGATCCCGGTGCAGGTCGTGTAGATGGTGTCGATCACGACGGTCTTTCCCTGCAACAGATCGGTGTAGAGCCGCATCGGGTGTCCGTCCTGGTTGATCAGCTCCACATCCGTGAAGTAGGCATGCGGCGGCGAGAGCGTCTCCGGCGCCCGCGGCCGGGCGCCATGGGCCGTTTCACCCGCCATCGTGACACCAGCCAGGCAGGCGGTCAGGAGAGCAGCAGCCAGATCTCGACCAGGCCTCACCGTTCCCCTCCAGGCGGCGCCGTGGTCTCGAGTGCATGGTCCGCGGCCAGAGTGTTGATGGTCCGCGCCAGATCGTCAGGGGGCGCCAGACCCCACAGACGGGTCCAGCGCCCCGCGGCGTCATTGCCCACCAGGGCGATGGGAGAGTGGTCCTCCTTGTCGGGAGTGAACACCTTCAGCGCCTTCAGGAGCCGGTCCACGTCCGGCTTGGCGCCGGTCACCAGCGTCCAGCCCGGTCCGGCTCCGAACTTTCCCGCCCATGCCTTCAGCCGTGCCGGTGTGTCGACGGCGGGGTCGACGCTCACCGAGATCAGATGCACGTCCTTGCCGATGCGATCCTTCATGGTGCGCTGCAACTGCGCGAAATTCGCGCCCATGGGTGGACAGATCGTGGTGCAGGTGGTGAAGATGAAGTTCATGGCGACGACCCTGCCCTTGACAAGGTCGGAATAGAAGTGAACCTGCTTGCCGTCCTGCGTGCGGACCAGGACATCTGGAATGACCATCGAACCGAGTTCCGTGGCCGCCGCCGGCTGCCTCATCATGGCCTGGTGGGCACTGTGATCCATGCCCGGACCCGCCGCGTGAGCGGAGCGCGACCGGGCTTTCTCGACCCCACCGTCCCGCGGCACGGCCGCCGCCTGCGCCACCGCCGATCCCGGCGACGCCACCGGGAACAGCACGGCCACGGCCGCCAGAACCCATACAGCGGGAGCAGACGCCGGTCGAGATCGGCGAGATACGAGGCTGGATGTGACGTCAGTCTGGCTCATGAGTCGTCGTTCTCCTTCGAGGCTGCCGGCGACGCGACCGCATCAACCCGCTCATCGGCGCCTGCCATGGCATCCCGGGCCCGCATCAACACGAACGGCGAGGCCTTGTACGGGAGGTGAGCCGAGGGAACCTGAGCGAAGGCATAGTAGACCCCGGCCCGACCGGGCAGGAAGGTCGCGCCGTAGACTCCCTCCCCCAGCAGGCGGGCTCGTTGTTCCTTCCGGCCGATGCCCGGCGCGAGAAAGGTCAGGATGTCCACATCCCCCAGGTCGCTACGGGGCGCGCCGCTGGCCGCGTCGACCACGCGAAACCTCACGGTGACCGGCTTCCCGGTCTCCACACTCAGATGGGGGCTCTCCGGTTCCACACGCAGGGGATGCTCGCGCAGGCGCTCCGCGACGAGATCGGGATTGGGCGCCACGTCCACGGGGAAGCAGTGGACGGTGCGGGGAGAGTCGAGGAAGAATGCGACGTCGTACAGACCCGGTCGACGCAACTGCGCCACGGTCTCGTAGGAACCGGGAGCGTGCTCGCTGAGGCTCCGGTCCACAGCCAGGACCGCGCGCGGTTCCCGACTGTAGTTCTGGAAATGCCCCATGGGAGCGGCCATGCCTTCCTTGTAGTAATAGATGGTGCGGTCCGCCGCATTGGCCACCAGAACGGCCGTGGCGCCGGGGGCTTCCACGATGGCCGCCGCCCGGCTCGGGTGTGAGACACGGCCGAACGGGCGCTGTCCCCCGGGGAAATCCACCGTGGGTATCCGCGCGCCTTCCCGACCCACCTCATCAAGCGGAATCATCAGGATGATCTCGCTGTCCCGGTGGCGCACATATGCCAGATTCTCGGAGAACGCCACCTGGTCCGGTCCGTCCTCCATCTCGCCGGTCTGGATGATCCGGTTCACCGAGACGTCCAGGATGTGCAGCCGATCCGTTTGCGGATTGACAAGGAACGCCAGCCGACCGCCAGGGGCCAGAGAGATCGCTCCCAGTCCCGGTGCGGCCTTGATCGTCGCGAGGAGCGCATGTTCCCTCCCGTCCACGACAGCGACGGTGCCGTCTCCCGCGCTGGCCACGTACGCGGCCTGGGCCACCGGTGAGTAGACGATCGACACCGGCTGCCTGCCGACTTCCTTCTGCTCGACCACGGACAGGCTGCGGACATCGATGATCGACAGCGTCCCGTCGGTCTGGTTCGTCACGAACACGAAACGGTCGTCGCTGCTGATGGCGATCTCGTGATGCCCCCGGCCGGTCGGCACGGACTTCACCAGCGCTCGCTTCTCCGTGTCGATGACCGAGACCCCGGACATCTCCTCGCCGGCCGGCGGGTCGTCGTATCCCACCCAGAGATAGCGGCCATCCCGTTGCAGGGCCAGCCGGGAAGGATGAGACCCTACCGTGATGCTGGCGGCCACGGTCCAGGTGGCGGTGTCGGCGATCGACACCTGGTCCGTGTCAGGAATCGAGACGAAGAGCGTCATCTGGTCATCGGTCAGGAGCCAGTCCTCTCCCGGCGCCGGGAGAAAGATCATGTCCAGCAACTTGGTCGTGCCGAATCCGAAGAGCGGGTCCACGACGGAGATCGAGGCATCGTCGTTCATCGCCAGAACGTAGTAGACGTTCAGGTCGAGTTCCGGGGGCGACAGCAGGCTGCCGCCGACGAACGCCGAGACTTTCTCGCGACACATCTTCTGGTCCCGGTTCTCGCCCTCGGGGCGCCGGTCCATCCAGGCCGCCGGGTACACACCCGACAGCGGGGTCTGGGTCGTCGCATCCTTGACCCGGAACCGGAAGCGCGCCAGGTCTCCCTCCTCGAAGGCAGGGGCAGATGCGCCACGCGGCGTGAGCCGCTCCATCTCGAACTGGATGGCGATTCCCTCGCTCGTGATCTCGCCGTGGGCGCCAACCGGAGTCCCTGCGTTCGAGGCAGCGGTTACCACTTCCGTCTCCGTCGAGACGCCGGCCAGCGCCGGCGCGCCGGACACGGCGATCAGGACCACGGCCAGGATCCCTTGCCACGGGCGATGCTGGAGGTGACTCATGAAGATCTCCATGGCGAACAGGCTTCCCCGCCGGGTGGGTCAAGCATGTCTCGCCGATCCCCGGCACGATCTGGGCTCGGGCACAGGGGCCCGGGCCTCGCCGGGCCCGGGCCGCCTGCTCTCAACGAAGCGTGACTCATTGCGGTGGCGGCGCCGGCTCGTCCCACGACCCCGGTGGCAGTACCGTGCCGCCGGATGCCGCCCCTCCCGGATCCGGCGGCAGCGGGGTAACGCGAAACAGCCCCCACAGGCCGGCATCAAGACCGAACGAGACCTGATCCCGGAACAGGTAATCTCCGCCGATCTTGAAGAGGCCGCCCGCTCCATTCTCCAGGACAGCATCGAAGTGATTGGCGGGACCATGCCCCATCTGGGCGCCCTCCCACAGCGACAGCGCGTTGTCGCCGATCTGCGTCGACCCGTTGATCCACGGTTCCTGTTGCCAGACATGCCCGTGCAAGGCGAAGACGATGTTGCGCGCATGCCCCGCCGGCGACAGCAAGCGGAAGCGCACCGCATCTCCGGCATTGGCCAGGAAGATCGGCGTCTGAGGATCACCGCCGACCAGTGTGTTGCTGACCGCCTGATCCATGTCGGTTCGATCCCGTGTCTGCGTCAACGGTGTATCGGGGGCAAAGCCGAAGCGGAACCAGAACGGTTCCGTCGCATAGTTGATCGCCTTCTGGCCCGAATCCTCCGGGTCCTCCGCCTGGGCGAGACTGGGGACCGCATTCGGATCGGCGGGATCCGGTCCGCAGCCATTGCAGCGCAGGTTGACATCGGTCTGGAACAGGGTCACGAACTCACGAAACGCTCCCGGGGCCGCCATCGTGCAGGGCGACTCGCCGCCGGGACACACCGTCGCCGCCAGCCGGGTTCCGGCGTCCTCCGTCCAGGTCGCGTTCTGGGGCTCGATGATCAGGCTCCCGATCAGTCCCTTGTTGCTGTGCTTGATCGGGTCCGACGAGATCAGATTGCTGGCGCCGAACTCCACCGGAGTGGCGACGAGATTGCCGGTGGCCGGATCGGTCTCCAGGGTGCCCGCGTAGAAGAAGTAGCGATCCTTCTGGTTCCCCTGCGGTGGCGTGAGCTGATTGAGATTCTGGAAGCCGACGGCGGCCCCGTCATCGCGACTGACATCGGTCGCCACCAGCTGGGCGTGCAGGCCCAACCGGGCCGAGGGCATCACGTCGTTGGCATTGAAGCCGTCGACGATCATCGGCATGGTGTTGAACCCCGCCTGGTCCGGGACCTGCGCCGGCAGATTGTTGCGCACCACCATCTCGATGCAATCGCCGGCACGGGCGCGAAGCACGATCGGCTCGATGGGAGTCCCGGCCGCCAGGACGCCCTGCTTGTCCAGGTCAGCAGAGCGCACCAGCAGGATCGCCGTGGGATCGGTGAGTGGCCCCACTCCCGCCGTGCCGGTCCGGGAATTGTAGACGACGCCGTCCGGACCGAGAACGTCCGAGGCCAGCACGGCCGTCACATCGAACAGGCGCTCCGGGGCGATCTTCGGACAGACGCCGGCAAAGTCACCCGCATTGGCGATGCCCGGCCCGCCGGCGGGATTGTTGGGCAGGGCCGGCAGGTCGGTCTGGGCGTTGTTGTAGGAGCGCAGGATGCCCCACATGCCGTTCCAGATATCGTCGGAGGATGTGCCCGCCTCGTACAGGTAGTCGATGAAAGGTCCGCGCGCCGACTTCGCCGCGGTCAGGGGCGAGAGGAACTCGAAATGTTCCGAGATGCCCATCATCTGGGCATTGCGGTTGCCCGAATCGGCCCACGATGGCTCGAACTTCCAGTTGACCCCATGAATGCTGAAGATGTGCCCTTCCTCGTGGGCTCCCACGAGGACGCGGATCTGAACATGGTCGTCGTCGTAGGCTCGCATCATGGGAGTGAACGGATCATGTCCGTCGAGGCCGGCGGTCAGCGGCGGATAGAAGCCGGGCTGGACGTTGTAATCCGGGTCGGCCCGCGTGACGAGGGACGAGAACGCCAGGGAGAGGTCGCCGGCATCGCCGGCTGCCTGGGAGTTCGTCTGCGGATCTCGCACCCGCATGGCCACCGGCTCGTTGCGATAGTTGACGCTGAAGGTTCCCGGGTCGTCCGCCGAGATGCCCTCTGGACACGGCGGTTGCACGCCGCCTGGACAGAGGGGCGCCCGCGCCACCAGGTCCGGCAACCCGACCTCGATACGCGCCGGCGGGTTGATGGCGTTGGGCCGATCGTCGAACCCTTCACCCGGCAACCGTGCCACGCCGTTCCATGGGAGCGGATGGACCGGCCCCGTCCCCGGACCGGTGGGCGGGACGAAGCCGCCACCCGCGGTGTAGGCCAGGGTGAAGTCCTGGAACTCGAACATGAATTCCCGGTAGCTGCCGTCGGGGCCGACACCCGGCGTCGATGTCGTGTCGATCACAGCCTGCCAGCTTGTCGGTCCGCCATCCGTGGCTCGGGTGCCCAGTTGCACGCCCGATTCGTTCTGGAACCACAGCGAGTCGGTCGGCTCCACGACCAGCCCTGCATAGAGGCCGGCCTGCTGGTGGGTGGAGGGCCCGAAATGATCGTGTGTGAAGACGGTCCGCAGGGTCCGGTCCTCGCCCGAGTTGTTCAGCACCGGGTCCGCCCACCAGCGCTGCACGGTGGTCTGGGCCCCGACGAACGACGGGAACCGGGGGTGGGGCCGGGCGGTGAGCAGTTGTCGGGTCCCGTCCAGAGCGGTGATTCCCGCCGGCACGTGCTGATTGATGGCGTTGATCCGCTCGATCACCTCATCGGGACTGAAGCTGCCGTCCTCGTAGTTCCAGCCGTTGGCGGAGCCGTCGGACGAGGTGACGTCGAACTTCACCAGGTGGATGTGCTGGCCGAGGATGTCGGTCGGGGTGCGCACCTGGAAATCGTCCAGCTCGTAGACGTTGGGCACCAGATTGGTGAGCTGGTACTCGATGCACTCCCCGCTGTTGGCGCGGATGAAGAACGGTTCCGGCGGTCGAGTGCCGGCAAAGGTCGGATCCACGTCGTCCCACAGGGTGATCATCCTCTGCTGCGGGAAGTGCCAGCCGGACTTGTTGAAGATGGTGTCGACCTGGATATCGGCCGCCTTGTAGAGTCGCGCCGCGCTCCCGGAGGTCCCCAGCATGCCGCGTCCCACCGGCAGGCCGGCGTCGTCGATGCAGGGCTCGGCGTAAGGGGCCCCGGCCACCGCCGGCGAGCCGTTCACCTTGAACTGGGCCGGCGTGCCATCGGTGGTGACCGTCGGCTGGAACCGATCCGCCGGCGTGGATGCCTTGCCTGGAACCGTGCCGTGAAAGGCCATCGCCACCTGTTCGATCGGTTCACCGCCCTCGTCGAGCTGCGCGGCATCCACCTCGTCCAGTTCCTTGGTGAAATCGAGACGTGTGTGCACCTCGGTGGCAGCTCCCTCCAGAAGCACGTGGCGCGGCAATCCGCCGTCGTCGATGGTGTCCAGCGGCGGATGGGGCGGCCGGGAGCCGGCCAGGCCGGGAATGAAGAACGGGTAGCCCGGGTTGGGCACGTCGAAGTTGCCATCGCCGTCCGGGTCCACATCCGCCATCGTCATGTCGCGCGTGAACTTGAAGACGCCGGCCGCGGTCTTGACCTGCACCTGCCCGCCCCGCTGGGGCATGGCGGGGTCCACCACGACCCGGGTCTCGGCCGGCACCGGAGCCATCGCCAGGCCGGGAATCGGGACGAGACCGGGAATCGGCGTTCCCTGGGCGATCTCGCCGTCCGGGAGCATCCGGGTCCCGTCCTCGAAGACGTCGTGAACCCGCCACAGGGACCACATCCCCATGGCGAAGTGCGGGTAGAAATGGCAGTGAAAGATGGAATCTCCCACCGTCTGATTGCGGTTGCCACTGCCGTTGTACACCATCTCCAGCGTGAAGCTGGCGCCCGGTCCGATGGCCTGGCTGTCCAGGTAGGCCGAGTTGTCGCTGTCCGGCGCATACAGCCACTGATGAGCATGCAGGTGATGGATGTGATGCTCCTTGGGTCCGGCGTGCAGGATCCGGAACTTGGTGTGGTCGGAGATATAGCTGTGGTAGACGTTGGACGGATCGTCCGGATAGAGCACTCGCGTCGCCCGGCAGTTCGGATCCCCCTGGCCGGTCAACGGGTCGAGACAGGCGTTGGCCGGAATGTCGACGACCTCGGCGGGGTCACCAACCGCCCACGCGGTGAGGAAGAACTCCTCGTACTTGCACCCGGTGCAGGTTGCCTCCGGGCCGACGCCGAGACGATTGGCGAGAATCTCCGAGCCGATGCCCCCGGTGCCATAATTGATGGCGAAGGCGTCCCGGACACTGTGCGTCGTATGAGTGAGCACCGGGTCGTTGAAGAACTGCGGAAAGGCCTGCACGGCCCCGATCTCGTCGTGGTAAATGAGGGTGAACTCGCGGAAGGATTGATCCCGGTCGGGGAAGCTGGGATTGGCCGGGTAGGGGTTGGTGAACGGGCCACTGATGATCGCAGTGAGATCCGTATGCACGATGTTGCCCGCGGCGTCCAGCATCTTGAAGATTGGAGTGCCCTCCGCATCCAGGGCATCGTAATCGATCAGCGGATGCCCGTCGCACGTGTAGCCCGGCGTTGACGCGCAGGAATTGGCGTTTGCCGTGTCCAGCCCCGCGATGATGTCAGCGGCGGTGACCTGGCTGCGGAGCCAGCTCGCGCCGGCGGGCTCCACGTCCACGGCACCGAACAGGCCCATCGGCGTCTGTCCGCCGTCTCCATCGCCGCCGGTCATGGCACCGGTGCTGTTGATCACGTGCTGGCCTTCCCGCCCGGCGTACCAGACATACCGCTGGGATTGATTCGGGGGCACCGCCGACGGCGCCACCAGACTGCTGGCGTTGGCGCCAACATTGGAACCGTCCGAGGCGATGCTGGTGGCCAGTTGCAGGCCGATGGCGTGCATGCCGGCCGTCCGCGTGGCCGGCTGCTCGTCCGCGTTGGCCGGGATGGGGTTGCCGAACGCATCGAACCCCTTGATGCAGGTGGGACAGTCCTTGACATTCGCCCGTACCGGATTGATGAGGTTGGTGAAGTTGATGTCGAGACAGTCCCCGACGTTCATGCGCAGCGTCAGCGGCCGGGGCCGCTTGGTCGAGCGCAGGTGCACCTGGCCGGCCGTGCAGGCCGCAGTGGCGCAACTACTGGCAATGGTTTCCTGAGCCGGGATCAGAGGCACGCTGTCCGGGAACACATCCCGCGCCAGGGCGTAGATCTGGCCCTGGGGTTGCGACGCGCCCAGACGATTCCAGAAGAACACCTGGTCGAGGGCCGCCACGTCGGCGTGCACCGTGCGGTTGCACACCTGGGCCCTCGAGGCCGCAGGCGCGATGAAACCGGCCACCAGCATCACCAGCGCCGCGAGCCAGCCGCTCGTCTTCTGATTCCTCACCTGTTGAACGGTCTGCACTGTCATCCTCCTTGCGTCGTCATCCTTGCCGCTCATCGGCGAGGTCAGTACCGGGATGCCTTCCTCGCCGACTCACCAGTTCGAACCGGTGTCGATCGGAACACCCCCACCGATCGAGCCCTCCCTGTATACGCCAGGCGCATTACAATCCGATGACAGAGAATTACAGGATGATTACCGCGCGACACGGGGCGACACGGAGCCGCTGGCCAGGCGCGGAGGCGGGAACCAGACCGGGAAGAGCATGCCCGCGCCGGGGCGGCGTCTGCGCGTTCGATCGGCCCCGCCGGGCGGTCAGAGCGAGATCCGGGGAGCCTCGCCGCCAGACAGTGGTCCGCACCGCTCACCCGCCGGCAGGCCCGCCATCGACTGCAGCGCATCGGCGACCGGCAACCAGACCGACACCGTCGTGCCCTCGCCGGGCTGGCTCCTCACGTCCAGTCGGCCCCCATGCTGGCGAGCCAGACCGTCGACCATTGCCAGCCCCAGTCCTCTGTGTCCGCGACCGGCGCGGGTCGTGAAGAAGGGCTCGGCGGCCCGGGTGCACACGTCGGGAACCATGCCACATCCCGAGTCGGAGACCTCCAGCCTGACCCATGGCTGACGCACGCCCACGTCCGTCGATGGACCGCGATGGTGGCGGGACAGCTCGATCAGCACGGCCCCGCCACCGGGCATCGCGAAACGGCAGTTATCCACGAGTTGAACCAGCATCTGTTCGACGTGGCACGGTTCGATCCTGACGGGCGGCACGTCTGGTTGGCACCGGGTCACCAGTTCCAGCGCCGGCCCGGAAAGGGAACGAGTCCGCTCCAGCGATTCCAGCACGACGCTCTGCAGGTTCACCGGGAGGGGGTCGCTGGCCTGGGCGCCGGCATACGCCAGCAACTGACTGATGAGGACCACAGCGCCATCAATGGTATCGATCGCCATGTCCATCCGCGTGGTCAGAGCCGCCGCCCCCGGCTGGCTCGCCCGGGCCATCTCACATGATCCCCGCAGGACGGCCAGGTCGTTGTGGAGGTGGTGGGCGATTCCCTCTGCCAGGTGCCGCACCGCGCGCTCCGACCGGATCTGCGTTGCCCGGAGTTCCTCCAGTCGCCGGCGCCGCGCCTCCTCGCGCCATCTACCGGCCTGCCGTCGAGAGGCGACAAGGGCCATCCCCACGGTGCCGATCCAGAGGAAGAGCACGCCCACCAGTTCTCCCACCCGGATCGCCGGGGTACCGCGGGCCACCCACAGGAGCAGGATGCCGCCCACCAGCGCGGGAATCGCCACCGACAGGGGAATCCAGCGGAGCGGTCGATTCGGCCCCATGGCCGGTTGAAACCCTGACGAGAACACTCGCTTGGTGTCCATGCAGGTCTTCCTTCCAGCGGAGCCGGCCGGGAACGGCCTCGCACAGGATTCAGACCCACGAGACGCGAAAGCGGAACAGAAAACCACTCGCCGGGATCCGCCGCCGGGATGCGGGCCGGCCAGCCACTCAGGACGGGGCAGGCCGACTCCTCGGAGATTCCAGGATGCCGTTGATCTTGTCCGCCAGGTCGCGGGCAGTGAACGGCTTGGCGAGCACCGCCAGGTCGGGTTCGAGACCATGCTGGAACATCGTGCTGTCGGCATGCCCCGTGATGAACAGGCAGGGAAGCCGATACCCCCGGCCACGAAGTTGATCCAGCAGCGCCGGCCCACTCATTTCTGGCATGACGACATCGCAGACGAGCAGATCAGGGCCGGCAGGGTCCTCCGAGAGAATCCGCAAGGCCTCCGCTCCATCCCGGGCCACGACCACCGCGTGCCCCAGCGTCTCCAGCAACTCGGCGGTGGCCGCACGCATGCGCTCGTTATCCTCGACGAGAAGCACGCCGGCCGGCCGCCTCGGCGCCGGAATCCGAGGGTCGGAGCGAGCCCCTTTTCCGATCACCGGGCCTCGGCTCGCCGGCAGGACAACCTCGAAGACAGTGCCGCGACCCGGCTCGCTGTCGACCTCGATCAAGCCCTGGTATTGCCGCATGATGCCATGGACCGTCGCCAGACCGAGGCCGCTGGAGCCACCTGCCCGGCGGGTGGTGAAGAACGGCTCGAAGATCCTCTCGCGCACCTCGGGTGTCATGCCCTCGCCTGTGTCCTCCACCGTGAGCACCACCTGCCGCTCATCGTTCCGGACCTCGTTGCGCGTCCGGATCCGGATCTCACCGCCGTCGGGCATGGCGTCCCGCGCGTTGACCACGAGATTCATCACGACCTGCTCGAGCTGCGACGGGTCCCGGCTCCGCCCGGAGAGTGGCCCGCCTGCGGCATCAGCCAGAAGACATTCTGCCAGAACAGCCGGAGGATTTGTGAAGCGCCGGGCTTTAAGCAGCTTCTCTCGACCGCTCGACCATCGCCTTCTCGAGCCACGCGGGACTGAC
>JBHHZI010000066.1:0-16556 GCA_046757965.1 Acidobacteriota bacterium | reverse complement strand
TTGCTCTCGATGAAACCCATTCGGCATACCTCCTTCGGTTCTGGTGCGGTCTAACTATGAATGGACTGCGAATATAGATCGATATGGGTGCGGAAGAATGCGGGATAGATCCAGATCATGCTTGGGATTGTGTCAGGAAAGTGTCTTGAAATCAACTGAATGGGCTGGGTGGGGTGGCTGGAGGAAACTGTTATGCTGCGAGACAGCAGCGTGAATAGCAGATAAACACTGCAGGAAGGGCCCGTCTCCCGGTCTTCAGCGGTCGATGTCCAGGGGGCTTCGCACGCCCCGTCCGCCGACGTTGAGGACGTGCGTGTAGATCATGGTCGTGGTCACGTCCCGGTGTCCCAGGAGTTCCTGGATCGTCCGGATGTCGGACCCGCTCTCGAGCAGGTGCGTCGCGAAGGAGTGGCGCAGCGTGTGACAGCTCGCCCGCTTCACCAGGCCGACCTCGCGGACGGCGGCCTTGAAGGCCCTCTGAACGACCGATTCATGCAGGTGATGGCGTCGCAGTTCACCCGTCTCACGGTCCACGTAATGGCGCGTGGCCGGGAAGACCCACTGCCAGGACCACTCCCCGGCGGCTCGCGGGTACTTGATGGCCAGGGCGGCCGGCAGACCCACGCTGCCGGTTCCCTGCTCGGTGTCGACGGCATGCTGTCGGTGCACGCGGCGCAGATGCGTGGCCAGTGGCTCCAGCAACGATGTTGGCAGGATCGTCACACGGTCTTTCTGGCCCTTGCCGTCGCGCACCCGGATCTCCTTGCGGGACAGATCGAGATCTTTCACGCGCAACTGCAGCCCTTCCATGAGGCGCAACCCGCCTCCGTACAGAAGGGACGCGACGAGCCACGATGGGCCCCGCATCGCGCCGAGCACGGCCCGGACCTCTCCTCGCGTCAGGACCACCGGCAAACGGAACGGACGCTTGGCCCGGACGATCTTCAGGTTCTCGATGTCCCGGCCGATCACCCGACCGTAGAGAAACAGCAGCGCACTGAGCGCCTGATTCTGTGTCGAGGCGCTGACCTTGCGCTCACTGGCCAGGTGTGACAGGAAGGCCGAGATCTCTTCACTGCCCATCGACCGGGGGTGTTTCATCCGGTGGAAGCGAACGAAGCGCCGCACCCAGCCGGTGTAAGCCCGCTCGGTGCGCGGGCTGTAATGACATGCCCGCACGGCCGCCCGCACCGCGTCGAGCAGACGCACCGGTCGCCCTCCGCGGGACAGCCCAGGCGCAGGGGAGCGCCAGGTCATGAGGAGAATCTTCTCGTCTCGGATCCCCGGAACGTGAGCGGGGAGAACAGGGCCGGCGCGTCGTCGGGCCGGAATCACAGCGAGGCACGGTGGGACTCAGGAGACACGTGCTGAGAGAATGATACGCGGCCGGCGCGGCTGGCGCAACGGCAACGCGGGGGCTCCCTTGGCCGGCGCCGGCGGGATGTCCGTGTTGCCGTCCTGTGGATGCCGCGGGGTCGGGTTCGCGACCCACACGCCAGACGCGCCTCGGTGCGGTTCTGTGTGCCCCCGCCGGGATCCGCCCCCTCGGGCGACGCCGGCCGCACGAGCCTTCCCGGCGGCTCGGTGCGACGCCGGGCGGCGCCCGCATGGATGCCGGAGGAGCCACCGGCGATGCGCCCGGACGACATTCCCCGGGACCATCCGCTATCCTCTTGTCCATGCGGTCCACGGTCCTCTTTCTTCTGGGCGTTCTCATCGCCCTGGCCGTGGCGGTCTCGGTCGTCATGATCGTCGCGCGGCCTGCCGGGACGGGTTCCGGCCCGGCGGGCCATTCCAGCGCCGGCCCCGTCGCCGGCGACACACTGCCCGAGAGCATGGAGATCGTCGAGGAGCCCACGGAGGCCTTCGCCAACACGCTGCTCGACTGTTCCCTGGCGTTGCGCGGCGGCGACGCGGCGGGCATGGCCGACTGCTTCACGGATGAGCTCGACGGCACCCCCTTCCCGTCGGCACCCGGCCCGCTGGCCGCGGCCGGTGGCACCGGGGCGGTGGAATGGATCGGGCGCCACACCTGGTCTCTTGCCCCACCGGCATCGCTGACCCGGGCCTCCATGCTGGCCAGTGTCGATCGCTTCATGAGCCACTTCTCCCGTGTCGAGGACGTGCGCCTCAAGGTCAAGCACTCGGAGATTCTCGGGGACGGTGCCCGTGTGCGCGGGCACCTGAAGGTCTGGCTCGTGGGGCGGGACGAGGAGGGCCACCGCGAGTGGGTGCGCGGCGAGGCAGATGCCGAGGCCCGCCCCGAGGCCGACGGGACATGGCGCATGGATCGCTTCGAGCTGACCGGCCTGAGTTCCATGGTGGCGCGACGTGATCTGTTCTCGGAGGTCGCCACCGCGGCCGGCTTCGACCGCGTGGACCCCCCGGTTCTGGAGCATCCCACCCTCGGCCTGGCGGCCTACGGTGCGGCGGCGGCCGACGTGAACGGCGACGGCCTCGTGGACATCGTCATGACCTCTCACACCGGCAACGCCCTCTACCTCAACGAGGGCAACGGGCGCTTTCACGACGCCGCGGCCGACGCCTGGGTGGCAACCTTGCCGCGTCCCGGCACCATGCCGCTGTTCGTCGACTTCGACAACGACGGCGACCCCGACCTGTTCCTCTCGTCGGTCGGCGAGCAGTTCCTCTTCGAGAACCGTCTGGTGCCGGAGGGAAGACTCGTGTTCCGCGATGTGTCGTTGCCGTCGGGGGTCAGCCGCGACGCGGTCGGGTTCTCCGCCGCGGCCGGTGATGTCAACGGTGACGGCTTCCCGGACATCTACGTGGCCTCGTACAACCACTACGGCCAGGTGGTGCCCGATCACTGGGACGCCGCCACGAACGGCACGCCGAACCTCCTCTTCATCAACCAGGGTGACGGCACGTTCAAGGAAGAGGCCGCGACCTGGGGAGTGGCGGATTCGAGATGGAGCTACGCGGCATCGTTTGCCGACGTGGACGGCGACGGCCACCTCGACCTGTATGTCGCCAATGATTTCGGCGGGGGAAACGGCTTGTACCACAACGATGGCACGCACTTCGTCGATGTGGCCGCTGACCGGGGCGTCTACGACGGCGGCTATGGCATGGGTGTCAGCTTCGGCGACTATGACAACGATGGCGACCTCGACCTGCACGTGACGCGCATGTCCTCCACCGCCGGGCGGCGCATCCTCGCCCGCATCGACGGCGATGAGATGACCGGCAAGGAACATCTCGAGAACCTGGCCGCCGGCAATGCTCTGTACGAGAACCTGGGTGACGGGTCGTTCCGCGAGGTGACCGCCACCGCCGGGCCGTTCTCGGCCGGATGGGCCTGGGGAGGTGGTTTCTTCGACCTCGACAACGACGGCTGGCAGGACCTGTACACCCCCAACGGGTTCCTGTCGGGCAAGTCCATGAAGGACACGTGAAGCCTCTTCTGGCGCCAGGTCGTGGCGTCGCAGGAGGAGGACGAGGCCGCCGGCGAGCCGGAAAGCGGCAGTCGCGATTTCCTCAGCCGTCAGGGTGCGATGTTCGCGAAGGGATTCTCGTTCAGCGGTTTCGAGCGCGACCACGTCTCGCTCAACCGGGGCGACGGCACGTTCCTCGACATCTCGGGCGTCTCCGGCGCCGATTCGATCTCCGACGGCCGCGGCGCTGTCTTCGCCGACCTCGACAACGATGGGGATACCGATGTCTTTCTGCGCGCCATGCACGGTCCGGCGCAGTTTCTGTTCCGGAACAACGTCGGCAACGAGGCCGGCTGGTTGCGCGTGACCCTGGAGGGGACCGACAGCGGCCGTGACGCCTTCGGCGCGGTCGTCCGCGTGCCGACCTCCCGGGGCATCCAGACCCTGAGCAAGTCGGCGGGCTCCGGGTTCCTGTCGGAGTCGGACCCGCGCCTCCTCTTCGGTCTCGGCACCGACCCCGGCGTCGACTGGATCGAGGTGGCGTGGCCGTCGGGCCGCACGGATCGCTACCCGGCGGCCCGGGCGGGCGATTCGTTGCGCCTGGTGGAGGGTGAGACCGCGGGCCATACCGTGCGGGAAACCCGCTTCTCGTTGCCGGATCCCATCACCCCGGAGGACCGGCGCTGGCGGCAGCTCGCCTTCGAGCGGGCCGCGCCGTTGCCGTCGTTGACGGTGCGCGACACTGACGGCACGGCCCACGATCTCGCCGGCCTCGTGGCCGGAAACCACCGGACGCTGATCAACTTCTGGGCGACCTGGTGCGTTCCATGCCGCACCGAGATGCCGCTCCTCCAGAAGATCCACGAGAGCGCGGACCCGAACGGCCTGAGGATCATCGGCATCAGCACCGACCGGCCGGAGGATCGTGGCCAGGTGCCGCCGTTCCTGCGCAAGATGGGGGTCACCTACCCGGTCTACATCGTGGACCCGGCCGACCTGTCCGCGATCTTTGCCGGCAGCGAGATCCCGATCCCGACGTCACTCATCATCGACGCAGACGGCCACGTCATCCAGGCGTTCACCGGCTGGTCCCGAGAGGTCCAGCGCCACCTGCTCGACCTGGCGGCCGGAGCACCCTGACGGTCCCGCAGATGGCGCGGCGCTTCATTCCGGCGCGACTGCGACTTCTCCTGCGCCGTGCCGCGGTCTGGGGCGGGTCGAGCCTGGCCCTCGGGATCGCGGTGCTCGTCATCGCCCTGCTCATTCCGGGGTGCACGGCCGGCTACGTGACCAGGCAGTCGATCACGCATCTCCACGTTCTGGCGGCGCGACAGCCGGTGGAGCGCATGCTCGATGAAGACGCCGTGCCGGAAGAATGGCGCGCAAAGATCGCCATCATCCAGGATGCCCGCGCCTTCGGGGTCGAGACCCTCGACCTGCCGGCATCGGATCTCTATCGCACCATCTCCCTGGTCCATCCCGACCCGAACTGGATCGTGACCGCCAGCCCCCGTGATGCGCTCCGCCCGGTGACCTGGTGGTTCCCCGCCGCCGGCCGCGTGGCCTACCGCGGCTATTACTCCCGCGCCGGTGCCGGCCGGTTCGCCGACCGCCTTCGCCGCCGCCGGCTCGATGTGCTCGTCCGGCCGTCCGACGCGTTCTCCACCCTGGGCTGGTTCGCGGATCCCATCCGTCCCGCGATGATGGACCGGAGCGAGGCGAGCCTCGTCGATCTCGTCCTGCACGAGGCAACACACCGGGTCGTCTACTTCAAGGGTCAGACCGATTTCAACGAATCGTTTGCCTCGTTCGTGGGAGAGACCGGCACCCTGCTCTACCTGGCGGCCCGCCACGGCGCCGGGTGCGACCTGTGCCGGCGCACCGCGGCGGCCTACGCCGATGAGGAGACCTTCGGCGCGTTCATCGCGGACCTCGTCACCCGTCTCGAGGATCTGTACAGCCGGCCGATCTCATCCGAGGAGAAGATCCGCCGGCGGCAGGCGATCTTCGACGCGGCCAGGCAGCGCTCTCGCACCCTCCCGTGGCAAGGTCACGGCCATGACGGCTTTGCTCACGCGTCCCTCGACAACGCGGTCATCCTCTCCCTGCGCCGCTACGGCAAGGACCGGGACCTGTTCTCACGCGTGCTGTCGGCCTGCGACGGCGACCTCGCGCGCAGCATCCACACGGTCCGCAACCTGGGCTGGAGTGATCTGTCCCGGCGGCAGAAGCGCAGCGGCGACCCGTTCACACTTCTTCGCGACCGCCTGGCCACCGCCGACAAATGTTCCTCCCCGGCGGCATGACTACGGTTCCGATGTCCACGACAGCCACACGGAGCGCACCGCGTGGCCGGCGACCCGCTCGACCTTGAGGGTGACACGACCCAGCCGGATCCGGTCATCCGGCACGGCGAGGCGACCGAGCCGGGCAACGATCAGACCTCCGATGGTGTCCACGTGCGGCTCCTCGAGAGCCAGCCCCAGCGCCTTGTTGACCTCATCGAGGCGTGCATCGCCGCGCACGCGGGCCCGCGTCGGACCGATGCGGCGAACGGCCGGCTCGTCGGCATCGAACTCGTCCTGCACCTCGCCGAAGATCTCCTCGATCAGATCGTCGGGCATGACGATGCCCGCGGTGCCCCCGTGCTCGTCGTAGATCACGGCCAGGTGGGCCCGGTGGCGGCGGAACAGACGCAGGAGCCGCGTGGCGGATGCGGTCTCGGGAACCCTCAGCACCGGTCGCACCAGCGCAGCCAGGTCGAATGGCTCCGGTCTCGTCTGTGCCCGGAGAATGTCCTTGGCGTGCACGTACCCGACGATGTCATCCAGGTCGCGACCGTACACCGCATAGCGACTGTGCCTTGTGCGACGGATCATCTCCACCACCTCGGCGGCCCCGGCCGTGACCGGCAGACCGGCCACCCGGTTGCGCGGCACCATCGTCTTCCTGATGCGCAGATCTTCGAATGCCAGCAGCCGGCGCAGCAGCGCGGCATGCCGCTCGCCAAGAACGCCGCCGCTGCCGCTGGCCTCGATGACATCCTCGAGTTCGTCGAGTGAGAGCGCCCGATCGGTCTCATCCGGGGCCTCGACGTGCATCAGCCCGAGCGTGATCCGGCTGGCGCCGGCCAGCGCGGCGACAAACGGTCGCAGGGTGACCTGCGTGATGTTGAGCACCGGGTGGAGCAGGAGGGCGGCGCGCGAGGCGTCCAGGAGCGCGATCGATTTGGGCACCACCTCGCCGAGGGCCACGTGCAGGAACGTCAGACCGGCCACGGAGATCGCCACGGCGAGTCCATGGGTCGCCACGCCCGACGCCGCGCCGGCCTGTTCAAGAACCGGCTGGATCAGGCGGGCCACCGCGTGTTCCGCGAACATCCCCAGACCGAGACTTGCCGCGGTGATGCCGACCTGGATGCTGGCGATGGCGCGGTCGAGGGCAAAGACATCGGAGAGCAGCGCCAGCACCCGGCGCGCCGCCCGCCTCCCCTCGCGGGCGAATGATTCCAGGCGCTCGCGCCGGGCCCCGATGAGCGCGAACTCCGTCGCCACGTACAGTCCGTTCACGCCGATGAGCACGGCGATGCCCAGAAGGGTCCAGACGACGGAGAGGGTCATGAAGCGCCCCCGGCCCGGCCGCCACGAAGGGGTTCCACGAGGACGGTCTCGATGTGCCGTCCGTGGACCCGTTCCACCACCAGCCGGCAGCTCGCCAGATCGACCCGATCTCCCGGACGGGCCACCCGGTTGAGCGATTCCATGATGAGCCCACCCAGCGTCCGGGCCTCCTTCGCCACGAGATCGAGACCATGGCGGGCGTTGATGTCTGCCAGCGTCTCATCAGCCTTCAGGCGGATCCGGCCATCGGGCCGGTGGCCGAGACGGGGCCCGGTGGCATCGAACTCGTCCTTGATCTCGCCGATGACCCGCTCGATGACATCCTCGATGGTGACGATGCCGGCGGTTCCACCGCGCTCGTCGACCACGACCGCCAGCGTCGCGCCGCGGGATCGCATGGTGTCGATGAGATCGATGGCGTTCGTGCTCCACGCCACCACGGGAACCGGACGGACGAGATCGCCGATCCCGTCCCCGTCCTCGCCCGCGCGAACGAGCAGGTCCTTCGCGTGCACGAGACCGATGATCCGGTCCAGTGAACCGCGATGCACCGGCAGGCGCGTGAAGCCGGTCTCCGAGAAGGTGGACCGCAGTTCGGCCCGCGTGATGCCTTCCGGGACCGCCCTGACGCTGACCCGCGGCTCCATCACATCCTGCGCTCGCCGCGATGCGAGACGCAGGGCGTTTCCCAGTCTCCGGCGGAGATCCGCATCCACCGAGCCGGCCCGGGCGCTCCGCGAGACCATCCAGTCGATCTCGGTGGCGGAGTGCAGAGACTGTTCCGGCAACGCCGGAAGACCCAGCACACCCAGCGCCAGCGCCGCGGTGCGCCTCAGAATCCAGATGAACGGCGCGAACAGCACCAGGCAGAGGTGCACCGGCGCCGCGGCGAGCCGGGCCCAGCGCGACGGCTGGCGCACGGCGATCGACTTCGGAACCTGTTCCCCGACGATGGCCTGCAAGGCCGTCACGCCCGCCAGGATCAGGACCACGCTGACCGGGCCGACCGCCGCCGGGCTCGCGCCCAGACCGTCCATCCAGCGCGCCAGCCGCGGCGCGAACACCAGCTCCCCGTAGGCGCCGAGAACCATGCTCGATGCGGAGATCCCGATCTGGCAGGCGGTGATGGCTCGATCGAGGTGGCGTGGTTCCGCGAGGAGAGACAGGAGAAGACGCGCACCGAACCGCCGCTCCCGGGCCAGCCGCTGGGCCCGGATCCGCCCGGTACCGACCACGGCATATTCCGCCCCCACGAAGAACGCGTTGACGGCAACCAGCAGGACGATGACGATCAGCGTGCTCAAGAGCGGTCATTCAGCCCACACGGGTGGGCTGCCGCGGGACGGTTCCACCCGGATGGCGGGCCTTCAAGGCCCAGCGCACAGCATACTCCACCTCCCCGTGACCCGATCCGGATAGCATGACGGACCGTGCCGGAGTTGCCAGAGGTCGAGGTCGTACGCCGCAGCCTGCTCCCCCGCATCGTCGGGAGCCGGTTTGGATCGGTCCGGGTGCGCGAGGCCCGCCTCCGCGTGCGCGTCGACCGTTCACTCCTGTGCCGGGAGCTGCCGGGCCGGACCGTTCTCGACGTGCGCCGCCGGGCCAAGTACCTGCTCCTCGAACTCGACACGGGTGGCCTGCTGATGGTCCATCTCGGGATGACCGGACACCTCGGCCTCTTTCCCGCGACCGAACCCCTCAGGAAACACGACCATGTCGTCATCACGGTGGAGGGCCGCGGCGAGCTCCGCTTCAACGACGCACGGCGCTTCGGACTGGTCCAGTGGGTCGCACCCGGGGGTGAGAGGAGCCATCCCCGTCTGTGCCGCCTGGGTGTGGAACCGCTCGCACCCGACTTCTCCGGCACCCTGTTGCGGCGACTCGCCTCGGGACACCGCCTGCCGGTGAAGAACTTCCTCATGGACAGCCGCCGCGTCGTCGGGATCGGCAACATCTATGCCTCCGAGGCACTCTGGAACGCAGGCGTTCACCCGGCGCGGCCGGCGGGGCGTCTCTCCGCGGCGCGCTGGGAGCGCCTGGCGACGGCGATCCGTCAGGTGCTGAGCGCCTCCATTCAGCAGGGCGGGACGACCTTCAGGGATTTCGCCTCGGCCGACGGGAGCCCCGGCTACTTCGCGCTCCACCTCGACGTCTACGACCGGAAAGGCGAGCGCTGCCGGCGCTGCGATCGCACCATCCGCCGCCGCGTCGACTCCGGCCGCAGCACCTATTACTGTCCCGGGTGCCAGCACTGACCTCAGAAGGGCCCGGACAGGGCCCGTCGGATGGGGGCATCCTCCCGGCGGCCCGCCAGGCCGGAGCGACCCGTCGAGGAGGCAACGAATCATCGCGCCGGCGAGCCACCCGGGCGCGGGCCCCGGCAGGCCCCATCCGAAGCGGGCTCTGCCCGCGGGAAGCTTCATCCCCGGGGCGGCTTGCCGCCGGGCGGGCGGGGACCAACATTTGCAGGGACCCTCACCGGGTCCGGCCGGTTCGGTGCCGAGGCGAGAGATGAGTGTAGACGACAGACAGTCCGACGAAGAGGTTCACGTTCTCGTCGTGGACGACGATCCGCTGTCACGGACCGTCCTGCGCGATGCCCTGGAGGAGGCCGGCATGCGCGTCACCGAGGCGGCGGATGCCGACGCCGCCATCCGCTCCATGGCGACGACGAAAGCCGATGTGATGATTCTGGATTTCCTGCTGCCCAGCGGCACCGGGCTGGACGTGTGGGACTACGCGCGGGAACGCTACAGCGGACTGGCCCACCGGACGATCGTGCTCACCGGCGTCATGGACGATCCCGAGCGCGAGCAGATGACCGATCACACCGACCTGCCGGTACTCGCCAAGCCCTTCGAGACCGATGTCCTGATCCACATGATCCGGACGCTCGTCGAGGAGTGAGCCCACACCCATCGTGTATGATGGCGCCGGGAGGGTCGGAGTGCGCATCGCCATCGACGCTGATCATGCCGGTTTCGATCTGAAGCAACTGCTCGTGACCATGCTCGAGACCGATGGTCACGAGGTGCGCGACGTGGGTCCCGCGCAGGCCGACCCGGACGACGACTACCCCGACGCCGCGGTGCGAGTCGGCCGCGCGATCCAGGACGGCACCGCGGAACGGGGGCTGGTGATCTGCGGCAGCGGAGTCGGCGCATCGATCGCCGTCAACAAGCTCGCCGGCCTGCGCGCCGGCCTCTGCCATGATGCCTACAGCGCCCGTCAGGGCGTGGAGCACGACGACGTGAATGTGCTGTGCCTGGGCGCGCGCATCATCGGACGCGATCTGGCCTTCGTGCTGGTGCGAACATTCCTGGCGGCCCGGTTCAGCGGCGAGGAGCGGCATCGCCGCCGCCTGGGCAAGATCACTGCCCTGGAGACCGGCCGCGGCCCCTGACCGCTCGACCTGTCGCCGCTTGCTCCGCCGCGCGGGGTCGCGGTGTCGCCGGTTCCTGGCGCCATCGCGGCGGCGACAGGGTCAGCCGCCCTCGCGGGTGGCGGGGATCTTCGTCGGATCCGGCGGCTGATTCAGGATCTTGTGGGGAAACAGCACGGCAAGGTAGTCCGCGATGTCGCGTACCGAGACGACACCGACCGGGCGATTCTCGCGGTCGATGATCGGCAGATGCCGGTAGCCGCCTGACGACATCCGGTGGATGGCATACGCCACGGTTGCGTCCGGCATCACCGTGACGACCTTCGTGTGCATGATCTGCTCGACCGGCGTCTCGTTCGGGTCGAACGGATTGTTCACCATCTGGTTGACAAGATCGCGTTCGGTGAGAATCCCCGCGAGCCGGCCGTCGTGAGTGGCGAGACACGAACCGATTCCCTTGGCGACCATCTGCTTGGCAGCGTCCTTCACCGTGGTCGCCGACGGCACGGCAAGCCATGGCCGTTTCTTCAGGTCACTGACAGGACGTTCGAAGATCGCCTCGCTGATCGGCCAGGCATCGCGTCCCGAAACTCCTGCCAGGTACTCCTCGTTGACTTCATTGATGTAGTGTTCGTCCAAGCGTGCTCCTTTCTGGGGGGCGTGACAGGTGAACTAGCCTACTCCGGTTCGGGAGCGAAGGAAAGGCCCCGGGCCGCGCGCCGGCGCGCCGGGTCGGACACGTCCTCATGAGCCAATGCTGCTCAGACATGATCGAATGCCATGAATGAGCCAATTGCAGGCATGCAGCACCCAGCAGCGCACGGCCCGGTGCTGATCTTCGACGGCGATTGCGGCTTCTGCCGCCTGTGGGTGGAGCGCTGGCGGTCGATGACCGGCAGCCGCGTGCTCTACGTCCCGTATCAGGAGGACGCCTGGCGCCTTCCAGAGGTGCCGGTGGCGCGATTTGCCGAGTCGGTCCATCTGCTGGAGCCGGACGGCAAGTTCTATCGCGGGGCAGAGGCCGTCCTGCGCTGTCTGACCGGGACCATCGGGGGACGTCTGCTGCTGGGCGCCTATCGCCTCGTGCCCGGCTTCCGCCCGCTCGCCGAGCTCGCGTACCGCTTCGTGGCGCGGCACCGCCGCCTGGCCTCGCGCCTCACCCGCCTCCTGTGGGGCCGATCGGTGCAGCCGCCGTCATATCTGCTGACCCGCTGGGTGCTTCTCAAGGGGCTCGGCATCATCTACCTGCTGGCCTTCGCCTCCCTCCTGCCACAGGTGAACGGCCTGCTCGGTCCGGACGGCATCCTGCCGGCGGAAAGAATCATGCGTCTGGCGCACGAGCAGGTCGGCCGGTCCGCGTACTGGCTCGTGCCGACTCTCGCCTGGCTGCACCCGGCCGGATCCATCATGACGATCCTGTGCGTTGCAGGTGTGGCGCTGGCCGCACTGCTCATCGCCGGCCTGGTTCCCGCGCCCTCGCTGATCCTGCTGTGGGGCACGTACCTGTCCATCGTCAGCGTCGGCCAGGATTTTCTCGCCTTCCAGTGGGATCTTCTCCTACTCGAGGTCGGGTTCATCGCCATCTTCCTGGCGCCGTGGGGTCTGCGCCCCGGCCTGGGTCGCCGCTCGCCCCCGCCGCGCCTCATCGTCTGGCTCCTGATGGGCCTGCTGTTTCGCCTCATGCTCGGGTCGGGTCTGGTCAAGCTGTGGAGCGGTGATGCGAGCTGGTCGGACCTCACCGCCCTGACGCTGCACTACGAGACCCAGCCGCTGCCCACGCCACTGGCCTGGTGGGCCCACCAGGCGCCCGTCTGGATCCATCAGGCCAGCGGTGCCGCGCTGTTCGGCATCGAGCTGGTGCTGCCGTTCTTGATCCCCCTGCCACGCCGCCCGCGCCTGGTGGCCGCCGGCGGCTTTGCCCTGCTGATGGGGATCATCGCCGCCACCGGCAACTATGGCTTCTTCAACCTGCTGACCCTCGTACTCTGCGTGGTGCTTCTCGATGATGCGGTCCTGACCCGCCTCCTTCCTGCCCGCCTGTCGGCACGCCTCGCGGAGTTCGGGCCGGCGCCACCCGCCTCCGGCCTTCGACGGGTTCTCACCGGCCTGGTGTTCCTCGTCCTCGGCGGCCTGAGCACGACCCTGTTCGTCGGACGCTTCGCCGGGTTCGAGCAGGTCCCCGTCCCGATCCGCACCGCCCTCGCCCGCATCCGCCCGTTGCGCAGCATCAACACCTACGGCCTGTTCTCGGTCATGACCCGCTCGCGTCCGGAGATTCGCATCGAGGGCAGTCTCGACGGGCGAGACTGGAAGCCGTACCGGTTCCGCTACAAGATGAACGGCGCCGGCGATGCCCCACCCTGGATCGCGCCGTACATGCCGCGCCTCGACTGGCAGATGTGGTTCGCGCCGCTCGGCTCGTGCCGGAGCACCCGCTGGTTCCCGGCCTTCGAGCAGCGTCTTCTGGAAGGTTCGAGACCGGTCCTGGATCTGCTGGCCAAAAACCCGTTTCCGGATCAGCCCCCACGGCTTCTGCGCACGTTCGTGGACGACTACCGCTTCACCCACGCCGGGGCCTCGGATAGCGGTGCCTGGTGGCGCGTCACACCGGGTGGTCCGTACTGCCCGGTGGCCACCCGCCGGGCCCGGTGACCGGCCCACCGCAACCGCTCGCGCCGCCGAGGAGCGACCGCCGGATGCCGCCGGGGCCATGGACACGGAAACGGCCGATCCCGTAAGATTGCCCCGCATCGCGTCTCCGAAGACGGTGCCCTCATCACGTGAACCGACCGGCTTCTACCGCCCGGCCCATCCCTCGCAGGGGAATGGTCCGAGGTGATGGTTCCCGACACAGGAGTTCTGCCGTGACCAAGCTCATTTCCCTGTCCGTGCTGGGGCTCGTGGCGCTCAGCCTGACCGCCCCACCTGCTCATGGAGCGACCGTGTTTCCCTACGACGTGCAGCGCCACACACTGGACAACGGCCTGAAGATCCTGATGATCCCGATGCCCTCCGACGGCCTGGTGGCCTACTGGTCGGTGGTGCGCACCGGCAGCCGGGACGAGGTGGAGAAGGGCGTCACCGGGTTCGCTCACTTCTTCGAGCACATGATGTTCCGCGGCAGCAAGAAGTACCCGGCCTCGGTCTACGATGACATCGTGACATCGATGGGGGCGGACGCCAACGCGTTCACGACGGACGACCTGACGGCGTTTCACCTCAGCATCACCCGCGACGACCTCCCCACCGTCATCGACATCGAGAGCGACCGCTTCCAGAACCTCGAATACGACGAGACCGGGTTCAAGACGGAATCCGGCGCGGTGTACGGCGAGTTCCGCAAGGGGCGCACCAATCCGTTCTTCGTCCTGTTCGAGGCCACACAGAACGCAGCGTTCGATGTGCACACGTACAAGCACACGACCATCGGCTTCGAGGACGACATCAAGGCCATGCCGGAGCAGTTTGGCTACTCCCGCAGCTTCTTCAACCGCTTCTACCGGCCCGAGAACGTCGTGGTGATGGTCGTCGGCGACTTCGATCCCGAGGCCACCCTGCCACTGATGAAGCAGGCCTACGGCGGATGGAAGACCGGCTATGTGGCGCCGAACGTGCCGGTGGAGCCCGAGCAGAAGGGCATGCGCCGGATCGACGTGAAGTTCCCCGGCCGCACCCTTCCCATCCTGTCGGTGAGCTTCAAGGGAGACCGTCTCAGGGCGGACGACCGGGTCATGGCCGCGGCCACGCTCATCGAGGACCTCGCCTTCGGGGAAACCTCCGCGCTGTACAAGAAGCTCGTCCTCGACGAGCAGCGGCTCCAGTTCCTGGCGGCGGACTTCGGTTTCAATCGAGACCCCGGTCTGTGGAGCATCTTCGGCATGGTCAAGAACCCGTCCGACGTGTCCGCGGTCGAGAGCGAGATCTGGGCGACCATCCGGGATCTGCAGCGGCATCCGGTCTCGCAGCAACGCCTCGATGACGTCCGCTCCAACCTGAAATTCGGTTTCCTCTCGAGCCTGTCCACACCCGGCGCGGTGGCCTCCAACCTGGCCCGATTCGTGGCCCTGACCGGTGACATGACCGTGGTGGAGGATCTGTGGAGCACCTACGGCAAGGTGACGCCGGCGGACATCCAGAAGGCGGCGAATCTCTACCTCACCCGGCCGCACAGCACGGTCGCGGTGCTGCACACCGCCGGCCAGGAGATCCCGTCGCCGGAACCGGCGAACACGCCGGTCCTGCTCCCTCAGGAGCGCGATCCCAACGTCGCCATCAAGCTCGCCTTCACGGTCGGCTCACAGGACGACCCGCCCGGCAAGGAGGGCCTGGCGGCTCTGACGGCCACACTCATCTCCGAGGGGGGGACCACCGGGCACACCTATGACGAGATCCTCGCCCGGCTCTTCCCGCTGGCCGCCGGCTACGACGTGTCGGTGGACAAGGAGATGACCGTGCTCACCGGCGTCGTCCATCGCGACGCGCTGGACGCGTATTACCCGCTGCTCACCGATGCGATCCTCAACCCCGGTTTTCGCGATGACGACTTCGAGCGTCTTCGCTCCCGCGCCATCGATCTGCTGAGCAAGCAACTGCGCTATTCCTCCGACGAGGAGCTGGGCAAGGCGGCCCTGTACGGCACGGTGTTCGCCGGCACCCCGTACGCGCATCAGGGCCTGGGCACGGTGGAGGGTCTGTCCGCGATCACCATCGACGACGTCAAGAGCTTCTACAGGACTCACTTCACTCAGGACGCGGCGACCATCGGCCTGGGCGGCGCCTACGGCCCGACCCTGCTCGACCGTCTTGCCGCCGATCTCTCCCGGCTCCCCGACGGTCCCCCGACGACACCCCCTGCCATCGACGTCAAGCCGATTCACGGCCACCAGGTGGTGCTGGTCGAGAAACCGGGTGAATCCACGGCCATCAGCTTCGGCTTTCCCATCGATCTGCACCGCGGCTCACGTGAGTTCTACGCGCTGTGGGTCGCCAGCTCGTGGCTCGGGGAACATCGCAACAGCGTCAGTCATCTCTATCAGGTGATCCGCGAGGCCCGGGGAATGAACTACGGCGACTATGCCTACATCGAGGCCTTTCCCAACGGCGGGTCGCGCACCATGCCGCCCACCGGCGTCGGCCGGCGCCGGCAGATCTTCGAGGTCTGGATCCGTCCCGTTCCCGACAACCGGGCGGTGTTCGCACTCCGTGCCGCACTGCGCGAGGTGGATCATCTGGCCACCCACGGCCTGACGGCCGAGCAGTTCGAGACACAGCGAACATTCCTCAAGAAATATGTGGCGCAGTTCGCCACCACGACGGCGGCCCGCCTCGGCTATGCGGTGGATGACCGCTTCTACGGCATCGACGGAGACGGTCACTTGGCCCGCTTCCGGAAGATGATGGATGAGGTCACCCTCGACGACGTCAATGCCGCCATTCACAGGGTCATCGCAACAGATAACACGATCATCACGATGGTCACCGCCGATGCGGCGGGCATGAAGAAGGCGCTGGTCTCCGGCGCGCCCTCGCCCATCGACTACGGCGACATCGAGAAACCCGCCTCGATTCTCGATGAGGACAAGGAGATCGAGACCTATCCCCTGGGCATCGAGGCCCGCAACGTGCGCATCATCCCCGTCGGCGAGATGTTCCAGAAGTAACAGGGAATCTCGTTGTCAGGCGACACTCCCCGAAAGCGGGTCAGGCGGCACGCATGGCTTCGTGGTTGATCAAGTCCGAACCCTCCTCGTACTCCTGGGAGATGTTCGTCGCGGAGAAGCGCACGTACTGGGACGGCGTGCGCAATTACCAGTCGCGCAACAACCTCGCTGCGATGAAGCGAGGGGATCGGTGTCTGTTCTATCACTCGGTCAAGGAGCGGGAGATCGTGGGCGTCGCCCGGGTGGTCAGGCCGGCCTATCCCGATCCGACCACCGACGATGACCGCTGGGTGGTCGTGGATCTGGTGCCGGTTCGCCGCCTGCCGGCACCGGTGTCCCTGGCCCGACTGAAGACCGATGCGCGCACGCGCCACATGGCGATGGTGCGGCAGAGCCGCCTGTCGGTGAGCCCGGTCACCGATGACGAGTACGCGGCGGTACTGGCCATGGCCGGTGTTCGACAGAGGAGCCGCCCGTCGCCGGGCCGCGCCGTCCGGCC
>JBHHZI010000065.1:0-16711 GCA_046757965.1 Acidobacteriota bacterium | reverse complement strand
GTGCTCCTCCCTCGGTGATGTGCATGCAGTCTTCCAGCCGGATGCCGAATTCTCCCGGGATGTAGATGCCCGGCTCGTCGCTGAAGCACATGCCCGGCGCCAGCGGCGTCTTGTTGCCCCGCACCAGGTAGGTCCACTCGTGGCCATCCATGCCGATGCCATGCCCCACCCGATGGGTGAAGTATCTGTAGTCCGGCCCGAAGCCGCCCTCCACGATCACCCGGCGCGCGGCAGCATCGACATCCTCGCAGGGCACGCCCGGCCGGGCGGCCGCGAGCGCGGCATCCTGGGCCCGGCGTTCGAGGTCCCACACGTCCCGCTGGCGCTGGCTGGGCGTGCCGAACACCGTCGTGCGGCTGATATCCGACCGGTACCCCTCGACGCTACAGCCGCCGTCCATCAGCACGATGTCGCCTTCCCGGAGCGCCCGGGGCTTGTTGCTGCCGTGAGGCAGGGCCGACCCTTCCGCGAACTGGCCGAAGGCGCCCCCTGCCACACCGAGGGCGTGAAACGCGGCGCCGCAGAGCCGGTTGAACTCTTCCCGGGTCATTCCCTCGTGCAGGCTGGACAGCACGGCCCGGTACGCCTCGATGGTGAGGTCATTGGCCCGTTGCATGAGCGCCAGCTCTGCCGCGGACTTGATCATCCGGCAGCCTGCGGTGACCGGATCGCCGCTGACGAACTCGGTGCTGCGCGTCAGCCGCCGGATGCCGTCGAACAGGAAGAAGCGCACTCTCTCTTCCATGCCGATGCGACCCGACGCGATCTTCCGGTCGGCGAGCAGCTCGGCCACGCGCCGGGCCGGGTCCTCATGCTCCTCCCACGTCCGGATGTCATCGCCGGTTCCTTCCATCTCGCGGAGCCGAGCTTCCTCGAAGGCCGGGCAGACCCAGCCGATCTCGCCGCGTGCCGGGATGATGGCGGCCAGCATCCGTTCACTGCCATGCCACCGGACGCCGGTGAAGTAGGTGAGGCTCGTGCCGGCGTCCAGGAACAGGGCGTCGATGCTGCTGGCGGCCATCAACCGCCGGGCCTTCTCCAGGCGTTCCTGTCGCTCCGCCGCGGAGATCGGCGGCGGCGAGTCCGCTGGCGGCGTCAGCGTGACGATCGGGTCGGGGAGACCGGCGGCAGCATCCCCACAGGGTGAGCAGCCGGTCACGCCGCCAAGAGCGACCACGCCGGCGGCGCCGGCGGCGGTGTGTTGGAAGAACTGTCGTCTGGAGACCGGCATGGCGCACTCCCTCGTTCGGCATGGGCCGTGATGGCGCGGCCATCCTACACCACAGCCGGCGGCCGGCGGCTCGCGCCGGTGAGGACGCCGGCCGGTGATCGGCCGGTCAGTCCGGCGATTCTCCCTCGCTGTTGACCGCCACCACCTGGAAGTAGGTCACGCTCCCGGGCGACGGCGGGGTGGCCGGAGCCACGTGCGACAGGGCGGATGTGACCGCCAGTTCGGTGAACGGTCCTCCTGGAGTGCCGGCCTGCAGGACGCGGAAGCTGCTCGCCGGTCCATGATCGACATCCGTCACCGGAAGGGCCCAGGTCAGGTGGAGACCGGCGGCGTCATCGAACGAGGTGAGCGTGCGCACCGGGTTCGGCGGCAGGAGGATGTCCGAGATGACGAACGAGGCGTCGCTGTCGTCCGTTCCCAGCAGCCCCTGGCTGTCCGAGGCGGTCACCATGACCCGGGCGATCCCTGTGGCGGGGCCCGTCACGGTCCACGTGGCCGACGTGCCCGAAAGACCGCTCGCCGCCGTCTCCCACGTCTGTCCGTCGTCACGCGACAGATAGAGATCGTAGGTCACCGCGGCACCCCATGGCGGCGTCTCCCAGGTGAGGTTTGTCACGCCTCCAGTCACCAGGAATTCCCCGCCGTCGGGCGAGGTGAGGTGGGGCCTCAGGATGCGGATGGTATCCGTGCCGGTGAACCAGGTGGTGTCCTGGACCTCGCCGGCGACCGTCACATCCACGCTCTCCCCCTCGGGCACGATCGCCTCGAAGGCCGCCCGGTCGAACTTCACCACCATCTCCTCGATGCCGTCGCCGGTTGCATCCTCGAAGGCGACAGGGTGGGTATTGGCGAAGAGGGTGTGATCGATGGAGACCGAATCGATCAGAACCCGGTGAGGGTCGAAGGCGGGCGGGAGCTGGAATGCCGCCCGGATGGTCTTGCCGTTGGACGCAAGATTGAGTGTGTCGGGGTCGACGTCCAGGAAATCGAGATTCACCTCGCTGACGTGCAGGAGCACGGAGAATCCGACGACCGGTTTGAAGATGTCATTGGAGACGAACTGGACGGCCGCGGCCGCGTCCCCGTCGGGAAGAACCGAGGCATCCATCTCGAGCTGCAGATCGGTGAATCCTCCCGGCGGGATCGTTCCCGAGTCCGGGACGATGGTCAGCCACGGAGGCGGAGGCGGTGTGGGCGTGAACTCCACCGCCAGGTTGTCGTGCATGTAGTCCGGCAGATCCGCCGAGGCCACGGTGAGCCCGATCTGACGATCCTGGTTCTGGATGCCGATGGCGGCGGTGGCCCTGACTCCGGACATGGTCAGGTACTGAAAGCGCACCCGGCCATCCGCGAACAGGATGACCTGGAAGGTGAACGACGAGCTGCCGAAGAAGCGCCGGGTGCCCGTGAACTGGATGGTGGTCTTGCCGGGCTCGCGGAGAATGCTTGCCCGCTTCACTCCCCCGAAGGTCAGGTCGTCGAAGAACGGGGCCAGGAGATTCTCCGGTGTCGAGGGCCCCGAGTCCGGGAATGTCGGCGGAGCCCGGAACGATGTCGCGGAACTGGTGAAGCTCAGCCAGCCGTTGGTGGAGATGTGGATCGAGTTGAAGGTGTTGCCGTAGAACACGAAGTCGAATCCGATCGGAACGGGCCCGAGGTTCTGGTCGTCGCCATTGAGAGACAGCTTGGTCCCCGTGAAGAAGATGTCGTTCCATGCAAAGACCGGCCCGCCGGGCTGATCACTGTCTGTGAACCGGTAGCCGCCTGCGTCGGGCCCGCCGGCTCGGGTGGCTCCCGGCTGACCAGCGGCGCTGATCGACAGTCCCGGCGTTCTCCAGTCGAGATCCAGGCCGCCGGAATTGCTGATGCGCAGCGTCCGGGTGGCCATGCCCCCGGGCGGCAGGGCGGCTTCGAGCGCTGTGGGTGCAAGCTTGATCTTCGGGGGAACCAGGGCCGTACCGGTCATGACGAGCCGGGCCGTTGCCTCGTCGGGGTCGTTGGACAGAACGTCGAGCGTGGTGTCGACGGTCTCGCCCACGGTGGGCACGTAGGTGACCTGGATCGCGGCGAAGTCGCCCGGCGCCAGCACCAGGCTTCTCGGCGCGATGGCGAATCCGGTGTGCGGCGAGACGATGTCGAGGATCTGCAACGGCTCGGTGCCGACGTTGGTGACCAGGGCGTTGCGAGTGCGCGTCTGACCCACGAACAAGGTGCCGAACTCTACCTTGTCGGCGGCGCTCCGGTAGACGAGTCGCACCACGTGGCTGTTGGTGGAGCAGAAAGGACCAACCGCTGCCGAGTTCCTCACATCGACGGAGAGCACGCCGTCGGCGGCCAGCGCCGTCATGTCCGGGGCGCTGACGACGACGGAACTGGCGGAGGTGATGCAGTCCCTCGTGGCGTTGCCTCCCACGAGTGTGATCCGGTCCTCGGCATTGGCGGTGGCCGTCTCGAACGAGCTGCCGAAATCACCACTGACCGTCAACGTCAGCCGCCCCGTGCTGCCCGGTGTCTGCGGGAAGGGCAGGAGGTGCCGGGTGAGGGAGCCGAAGCCCATGAACACCTTCCCGGACGCCAGGTTCACCGGCGCGCCCAGGAACGCGATGTCCGGCGCCGACGACACCGTGATGGTGACGGGCACATCCACCTGTGGTTGCACCGGGTCATTGCTGGCGATGGCCACCGTGGACGAGAAGACACCGGGCAGAAGGGTGTCGGTGGCCAGGTCGAGTTCGAGGGCGAGGGTGTCTCCCGGCAACACGCTGCCGGTCGTCGGGGTCACCGTGACCGGCGAGGTGCCGAGCAGCCGGACGAGTTTCGTGCCGTCTCCTTCGATGAAATAGACCGACGACGGGGCGCCGGGCACCCAGGCGAGTCCACCGTCGGTGAGCGCCATGAACGGGTTGGTGAGGGCGGCCCAGCGATCCTCGTCGATCGAGAAGCGGAACAGATGGGGGGCACCATAGCCGCCGGCGGCCACGTAGGTGCGGGCCAGCGGGTCCACCGCGGCCCCGAGGGCTGCCCCGGCAGGCAGCGGGGGTCGCACGGTCCACTCACCCGTGTCCAGATCGAACGACGCGAAGTTCTGACGGCCGTTGCCCTGGTGCCCGTACACGGTGCGCTCGAGACGACGCAGCCCGCCCCATGCCTCGAAGGCGAACGGAGGTGACGCGAGCATGGTGGTCTCGCCGGTCAGCGGGTCCCACTGGACAAACGTCGTGCCTGCCGCAAGATAGAGGAACTGTTCGCCATCGGTGGCGATGTTGGCGGTGCCCGTCGCCAGGGGGTTCGCGAGGACACTCCAGGTGTCGGTGGCGATGTCGTAGGCGGCGATCTGTTCCGCATCCCCGGCGTAGGCCAGGTAGATGCGGTCGTCGAGGATCACGGCGCCGGCGGGATTGACCGCGGCCATGGGCGCCGGTGCCAGCGGTAGCCAGAGGTCCGCCGCCGGGTCATAGGTGAAGAAACCGGGGCCGCCGTTCTCCTGGGCGTACAGCTTGCCTGCCGGGTCGGCCACCAGACCGGTCAGCGGCACCGGACTGCTCGCTCGCTCCTGGAAACGTCCCGGCGCCGTGTCGAAGGACACCGGCTCGGCGGCGTACGGGCCGGCGTCAGACGGGGATGCGTGGGGCGACGCCTGGCCGGGAGACAGGACTCCGAAGGGCGTCTCCGGAACCTGGGTGGTCCCCGCATCAGTCGCGGTCACGTCGAATTCGAGAACGCTGCCGCCGGTGTTGCCGATGGTCAGGGTCCGGGTCCGCGAGGGCGCGCCGACGAACACATTCTCGTCGATGGCCGGCGGCTGCACATCGATGACCGGTGGGATGAGGGCCACGGCGTGCACCGGCACGACGAGCATGGGCTCGTCCGGATCGTTGCTGGCGATGGTGAGGCTGTCGTCGAACGGGCCGGCGGCCAGCGGGGCGAAGGTGACGGAAAACGTTGCCGTGGTGAGGGGCGGCACGATCATGGAGGTCGGGATGATGCTGAATTCAGGGAGGGTCGCCGTGACGGAGGTGATATCGAGCTGGTCCGTTCCGGCGTTGCGAACCGTGAGGCGGAGTTCCTTCGTCTGTCCCACGAAGACATTGCCGAAGTCCAGCGCAGGATCCGCCACGATGTCCGGGACGCCGATCACCTGGAGATCCACCGGCACGGTCAGTCGTGCCGCCACAGGGTCGTTGGTGTCGATGTCCAGCTCTGCTTCCACCAGGCCTGCGAACAACCCGGTCGTGTCGACCTGCATGGCGATGTTCGTGGAGGCACCGACGCCCACCGTGCCGCTGGTCGGTGCGACGGTGATGAAGCTCACTCCCGGCAGCAGGCGAGCGAACCCGGTGCTTCCCTCGCCGGCGATGAAGTAGACGCCCGAGGAAAGCGCCGCGAGGCCGCCGTCATTCAGTGTGAAGAACGGGATGGTCGCCACGTCCCAGGTTCCCTGGTCGATGGAGTACGAGTACAGATTCCTGTCGAAGTACGAACCATACGCATGATAGGTGCGGGCGCGCGTGTCGATGGTGGCGCCCAGAACGGCACCCGAGGGCACCGGTGGGAGGAGGGTCCAGGAGTTCGTGGCGATCTCGTACGACGCGAAGCCGACGCCTCCGTTGCCCTGGTGCCCGTACAGCGTCCCGGCGAGATGGCGGAGTCCACCCCATGGCTGGAACGCGAACGGCGGGGTGGCCAGGAACTGGGTCTCCAGCGTGACGGGATCCAGGCGCCCGAAAGCCAATCCCTGGACCAGGTAGATCCAGCGCACGCCATCACTGGCGATGACACCGGTGCCCGTCCCGATGGGATTCGAGATGGTCGACCAGGAGTCGCTGGCGACGTCGTAGACGCCGAGCTGGGAACCGTTTCCCGTGTACGCCGTGTAGATCTTCCCGTTCAGCAGGGTGGCCCCGCCGTTGTTGCCGGAGAACAGGGGGGCCGGTGCCAGGGGTTCCCACGCCCCGGTTCCCACCACGTAGCGGAAGAATGCCGTGCCCTGATCCTGCTGGGCGTAGATGATGGACGCCGCCGCGTCTGCCACGACGCAGGTGAGTGGCACCGGGCTCGACGGGAGGAGCTCGAATTCGGCCGAGACGCCGCGTATCGGTGCCGTCGAGGGAGCGGGATCGTCCGGTGCCGGGACACCGTTGCTGATCGCGGTCGGAGCCGACGTGACCCCCGCGAATGGGGAGACCACCGCGCCAGACAAGCGCGACCGGATGGCCGCCGTGAAGTCGAGCGCGTTTCCACCGCTGTTCGACAGAACCACGGACCGGGTGTCGATGTCTCCGGAGTTGAGCGTGAGCGCGATCGAGGAAGGCGCGACGGCGGCGACAGGAGGCAGGAGACCTTCACCGTGCATCGAGATGACGACTGAAGGCCTGTCAGGGTCGTTGGTGGCCAGCGTCAACGTGCCATCGACGACTCCGGCAGCGGTGGGTGTGAACGTCACCGTCAGCAGCGCTGTGCCGAGCGGCGCAATACCCAGGGCCGCCGGGGAGGCGATCATCGTGGGCGAGTCGCTGCTGGCCGTGACCGTCAGCGTCTCGGTGCCGACATTGTTGATGGTCAGCTGGTGCGATCCGGTCAGTCCGATGAACAGGCTGCCGAAGTCGATCCGGTCGGCAGCAACCCGGTAGCTGAGGCGGACCGTGTGGCGATTGATGGAGCAGAACGTGTTGACGTCAGGTGTGTTCTGAACCGACACGTCTACCACGCCGTCGGCCAGCAGCGTCTCCAGAAGCGACCTGGACAGCGGGAACTGTCCCGTCGCGGGAGTACAGTCAATTCCTGTGCCGCCCACCGCGCCGATGACATGACCCTCGGCGGTCAGCGATGCGGTCTCGAACGAGGAGCCGTAGTCGCCGTCGGCCGTCAGCTGGATCGCTGCCTCTCCGGCCGGAGGACGATCGGGAACCAGGCTGTGATCCGTGCGGGCCCCGCTGACGCCATACGGGACGACCGAGTCGAACTCGACGCGCTCCCCGAGGACCTCGACGCGCGGCACGCCGATGACGTCGAGGCTCAGCGGCACCGCCGAGCGCCGCGCATCGGGGTCGTTGGTGTCGACCTGGAGGTCGGCCTCGAACAGGCCGGTAAAGAGCCCCCGGGCATCGAAGTTCAGGGTCACATCCACCGATTGCCCCGGAGGCACCGTGCCGGACCGCGGTGCCGCCGACACGAAGTCCAGACCCGTCAGGAGGCGCGCGAACCCGGTGCCCTGCTCGCCCTCGATGAAGTAGATGCCGTCGGAGAATGCGACCAGGCCGCCATCGTTGAGAGTGAAGAACGGAATGGTGGAGACATCCCACGTGTTCGATGCCAGCGAATACGCGTAAAGGTTGTTGCCGCCGTAAGAGCCGTAGGCGTAGTACGTCGCGGATCTGGGGTCGATGGTGGCGCCGAGAACGGTGCCTCCCGGCACCGATGGCAGGCGCGTCCAGGCGTCGATTGCGGTGGAGTACGACGCGAAGCCGGTCGTACCGTTTCCCGTGGTGCCGTAGATCACGCCGGCAAAATCCTGGAGGCCGCCCCAGCGCTGGAAGAAAAACGGTGGCGTGGCGAGTGTCTGCGTCTCCTGTGTGGCCGGATCGAGGCGGAGAAAGGTGGACCCGGTGACCAGGTAGAGCCAGCGGGTGCCGTCGCTGGCGATGTTGCCGGTACCGAACGAGGGGTTGGAAATGGTCGACCAGGAATCCGTGGAGATATCGTAAACGCCCAGCACCGCGCTGTTCCCCGTGTATGCGGTGTAGATCTTGCCGTTCAGGAGGGCGGCGCCGCCGTTGTTGCCGGAGGAGACCGGGGACGGAGCCAGGGACTCCCACGTCTGTACTGCGGTGTTGAAACGGAAGAACGCGACCCCGTTGTTCTCCTGGCCGTAAATGACTCGCTGCATCGTGTCGCCGACGACGCAGGTCAATGGCACCGGGCTGGGGGCGAGAGACTGGAACCTGGCGTCAACTCCCTGGAAGGTCGGTTCGGGGGCCTGTCCGTCAACTTCCAGATCGCCGGGATCCGCCGCCGTGGCCATGATCTCGACGGGAGAGTCGTTGCCGGCGTCATTCGGTGACGGGCCGGCCGGAGACAGCCCTGTGAACGTCGAGAACACGCCCTCGACGCCCGGGGGCACGAGAGCGACCTCGAAAGCGAGATCACTGCCCCCTGTGTTGGTGATGGAAACCGCCCGGACATCCTGGTCCCCGGAATTCAGCGTGAGGGAGAGTCCGGCCGGTGCGATGGTGGCGGCCGGCGGCCCGGCGCCCGACCCCGACAGGGGAATCGCCAGGAGGGGCGTGTCCGGGTCGTTGCTCGCCAGAGTCACCGCGCCGGCAAGGGGTCCCGCGGCCACCGGGGCGAACCTCAGGCCAAGCAGCCGTGTCGTGCCGGGGGCGATGCTCATGGACGCGATGAGGGGTGTGACCTCCGGTGCGCTCGATGTGATGCTGGCGATCTCGAGCGTCTCGCTTCCCCGGTTGCTCACCATCAGGTTCAGTTCGCTGGACTGTCCGGTGAAGACCGTGCCGAAATTGCCCGTGGCACTCACCTCGTAGCTCAGGCGCAGCGAGTGGCTGTTGTCCGGACAGAACACGTTGACGTCCGGTGTGTTGTGGACGTCAACGTCGATGACGCCGTCGGCGGCCAGGGCGGCCATCAGCGCCGCATCCAGTGCGAATGTCCCGCGTGCCGCCTGGCAATCGCGCCCGACGCCCCCGACATCGCCGATGGACGCGCCTTCGGCGCTGACGAATGCTCGCTCGAAGCTCGACCCGTAGTCGCCGTTGGCGGTGATGTCGAGCGTGCCGCCGGCGACCGGGATCGCCGGAAGCTCGAACTGGTGCCGGGTGAGCGCCCCGCTCGTCGCGTACGCCTGCGTGGAGACCAGTTCCGCCGGCACGCCGGTGACCAGGATGTCCGGAGAGCCGATCACCGTGAGGGCCACGGGCAGCAGCACGGTGGTGGCGACAGCGTCATCGGCGGTCAGCCGGAGCGTGGCGAAGGTCGTGCCGGCGGAGGCGGCGGTCGTGTCGATGGTGACCGGGACATCGGTGAAACCTCCCGCCGGCACAAGAACACTCGACGCGGCCGGGCGCAGCCACGGGGGAGACACGGGGCCGCTCACCTGGAAGTCGTCCAGTTCGAGACAGCCGGGGCCGGTGAACCGCTCGGGGATCGATTCCGTGATGTTCAGCCGGACACTCCGGCCGAGCCACGGCGTCAGCGTGATCGAACGGGCTTGCCAGCCCAGATCGGTGAACGGCTTGCCGTTGAGAAGAATCTCTTCACGGGCGATGACCGCCAGCAGGCCGCCGGTCGGGTCATCCAGCGTGGCCTGATAGATGCGCGGCAGGGAACTGAAAATGCCGCGGCTGTCGAACTGGATGCGATCCGAGAACGTCAGCACGGCGCCGCGCGCGGTCAGTGGCACGTCGAGGTCCTGCGAGAGGTTGTAGGTCAGTCCGGCATCACCGTCGAAGCCGTTGAGCGCATCCACACTCCCCTCGAGCGGCATGGAGGTACCGAAATAGCAGCCGCCCGGCCCACGCACCGTCCACGGCGTCAGTTCCTGTCTGCCGTTCGATGTGGCGACCCAGCCGGTGAAGCTCCCGGCCTCGAAGCCCCCGTTGACCACGGTGACCGGCGGCACCATCTGGACCAGCAGCCCGTCAGCCGGAACCGCGTCCACGGTGGTGCTCCGTGTCTTGTCGCCGTTCTGGATGCCGGAGACGGCGGCCGGGGTTGCCCCCCCCACGGCGGGGTAGATGAAGCGGATGGATCCGTCCCGGTCGAGAAGGATCTGGAATGTCACCCGGCTTCCGGACAGGGTGTGAAGCACGTCGTTGAACTGCACGGTGAAGCCCTCGGCGGTGCTGAGCCGGACCACGCGGGCCTGACCCTCCAGATCGAGATCGCTCAACAGGGCAGCAATCAGATTGCCCGGCACGGTGGGGCGCGCGTCGGGGAGGGCCAGTGGCGTGTCCGCCGCGGTGAGATCCGTCGTGAAGCTCAGCCAGCCGTCGGTGCTCACCTGCACCGATTCGAACACGTTGGTGAAGAACGGGAACGAGAACCCGAGGGGGACCGGTTCCGAGATCTCGTGGGTGCCGAACATCTGGACCTTCTCACCACTTCCGGAGATGTCGGTCCAGGCGAAGGCCGGGCCGTTGACGTCCTGCGACGTGTGCACGGCGTAGTCCGCCAGCGGGCTGAGCATCGAGGCCATATCGGCCGCTGCGCCGGGGAGGCCGGCCTCGGCCACGATGCTCACGTTGACGTCCGACGATGAGCCATTGATGAGGCGCAGGGACCGGACGACGCTCTGACCATCCAGGAGGGTCTCGTCCAGTGCAGGCGGCACCGCCTGGAGCGTGCCGGTGGCGAGGGCGGTTCCGGAGACCGGCACGAGGGCGGTCGGTGTGGCGTGGGCATCGCTCGTGATGGTCAGGGTGGCGCTGACACCGCCGGCCGCCACCGGCTCCCAGGCCACCGTCACCATCCGGCTGTCCGCCGGGCCCAGCGTGAAGGACAGCGGCGAGATCGTCACACCGGGGTCGTCCGACGTGATCCCGGTCACCGTCAGCGGTTCCGTACCGCTGTTGGTGATCTGCAGGGCCCGGAACACGGCCTCGCCGGCGCGGGTGCTGCCGAGATCGATGGCGGCCGGGGAGACGGCGATGTTCGGGACGCCGGTGACGGTCAGGGTCACCGGATGAACCCCTACGGGCGAGAGCGGGTCGTTCGACGCGATGACGACGAGGTCATCGTAAGTGCCCGCGGCCAGGCCCGCTGTGTCGACGGACAGATTCACCGTGTCGCTGCCTCCTCCGATCACACGGCCACCTGACGGGGCGGCGGTCAACCACCGGGGAACCGTGTGCAGACGGACCGCCAGGTTGTCCCGTGCGTACGGCACGTTGAACGCCACGAGCAACCCGCTGCTGCCGGCGCCGTCCTGGATGCCGACGGTCGCGGAATTGGTCGCCCCGGACATCTGGAGATACTGGAAAAGGATCTCCCCGCTTTCCTGCAGGATCACCTGGAACGTGTAGGCGCCGGGCCCGGAGAACGGAGTGACATCGGTGTACTGGATGGTGAGACTGCCGGCGCCGCGAGCGAAGGTGACCCGCGGAAGGCCGCGGAAGTTCAGGTCGTCCCAGAACGGCGCGATCAGATTTCCGGGTGCTGCGATGTCCGGCAGCGGCTGGTTGGTGGGCGCTGAATCCCCGCTGGTCAGACGCAGGAATCCGTTGGTGCTGACGCGGACCGCATCGAATGTCTGGCCATAGAACGGGAAGGGGAAGCCCAGCACGATCGGAGACGAGACCTGGTCGTCGCCGTCCAGGCTCTCCACGAGGGTGCCGGTGTCGGCGATGTCGGTCCAGGCGAACGCGGGGCCGCCCACGGCATCGCTGTCGATGAACCGGTAGCCGAACGCATCCGGTCCGCCTTCCCGCTGCGTCACGGGGAAGCCGGTGCGCGGATCGGGGGCGCCCTTGGCGAGATCGAGCCCGGTCAGTCCGGTGGACGGCGTGAACTGCCCGGTGGGAGGAGTCGTGACCGCCCAGTCCAGCGTGCCGACACCCACGTTCTGGACGAGCAAGGTGTCCGATGCCGTCTCGCCGGCAAACAGCGAGACATCGACGCGCGGCGGCGAGGTGGCGATGGTGGGTGGCGGCAGGGTCAGGCCGGTGGCGACGTTGCTGATCGGGCTGGCGTTGCCCCACTCATCTCCGGCCCGGGCGGCAAAGAAATAGGTCGTGCCCGGCTCGAGTCCGGCCACCTCCAGCGTTTCGGGTGAGCCGGCCGGCAGCGGTGCAGGCGGTGAGGGCACCTGCGTGGCCGTCTCGAAGGTGGTGGCATCCAGCGCCGACGTGGCGTAGCGCAGATCGAGCGACGTGGCGGTGCCCGTGGCGCCGTCGTCCCCGGTGGCGGTCCAGGCCAGGAAGACCGTGTTGGATGTCGTGTCCGTGACACGCAGGTCGAGGATCGGAGCGGGTGCCACGGTGTCCGGGATGGCAACGGCGAGAAAGGCGTCGAGCCGGCCCCCCGTCACCGTCCGACCGTCCAGGGCCGGGACCGGATCCACGGCGGCCAGGAGCTTGGCGCGCAGCCGCGGCAGGTCGAGCCCCGGTCCGACGGAGCGAATGAGGGCCGCGACGCCGCTGACGTGCGGTGTCGCCATCGATGTGCCGCTCAGAAAACCGTACGTGCCGCCAGGAAAGGTGCTGAGCGTGTCCACGCCCGGAGCGCCCAGATCGACCGAGTTCAGCCCCCAGTTGGAGAACGAGGCCAGGTTGTCGCTCTCATCCGTGGCGGCCACGGAGAGGATGGCCTCCGTGTCGTAGCTGGCTGGGTACACGGGAGAGATGTCCGTATCCCGTGCCGAGTTGCCCGCGGCCGCCACGAAAAGAGTGCCGGCCGCGCCGCCCGCGTTGATGGCATCGAGCAGGGCCTGGGAAAACCCACCTCCGCCCCAGGAATTGCTCGTGATGTTGGCGCCGATGAGCGTCGCATAGTCCACCGCCCGGATGGCGTTCGCCGTGGTTCCGGATCCGGAAGAACTCAGGAACTTCAGGGCTGCCAGTCGCACGGTCCAGTTGACGCCGGTCACACCGAGCGCATTGTTGCCGACGGCGCCGATGGTGCCGGCGACGTGCGTACCGTGAAAGTGATCATCGTTCGGATCATTGTCGTCGTTGACGAAGTCCCAGCCGTGCACATCGTCGATGAATCCATTGCCGTCGTCGTCGATGCCGTTGTTTGCGATCTCACCCGGGTTGACCCAGATGTTGGCTGCCAGGTCGGGATGATCGAGATCGATACCGGTATCGATGACGCCCACGAGAACGGAGGTGCTGCCCGTGGTCACGTTCCAGGCCGCCTCGGCGCCGATATCGGATTCCGGGGTGCCGCCGAACTGGCCGGTGTTCTTCAGCCCCCACAGTTCGGCGAAGCGGGTGTCATCCGGCGTCAGGAAGGCGCTGACCTCGTAGTTCGGCTCGACATAGTCCACGTGCGGGTTGCCGCGCAGGCGGCTGATGGCCTTCTCGACCGTCTGCCCACGCCCCAGATGCCAGTGCTCGGCGCCGGAGCGGAAACGATGCATCCGGGTCGCCGCCACCTGGGCGCGGACGTTCGCCCGTTCGTTGGGGCCGCCGCCCGGCTTCATCTTGATGAGGATCTCGCCCTTGACATGGGGAGGCAACACGGAAGGACCTCGACCCGGGGTAGGAGCGGGGGGTCCGCCGGCCGCCAGCAGGGCGAAGGTGAGACAGAGCCCGATCAACCCGATCCCGAAACCGCGAAGGCCACTGAATCTCGACATTGCGCTCCCCTGATATGAGACCGGGCAGCCGGGCGCATCACCCGGGCACCGAACTTGGCCCCACCGTACGGGGACGCCTACAAGATGTCAACAACTAAATGTTGTCGACGCTCTGCCGGATCCTGCGGTGAGCGCGTCCGCAGTTCAGAAGTGATTCGTGGATTCCGACGCGTGGCGCGAAGGCCTGTTCACACCACCACCGGGCAACGCCCGCGGGTGGTTCACTTCATTCAGCAGTGACCGGTCGATGGTCGGCCCCGCAGGGTCGGCACCGAGCCGTGGCGGTCTGTCCGCGCGCAACCTCACCGACCCGGGTCGCGCAAGAACCGGAAGAAGGGAGCGACACCTTGACACACCAGTCGGGCGTCGCGCCGCGGACGCTGTCCAGGAGTCGCCTCTCGTCAGGATCTGCAGCAGGCGATGTCGGCGCCGACGACACCCGGGGACGTCATTGGAACCAGATGGCGGACGTGCCATCATGAAACGGGGAGGCAAGGGCTGTGGTCGCCAACCGTCTATCTGCTGGGTGCCGTCTGCGCCCGGTCCGTTCCTGCCGCGTGGTCGCCGGACGTCTCACCGTTCTGGGAGTCCTGGCCTTGCTGGCGACCGGCACGGTGTTCGCCAAGTCGTATCATGTCGCGCGCGTCGACGTGAACGGGACCGTCGAGGCGAATGCCGCGCTGCTCGTCGAGGAAACCCTCACCTATCGGTTCAAGGGCCGGTTTCGCTTCGCCTACCGGGATATTCCCACCTCGGATGAGGTGTCGGTGTCCGATGTGAGAGTGAGCGAGGCAGGTTCGGCGTTCATGGAACAAGAAGGGGAGAGGCCCGGCACCTTCACGGTCCGTCTCACCGACGAGGGGAAGCGCATCACCTGGTACTACACTGCACGCAACGAGACGCGCACCTTCCGGCTCACCTACACGCTCACCGGCGCCGTGCATCGCTACACCGACGTCGCTGAAGTCAATTTCAAGCTCATCGGCGACGGGTGGGACCGTGCCATCGGCCAGGTCCACGCCGTCATCCACCTGCCTGATGGAGTGCCGGCGGCCGATATACGCGCCTGGGCGCACGGGCCGCTGTACGGCACGGTGGCGCCGCCCGGCGACAGCCTGGTGGAGATGAGCGTCAGCCCGCTGCCGGCGCGAACCTACTTCGAGGGTCGGGTGCTGTTTCCCGCCGCCGCGCTGTCGGCGGCGACCGTGACCGGGGCAACGGATCGCCTCGACATCATCCTTGCCGAGGAGCGCCGCTGGGCCGAGGAGGCGAACGCTCTCCGGGCCCGTGGCCGCCAGCAGCGCCTCGAACGGAACCGCATCGCCCGGCAGCGCGCAGACCTGGCTGCGTGGCTCGCCTGGCCGGCAGCGCTGGTGGGCCTGGCCGGGCTCCTGATCTGGCTCCGGCTGTGGCGCCACCATGGCCGGCCGTACCCGGTGAGCCGGACCAGCGTGCCGGGGGAGATCCCGAGTGCCCATCCTCCGGCGGTGGTGGGATCGGCGTTGCTCGACTGTGGGACCGGTTCGATGCTGGCCGCGACACTGCTGGATCTGGCCCGGCGGGGCCACTTCGTCATCGAGGAGGGTGAGGAATCCGTGCGGCGTTTCTTCGGCGGCGAGCGCCGCGAGAAGACCTACACGTTCAAGGACACTGGCAAGCCAGCGGGCGGTCTCCTCCCGTTCGAGGCGGATCTGCGCACGTTCGTTCTCACCGAGGTGGGCAACGGGAATCGCTTTGCGATGGCCGACCTGAAGGCGCTGGCGCGCTCGTCGCGATCGCGCTTCCGGCGCTGGCTCATGGCCTGGAAGGCGTCGGTCGCGGACCACGCACAGACGCTCGGCCTGCGCGAACCGCTGCCGGCGCAGGCGATGGCGATCAACCTCGTCAGCGGATTCCTGGTGGCGGTGGCCGGCGGACTCATGCTGCTGTTCACGTTTTCTCCTCTGGCCCTGCTTGCCATCGTTCCGGGCGTGCTGCAGATGCTGCTGACGATCTCCTTGCAGCGGCTGACACCGGAGGGTCGCCGGCTGCAGCTCGCCTGGCGGGCCTACTCGGGTCACCTGAAGGAGATATCCCGCGGTCTTCCTCCGCCGGATCTCACCATGGCGGGATGGGAGAGCATCGTGCTCTTCGCCGTGCTCTTCGGCCTCCACGATAAGGTGCTGCCTCTGTTGCGGGTGCCGTCGGAAGGATCCGCCATGGTCTATCCCGTCTGGTATCACGGCGTGGCCGGTGGTTCGCCCGGCGATGCCCTCGCCGGATTGAGTCACGGCATCTCGTCCATGGCCTCGGCCGTGGCCAGCACCGCCAGTTCCGCTGCCGGTACGGGCGGCGGCGCCGGTGTCGGGGGAGGGGCGGGAGCCGGCGGCGGCGGTGGCGGCGCCGGCTGAGCGGGCCGGAGGTCGAGAATCCTCGCCAGGCCCCAACCTGCCGGCATCTGCGTACCCTGGACTTCACGCTCCATCAACGATCGGGGCTATGGTCTTCGGGCTGACGATCGATGTTGCAGCCATAAATCGATGGACCATCGATCTTCGGCGGCGGGCAGGAGGAAGACGGCGACCATCAGGATGGTGCGGGGCAGGATGTGCCCGGTGATGCTGAACAGCGCCTCCTTCAGCAGGTGGCCGTAGGTCACCACCAGCAGGATCATGCCGATGGCCACCAGGGCGTCACGCGTGCGCCAGCCGACGATCAGCAGCGCGCCGGCGAGCAGCTCCACCACCGGGATGGCCACACCGGTGGCCAGCAGCAGGAAATGGGGAATCCAGGTGTCGGCGTACGGCCCGGTGAAGAAATTCTCCGCATGTCCCAGCGGCGTCATCGTGAAGCACTTGTACCAGCCCGCCATGAAGAAGATCAGGCCGAGCATGACCCGACAGAAGAATCGCGACCAGCCCCTATTGCTCATGCACCCCTCCACTGCATGTGGCAGTATGGATCCCCACGCCATCGTCACGCCGTGTCCGGCCGGTCTGTTCGGTGCGGACGGCGGCTTCGCGGGCCCATTGTGTCATAAAGGAAGCGAGATCCATGGCCAGAAGAATCGACTGGTATTATCACCGGACAGGGTGAACATCCTGCTCCCGCGCCCGGGAGTTCCTGGGCAAGACCGAGGTCACCATCAAGGAGACGCTGTCCGCGAACCGGCGCAAGCTGGGCCGTGA
>JBHHZI010000064.1:0-16732 GCA_046757965.1 Acidobacteriota bacterium | reverse complement strand
CCGGTCACCACGCCGTCCTTGCGAAATGCCGGGCGCAGACGACCGAGGGCCTCGATGGTGGTGCCGGGACGACGATGGTCATCATCGGCCACCACCAGCGGCCCGCGCCTCTGGGGGACCTCCACCGGGACGATCTCCTCGGCGGCCCTGCCGGACGCATGAAACGCGTTGGCGCATTCCTGGGACCGGACGGCGTACTCATCCATCGCCAGGCGGGGGATATCCATGTCGTGTGCCAGGTTCTCGGCGGTATCCGCCATGGTGCACCCGCTGTGTGAGTCGAGCAGCGCCGCCAGCAGCGCATCTTCCATCTTCCCGGCCCCCAGCTTCGGCCAGCCGCTGCGCACGCTGCGCAGGACGTACGGAGCCATCGACATGTTCTCCATGCCGCCTGCCAGGACCACCTCCGCCTCCGCCAGGCGGATGAGATGACCGGCCGTGACGATGGACTGCAGCCCCGAGCCGCAGATCCGGTTGACCGTGAGCGCCGGTCGATCGACCGGAATCCCCGCCTTGAGCGCGACATGGCGGGCGCCGTAGATGGCATTGGGAGAGGTCTGCAGGGCATTGCCGAAGACCGTGTGATGGATCCAGTCGGGACTCACTCCGGCCTTCTCGAGGGCAGCGCGGGCGGCATGTGCCCCCAGCTCCGTCTCGGGGATCTCGGCGAAGTGGCCGTTGTACTCCGCCATCGGAGTGCGGGCCCCGCCCAGGATGACGACGTCGGTGTCCTTCATGAACTCTCCCATGGTGTTTGTGCGGTCTACCAGCGATATGCAGCCTGCCGGAAAGTGTGGCGATAATCGGGCCCCTGTACATCGATGACGCGGCACATCTCATCGAGCCGTGAGCGCAGGGTCGCGCCGATCCGGTCAGACAGCGTGAGATCCCCGCGGTCCGTGGCCGACCCGGTCGAACGATCCGGAAAGTTGGTCGTGAACACCGTGATCTTCTCCTCGTTGTAGCGCCTGTTGATCACGTGCGCCAGTGTGTCGCGAACCCAGTCCGTCGGTTTCGCGGCGCCCAGGTCGTCGAGGATCAGCAGATCGATGCCGAACACCGGCGCCAGAACCTGGTTGGCGGACGCGGGGTTGGAGGGATTGTAGGTGTCCCGGATCTCCTTGAGCAGATCGCGAAAATCGACGAACAGACCGGGCACTCCCTTGGACGCGCTCAGTGCCCGCAGGATGCCCACGGCCAGGTGTGTCTTGCCGACACCACATTTCCCCGAGAACAGGATCCCGGTCTCGATGGCCGGAAACGACTCGACGAAGTAGCGGGCCTTGGCCAGAGCCCGCCGCTGTCCCTCGTCGTGAATCTCGTAATTGGCCAGCTCGCAGTGCCGATACCGTTCCGGCACCCGCGCGGCGGCCAGCAACCGCTCGCTGCGTGTCGCGGACCTGCAGGCACAGCGCGCCGCCCGGGTGTAGCCATCCACCTCGCGGACACGGAAGCCCGTCCCTCCACAATCACGGCATGCTTCGGAGTGGTCTGTCATGGACGGCGCGCGCCATCGCCTGCTCGTCGGCGGACGCCTGCAGTCTAACAGACGCCCGTCAGAGCGGCAAGGAATCACCCGGCGCAGGGACCGGCAGGAACACGTCGAGGCGTGTGCCACCCACCGAGCGGTATCACCGCCTCCGGCGCGATCAGGACGCCGCCGCCGGGTCAGTTCAGATAGCTGCGCAGGTGCTTGGCCCGCTGGGATCGGCCGAGCTTCTGGAGTGCCTGGACCTCGATCTGGCGGATCCGTTCCCGGGAGAGACCGAGCATCTCGCCGATCTCCTTCAGCGTCTTGGGTTCCTGATCCCCCAGCCCGAACCGCAGCTTGATGATGATCTCCTCCTTGCCGTCAAGATCGGTCAGCGACGTGTAGAGCAGGCTCTTCATGGCTTCCCGGAACAGCTCGTCGTCGGCGGGAGGAATCTGGGTCTGCTGCAGCTTGTCCGAGAGCTGGAAATCGTGTTCCTCGTCGATCATCGTCGACAGCGATACGTTGTCCTCGCCGACCTGCAAGAGGATCGTGACGTCCGCCGCGGGCACCTCCACCCGCTCTGCGATCTCGTCGATGGAGGGCTTGCGCTTCAGCTCCACCTTGAGCTGGCTGATCACCTTGCCGATACGATAAAGCAGGTTCGCCTGCTTCTGCGGCAGACGGAACGCACCGCTGTGATCCGACAGGGCGTGGATGATCGACTGGCGCACCCACCAGACCGCGTAGGTGATGAACTTGACGTTCTTGGCGGGATCGAACCGCTTGGCCGCCTCGATGAGACCGATGTTTCCCTCATTAATGAGATCCAGAAAGGAAAGTCCGCAGCCGCGATACCGCTTGGCGAAGGAGACGACGAAGCGGAGATTGGCCTGGACCAGTTCCTGGAGCGCCGCGTGGTCGCCTCCTGCGATGCGGTGCCCCAGGAGTTTTTCCTCCTCGGGAGTGATCCGGGGGAGCTGACTGATTTCCTGGAGATACCGCTTGAGCGTTTCCGACGAGCGCTCCCGGCGCTCATGCCGATGTTCGTCCATGAGTCCCCCGCAGCCGTGTCGGCCGCCTCGGAACGCGCAGTATACTTCAGCGACGCCCGCTGTCGATGGGAAAAGAGTCCGGCCCGGTCCGGATGCGCGTGAGCGACAGCCGCGATGACACCGGAACGAGCGCCGCATCACCGGCGGTCGGTGTCGCGGCATCGAGAGCGGCGCGCAGGGCCAGGATGGTCCGGCGCATGTTCAGCACGATGTCCACGCCGGCCAGATTGACGCCGAGATCGCGCGTGAGATGGAGGATGACCTCGAGTGTTTCCAGGTCCTTGCGGGTGTAGAACCGTGTGTTTCCGGCCGATCGGGACGGCGAGAGGAGACCCTCACGCTCGTAGAGGCGGAGGGTCTGGGGATGCACGCCGAAGCGCGCCGCCACGGCGCTGATCCGGTAGCGTCCGGTGTCGCCTTCCCGGCGCCGGGTCATCCGGACCTCGCCAGGAGCCGGTCCCGCGGTGCCGGCTGGATGTGCCGTCCGAGCTGCTCGATGAGGTCCCGGGTGGTGGCATCGACGTGGCGCGGAATGACGACCTCGATCTCGACGAACTGATCCCCGCGCTTGCCCCCGCGTCCCGGCGCGCCCTTCCCCCTCAGGCGCACGTGCTGGCCGGGCTGGGTGCCAGGCGGAACGGTCAGGCGGGCGCTGCCGTCCACGGTCGGGACCTCGATGCGGGCGCCGAGGACGGCCTCGCTGACGGTGATGGGAACGGTGCAGTAGAGATTGTTGCCGCGGCGGGAGAACACCGGGTGGGAAGCCACCTGCACGGTGACATGGAGATCCCCGCACGGGGCTCCCGCGTCTCCTGCATGCCCCTTGCCCGCCACTCGCAGCCGTGTTCCATCGGCCACACCGGCCGGAATCTTCACCTGGATGTTCTCCTGGCGGGTCTCCTGACCGCTGCCATGGCAGGAAGGACAGGCCTCGGTGTTGCTCCGACCGCTGCCGCGACAGTCCGGACAGGGAGATCCCACGGAGAGCGGACCATGACGCGTGGCAACCTGGCCGCGCCCTCCACAGCGACCGCACACGGTCGGCGTGCTGCCTGGACGGGTGCCACGACCGCGACAGGCCGTGCAGTTCACCTGGCGGGTGATGCGAAGCGGCATCGTCAGGCCACGGAGAGCGTCGACGAAACCGATCCGGATGACGGCCGAGAGATCCGCGCCTCTCGCTCGCCGCCGCCGCGTGCCCTGAGGCGCCCCCCCGCGGAACATGCGGGCGAAGAGATCACCCAGTCCACCCCCTGGATCGAAGGGGTGGCCCCCCAGATCCGTCCACGCGCCGCCTCCGCCTCCCCCGCCGGCGAACGGATTCCCGGCCGTCCCGAACTGATCGTAGGCCCGGCGTTTCTCGGGGTCCGACAGGAGGGCGTAGGCCTCGGAGATCTCCTTGAACCGCTCCTCGGCGTGGGCGTCTCCAGGATTCACGTCCGGGTGGTAGCGCCGCGCCAGCTTCTTGTACGCCTTCCGGACCGCCGCATCCGTCGCATCCTTCGTGATCCCGAGAATCTGATACGGATCCCGGCCTGCCATCTCAGCTCGTACTCACCTGGATGGATTTCGGGCGCGAGTGGCCGCGCTTGGGCAGCACCACCTTCACGAGCCCGAGCTTGTACTCGGCGGTGACCTGCTCACGGTCGATGCTCGTGTTGAGATGGAAGGTCCGCGAGAACGCGCCGTGGGCGCGTTCGAGGCGGTGGGCCACCACCTCGGTATCCGCGGCCAACGGGCCCCGCTCCCCCTTGAGCGTCACAGATGCATCGGTGACCTGCACATCCAGCGCATCCATGGTCAGGCCGGGGACCTCCGCCACCAGCACGACCTCGGTGTCGGTCTCGTACATGTCCACGAGGGGACTCCACTCGGGAGATTCCTCCCAGGCGGGTGTGCCGGCACGGGTCAGCGTGGAATCGAACAGTCGTCCGATGCGCTCGCGCAGCAGCGCCAGGTCGTGGTCTGTGTTCTTCGGGATCTGGGGCACGGCGTCCCTCCGTTCAGTTGACGTCCTCGTACTCGGCGTCGATCACCTCGCCTTCCGGCGTTCCTCCGGTCGTCGCATGCGGCTCCTGCGAGGCATTGGCAGCATCGCCGGCTCCCGGCGATGTCTGCTGGGATTGGTACAGGATCTGGGCGACGGCATGCTGAGCGTGAGTGAGCTTCTCGCTGGCGGACCGTATGGCGGAGGGGTCGCCCTCCTCGACCGCCTTGCGAACATCGGCGATGGCATCGCGGACCGGAGCGGCCTGCTCGTCGTCGATCTTGTCCTTGTTCTCGTCGAGCATCTTCTCGGCCTGATAGGCGAGGGTGTCGGCCTGATTGCGACTCTCCACCTCTTCCCGCAGCTTCTTGTCCTCGGTGGCGTGTTCCTCGGACTCCTTCACCATCCTGTCGATCTCGCTCTGGTCCAGACCGGACGAGGCCGTGATGGTGATCTTCTGTTCCTTCCCGGTTCCCCGGTCCTTCGCGGACACGTTGACGATGCCGTTGGCATCGATGTCGAACGTGACCTCGATCTGCGGAACGCCGCGCGGCGCCGCCGGAATGCCCACCAGGTGAAACTTGCCCAGTGTCCGGTTGTCCTTCGCCATCTCGCGCTCGCCTTGCAGCACGTGCACCTCGACGGAGGTCTGATTATCGGCGGCGGTGGAGAAGACCTCGCTCTTGCGTGTGGGAATGGTCGTGTTGCGCTCGATGAGCGAGGTGGTCACGCCGCCGAGCGTCTCGATCCCCAGCGACAGGGGGGTCACGTCGAGCAACAGCATGTCCTTGACATCGCCGGCCAGCACTCCCGCCTGGATCGCCGCACCGATGGCGACGACCTCATCCGGGTTGACGCCCTTGTGCGGCTCCTTGCCGAAGACCTCCTTGACGATGGCCTGGACCTTCGGGATGCGTGTCGAGCCACCCACCAGGACGACCTCGTCCACCTGGGCGCTATCCAGGCCGGCATCCGCCAGGGCCTGTTTGCACGGCTCGATGGTGCGGCGCAGGATCGGCTCCACGAGCTGCTCGAAGGTGGAGCGAGTCAGTTTCAGATCGAGATGCTTGGGTCCCGAGGCGTCGGCCGTGACGAACGGGAGATTGATGGATGTCTCCTGGGTCGACGACAGTTCCATCTTGGCCTTCTCGGCCGCCTCCTTCAGTCGCTGGAGCGCCATCTTGTCCTGGCTCAGATCGATTCCCTGGTCCTTCTTGAACTCGGCCACGAGCCAGTCGATGACACGCTGGTCGAGATTGTCGCCACCCAGGTGCGTGTCGCCGTTGGTGGCCTTGACCTCCACGACGCCCTCGCCGACCTCGAGGATGGAGATGTCGAAGGTTCCGCCGCCGAAGTCGTAGACAGCGATGGTCTCCTCCGATTTCTTGTCGAGACCGTAGGCCAGCGCGGCGGCGGTCGGCTCGTTGACGATGCGCTCCACCTCCAGCCCGGCGATTCTCCCGGCGTCCTTGGTGGCCTGCCGCTGGCTGTCGTTGAAGTATGCCGGCACCGTGATGACGGCCTTCTCCACGTTTTCCCCGAGATGGGCTTCCGCCGCTGTCTTCATCTTCTGAAGAATCATCGCGGAGATCTCCGGCGGCGACATCTGCTTGCCGCGCACCGTCACCCAGGCATCACCGTTGTCGGCGCGCACGACCTCGTACGGCATGCGTTTCCTCTCGGCGGCGAGCTCATCGTACTTCTGTCCCATGAATCGTTTGATCGAGAAGATGGTGTGCTCGGGATTGGTCACCGCCTGGCGCTTGGCGACCTGGCCGATGAGGCGCTCTCCCTTGTCGGACACCGCCACCACCGATGGTGTGGTCCGGCCGCCCTCCGGACTCGGAATGACAGTCGGGGTGCCCCCTTCCATGACCGCGACGACCGAGTTGGTCGTGCCCAGGTCGATGCCGATGATCTTGCCCATTCGCTTTCCTCCGGAACGAGGCTGTTCCCCGTTCAGAATCCGTGTTCAGCGGGCAGTATAAGATGTGAGTGGAGGAGGGTCAAATAATGACATGTCGTTATATGCCTTGTACTTACATGGTACGCACGGAGGGAATTGCAGTGCATGCACCATCGTCAACTGGCCCGGGATCGCTGCTCTAGCGGGGCAGAGGATCCCCGGTCCGGTCGCGGACGTCGGGGAGTCCCAGGCTGCCGGTGAGGATCAGATCGGGGTGCGCCGCCCCCTTTCCGTCCACTCCCCGGAGCTGGAAATTGCGGCGACTCAGGACGTACCCGTACGGCGTCCCCCAGGGGTCACGGATGTCCGCGTCGTCCGCCAGGCCGACACGCACCAGGTCGTCGAGCTGCTCGGGATAGCGGCCCTTGTGCAGCGCATACAGACGCACGGCATACTCGAGGCGAGCCAGACGGATGCGGCTGGCTGCCAGGCGCTGGGCGCTCAGTTCGGCGTTCAGGTTCACCGGCCAGAGCGCGTGAGCCGCGAACTGCTCCGGCGTGTTGTCTCGCTGCATCCAGAACGACCCCGAGAGGATGGCGGCGGTCAGGACCGCCAGCCCGATGGCGAGGGCCCGGTCGAAGGATGCGGTCGGGCCGTTGTGGGCGGCGGTGCCGTCCCGGGTCGACTCGACCTCGATGATGAGATCCTTCTCGAGCAGATGGAAGAGAGCCTTGCAGGTCTCGAACTCTCCCAGGTCACTCCGGTCGATGATGTCCTGGACCGTCTGGCGGCGGTCGAGCAGACGGTAGACCACCAGCTCCTCGGCTGACACCGTGACGGTCTCGTGGCCGTCAGCGTCCGGAGGGACGCTCGGCGGGGAGGATGGACCTGGCGCATCCAGCACCTCGTCAGCGAAGCCGATGGCGAGTTCGCTCTCATCATCATCGAGGTCACGCGCCCCGGTGGGTTCGCTCTCCACGTGCCGTCCCGGGTCCGCCGGTCCATAGACCAGGCTGAACGATCTCACGCGCTTCTCGATGAGCGGCCACTCGTCGAGGATACGCAGGCCTTCCATCAGGATGTCTTCCACCGGGATCGGCTCGAAACATTGGTGGTCGTACTCGACCTGCGTGGACTGGCTGAAATGGTACTGGCCGTCGGACCAGCGGAAGAGCCGGAACAGGATGGTCGATACCTGGATCTGGAGGGCGCGGATCAGTTCGGTCCTCGTGATGGCCCGTTCCTTCAGCAGGATGGACCCGAGCCGTCGACCGGTTTCCTTCTGGATCCGCAGCATCCGGGTCAGCTCCCGCGGTTCCAGCTTGCGCGTCTTCAGGAGCACGTGACCCAGCCGGTCCTCGATGTGCTTGTTCTCGGAGTCGGCTCCGACGATGCGGCCACTGTCGAATGTCACGCTGACGGTGTCTTCGGTGCCGGTGAGCGTCAGGGTGCCCGTCTTGCGCTGCAGCCCGATGAGCTGGAAGATGTCGGCCAGCGAGAAATCCTGCAGAGTTCCCTCAAGAGCCACCGGTCAGGCCTTTCCGCCGGCATCCGACGCCGGGGATGGAGTGGTCGCGGCCGGGTAGGCCAGGCCGATGATCCACGCGCACGCCAGCGGGATCGCCACCGGCAGCACGCTGCCGAGAATCCGCGTCGGCGTCGGCGTGTAGATCGGGGCCGGCAGCAAGCGGCGAGACAGGAGGTCCGCCACGGCGACGCCTGCCACCAGGAGCAGCAGTCCACCGCCGACGGCCTGGCGGTGCCAGATCTGTCGCCCACCGGGGAGGAAAAACCCGGCCAGGCGGGAGAGCCAGCGCTCGGCCCGGCGATGCGCCGCGATGTCTTTCAGCTTGGCCTCCCGGGCCCGGCGGGGCAGGGCGGTCGAGCGGTGCGCCACGGCCAGGCACGAGGCACAGGTGCGGTCCCGGTCGAGGTTCAGCGCGCAGCGACGGCAGGCCACGCGACCGCAGGATGGGCAGCGGACGGGGTGTGCCGAGGACCGGCCCCGCCCGACGAACAGCGCCAGGGCCAGCCCGGCGAAGAGGATGAACGGCCACCCGGCCGCCGCGCGTGGGCCGTCGGGGGCCGTCTCGGTGGAGATCGCCGCCTGCGCGTGAGCCAGGGCCAGGGCCACCGGCACGCGCTCCTGCAGCACATCGAGGCGTGCCTGCCGGCCCTCGCGGTCCGAGAGGAGGTGGGTCATCTCGGTGAGATCGATGGCCTGGGCATCCGCGAGAGTGTTCTCCGCGGCGGCGAAATCGAACAGATGTTCCTGTGTCAGGTAGAGGTTGTAATGGGCGACCATCGCCGACGGATCGAGATCGATGGCCTGACGAAACCACCGAACGGCGGTGCCGTACTCGCCCAGGCTGAAGAACAGGGTACCCGTGTTGTTGTGCGCCGCGTGGAGCGACGGGTCGAGCTGGATGGCGCGGGCATACTCCTGGATGGCCGCCATGTGATCGCCCCGGCCCCGGAGCTGGTCGGCATGCAGGAGATGGAGGATGGCGTCAGTCGGCTCCTTCCGCGACAGATCGGAGATGGCTCGTTCTCGTTCCGCGCCGACGCCGCCCTCGGCGGCCGACGCGACCTGGAGCATGCGGGGGTCGAGTTGTCTGGTGATGTTGTCAATGATGGTGAAGCTGGCGAGGCCGCACACCGCCGCGGCCGCCAGGAAGACCATGGCGGTGACCCGTTCACAGCGCGTCAGGTACGGAGCGGCGAGCACCAGCCAGAAGAGCGGGAGCCAGATGATGGCCCGGGGCATGGCGATCGGCACGAACAGGGCGATCGCCGCGACGGTGGCCGCCGTGGTCGGGGGGAGCCGCTCTCCGAGCCCTTCCTTCAACCCGTGATGAATCAGGGGGATGGTGCGCAGGAACAGGAAGCAGAACAGAGCGGTGGCGGCGATCGGGATGCCCCAGAGCAGCGCCCAGCCCAGCCGGTTGATGGCGATGTGCCGGATGCTCCAGTTCCTCCAGCCGGCCGCGACGGCCGCCAGCCACGCCCGGGCGGCGGACAGCCAGTCGTTCGTCTCCCAGCGCGCCCGTGCCAGACCCAGGTGCGCGGCGGGCATCTGGGGGTCGAATTCCCTCGCCAGACGGAGCGCATCGATGGCTTCCGCGTAGCGCTCGAGCTCGAGCGCCTCCAGACCTTCGAGCACCAGCGCCCCGGCGATGCTCTCGGAGCGATCCACCGCGTCACGCCGGCGGCGCTCCCGCAGGCCGTTCTCGGCCTCGCCGGCCCGGACGATATCGCCCTGTCTTCTGAATCTCTGGCGGACTCTCCACTGGGCGATGAGACCGCCATCGTCGGTGGGTGTCGCCCGCTGGACGACCTCCGCCTGTTGGACGATCTCCACTGGAACCGCGGCATCGGGAGACGCCGGGCCCGGCAGCCCGAGCAGGCCGAGAAGCAGAACTGCAGCGGCGGCATTCACTCAAGACACACGTGTCAGATGCAGCGGGCCGCTCAATCGTCCCGTGCGGCGCAAACGTAGGTCCGCAAGGCCCTTGAAGCAAGGGATCGGGGTGTGGCGCGGTCAGGCGGTGGGAGCGGCCGAGGCGCTCATGAACTGCATCTGCAGGTTGTACACCACGTCGTCCAGCAGCTTGGTCTCCCCTGTCGACAGATTGCCTGCCGTCTTCTCCTTGAGGACGGTGAGCACGTCGATGAAGAACCGCGACCGGTCCAGATCGGGGGCGCGGGGAGCGGCGCCCGGCTCGGTCGGAGCCCCGAGCTCGTGCAGGGCGGACATGTACAGGAAGTAAACAAACTGCTGGAAGTCCACTTTCTGGCCCGGCGTGGTGCCCTTCGGTCCGGGCGGGCGGGAACTCGCCGTCTCGACCGGAGGGGGAGGCGGCGGCGAGCCGGCCGCCGCCGGCCTGCTGCCGTCCGGGGCCGGGGCGGTGCTGGTGGAAGAACCCGCGGACGAGGCGCCGGTCGGCGAGGTCGGTCCCACATCGGACTGACGTCGGCGGCCGTCGCGGTCGAACTGGCGCCGGTCCGTCACCTTGATGCTGGGTTCCTCATCCGGCGGTTGCCTGGAATCGTCGCTCATGGTGCGATGGTAACATCGCCGGGCAGTGTCCGCAACGCGTAGGCATGCGAGCGGCCGTGGAGAAGCCGATGGCCTCGTTCGACGAGCTGGTAGCGCTGATGACCCGCTTGCGCGGTCCGGGTGGATGCCCGTGGGATCGCGAGCAGACCCTCGAGACACTGAAGATCTACCTCGTCGAGGAGACCTACGAGGTGCTGGATGCCATCGACGCGCAGGAGCCAGCCGCGCACGCGGAGGAACTCGGAGATCTGCTCATGCAGGTCGTCTTCCAGGCAGAGGTGCGACGCGAGGAGCAGACCTTCGACATCGGCGACGTCATCACGGCTATCCACGACAAGCTGGTCCGGCGCCACCCGCATGTGTTCGGGTCATCGACGGCCAGCACCGCGGAAGAGGTTCTCGACCAGTGGGAACGTCTGAAGGCGCGCGAGAAACGGGACACCGACCGGCCGTCCCTCCTGGACCATGTGCCGCCCCATCTCCCGGCCCTGCTGCGCGCCTCGAGGCTGACCGAGAAGGCGGCGCGGGTCGGCTTCGACTGGACCGCGGAGGCCGACCTGTTTGCCAAGGTCGAGGAGGAGTGGGCGGAGCTGAGGGATGCGGTCAGCGAGGGTCCGGTGCGCATGGCCGAGGAACTGGGCGATCTCCTCTTCGTGCTGGCCAATGTCGCCCGCCGGCACGGCATCGATCCGGAGGAGGCTCTGCGGCAGGCGACGCGGAAATTCGAGCGACGCTTCCGGCACATCGAGCAGCGCCTGTCGGAGCAGGGGCGCACCGTGGAGGAGTCGGATCTGGCCGAGATGGACGGCTACTGGGATGAGGCCAAGCGGATCGAGCGGACCGCTGACGGCAGATCCGGGTCGACCTAAACGGTCCGGAAGGCCCCCATCGAGCGGAACTTGGCGTGGCGCCGCGTCAGGAGGTCCTCCACCGACAGTTCCTGGCTGGCACGCAGACTCCGCCTCAGTGCCTCGTCCACCAGTTCGAATGTGCGGGCCGGGTCGGCGTGGGCGCCTCCCGGCGGCTCGGCGACGATCTCGTCGATGATGCCCATCGTAAGCAGACGGTCGGCGGTGATTCCCATGGCGCGGGCCGCCTCCTGCTTCATCTTGTCGGACTTCCACAGGATCGCGGCACACCCCTCGGGGCTGATCACCGAGTAGATGGAGTGCGCCAGCATGTGGATGCGGTCGCCGACGCCGAGTCCCAGCGCGCCGCCGCTGCCGCCCTCGCCGGTGATGGTCACCAGGATCGGCACGCGCAGGCGGGCCATCTCCCGCAGGTTGGTGGCGATGGCCTCCGCCTGTCCGCGCTCCTCGGCTCCGATGCCGGGATAGGCGCCGGGAGTGTCGATGAAGGTGAGCACCGGGCGATGGAACTTCTCCGCCATTTTCATGATGCGAAGGGCCTTCCGGTACCCCTCTGGTCGGGCCATGCCGAAGTTGCGGCGAATCTTCTCCTTCGTGTCGCGCCCCTTCTGATGACCGATGACGGCGACCGCCTCGCCGTGGTAAAGGGCGAACCCGCCAAGAATTGCCGGGTCGTCCGCGAACTTGCGATCCCCGTGAATCTCGATGAAGTCGGTGCACAGGTGGGCGAGATAGTCCGCCGTGTAGGGCCGCTTCGCGTGGCGCGCGACCAGCGTGGCCTGCCACGGCGTGAGATGGGAGTACACATCCTCGCGGACCTTGTCGAGCCGCCGCCTCAGCTTCTCGACCTCGCGTGCCGACCCGCGCTCGCCGCCGAATCCGGCGATCTCCTCGAGACGTTTCTCGATCTCGAGAATCGGCTCCTCGAAGGCGTTCTCGTCAACCATGGCCGAGGTCATCTTACACCGGATCCCGGCGGGTCGGTCCCGGCGACCGGGCGCGGGCACGGGGGTGACCGGCCTCGTAGACCCGGCGGAGCCGCTCACGACTCACATGCGTGTAGATCTGTGTCGTGGAGATATCCGCGTGGCCGAGGAGCGACTGGACCGTGCGCAGGTCCGCGCCGTGCTCGAGCAGGTGGGTGGCAAAGGAATGGCGCAGGGTATGGGGAGAGTACAGATCCTCCCGCAATCCGGCGCGCCGGAAGTCGCGCCGGAGGTTTTTCCAGAACGCCTGCCGCGTCATGGCACCTCCCCGGGCGGTCGGAAACAGCGCCGTGCTGGCGCGGCCGTGCAGCAGGCGCGGCCGTCCGTCCTGCAGGAATTGCCGGACGGCGTGCACGGCGCTCTCACCGAGCGGGACCAGTCGCTCGCGATTCCCCTTGCCCCGGACCCGGACGAATCCGGCCGTCAGATGCACCTCCTCGCAACGGAGCCCGACCAGCTCCGAGACGCGCAGGCCGGTGGCGTAGAGGACCTCCAGGAGGGCCTGGTCGCGCTGCCCGCGGGGGGTGCCGGGATCCGGTGCCGCCAGCAGGGCGTCCACCTCCTTCGCGGTCAGGTAGCGCGGCAGATGGCGCCACCGCCCGGGCCCGTCCAGGCGGCGCGCGGGGTTGTCCGCCCGGATCCCCTCCCCGGCCAGGAATCGGTAGTAGACACGGAGCGCCGACAGCAGCCGGGAGATCGAGGCGGGGGCACGCCCGCTCTCGCGCACCGCGCCGACGTAGGCGGTCAGATCGGCCGTGCTGGCCTCGACCAGTGAGCCCGAGGTATGCGTGTCCAACCAGGCCGTGGCGGCGGTGAGATCACGCCGGTAGGCCGCCACCGTGTGGGCACTCAATCCCCTCTCGGTGGCCAGGTGATCGAGGAACGAGGCGATGGTCGGCTCCGGCGACGGCGTCATCCGTCGTGCCTCGCCCGGCGGCTTCGGTCGGCGACGAAGGTCACCGGGCCGTCGTTGACCAGGGAGACCTCCATCATGGCGCCGAAGACCCCGGTCCGCACCGGGACCGTGCCCCGGGACAGGACCGACACGAATCGATCGTAGAACCGCCGCGCCTCCTGCGGCGGGGCCGCCTGCGACAGTCCAGGTCGCCGGCCGCGGTCGAGGCTGGCCATGAGCGTGAACTGGGACACCACGAGGATCTCGCCGCCGATGTCCTCCACGGAGCGGTTCAGACGGCGCTCCCCGTCGTCGAAGAGCCGCAGCGTCGGAAGCCGCCCGGCCAGGCGATCGATCTCGTCGCTCGCATCGTCGCGCGCGATCCCGATCAGGACGAGCAATCCCGGGCCGATCCGGGAGACCGTCCGCCCCTCGATGCGGACCGACGCTTCAGAGACTCGCTGGATCACCGCCCTCAAGACGCCCCTTCAGGCCGGACCAGATCTGGCGGAGTTCACGCGAACCCACCATCCAGGAGAGCACCAGGTAGACCGCCACGCCACCGGCGACGAACAGGGCCAGTCGCCCGGCACGAACGGCCGTGGCGGCCTCCAGATCGAAGCCGAGGGAGCTTACCACCGCCAGCAGGAACACTCCCATGCCGGCGGCCGCCACCAGGGCCCGCAGCAGGGCTCCACGCGCCGGCTCCAGCCAGGCCGTGCCCTCGCGCCGGGCAAGCCCCACCAGCAGGGCGCCCGCGTTGACCGCGGCGGCGATCGACGTGGACAGCGCGATGCCGCCCGGCCCCATGGCGGCGGCCAGACCGATACACATCGGCACGTGCAGCGCGAAGGCCACCGCACCGATCTTCACCGGGGTGGCGGTGTCGAAACGGGCGTAGTAGGCCGGGGCCAGGACCTTGACCAGCCCGTTGCCGAGCAGCCCGGCACCGTAGAGTCCCAGGGCCCACGCCGTGAACTTCGTATCGGCCAGGGTGAAGTGGCCCCTGAGGAACAGGGTCGAGATGATCGGTTCGCGCAGGCACCACAGGCCGACCATCGCGGGCAGGGTCACGAACACCACCAGGCGGACACCGCGTCCCAGGGCCCGGCGGAGCAGGTCGTCCCGCCCGGCCGCCGCGTAACCGGACAGGGCCGGCAGGATCACGGTGGAGAGCGAGATCACGAACACGCCCAGGGTGAGTTCCTCGACGCGCACGGCGTAGTAGAGGTAGCTGACCGAGCCGGTGCCGAGAAACGAGGCCACCTGGCTGTCGACGACCAGGTTGAGCTGCGTGACCCCGACACCGAACAGACCCGGCAGCATGAGGCGTCCCACGCGTCGGACCCTCGGGTCCGACAGGGTGACCCGAAATGGAAAACATCGGGCCAGGCGCAGGATGAACGGGATCTGGAACAGGATCTGGAGACTGCCCCCGGTGACCACGCCGATGGCGAACCAGAACGCCGGATGCGCCGAGCCACGGGCAAATACGAGGGCGAACGTGATGATGGAGAGGTTGAGCAGGACCGGCGTGAAGGCGGGTACCGCGAAGCGGCGGAGGGAGTTGAGAATGGCCATCGCCAGGGCGGCGAGGCCGATGAACAGCAGATACGGGAACATGATCCGTGTCAGGCGGATGGTGAGCGGGATCTTTCCCTCGATGCCGGTGAATCCATAGGCCAGGAGTCGCACGAGAGCCGGCGCGGCGAGCACCCCGATGCCGGTGATCACCAGGAGCAACGCGCCCAGGGTCCAGAAGGCGGCGGCGGCAAAACGCCAGCTCTCTTCCTCGCCTTCCTGGCGAAACGATTCGGTGAACACCGGCACGAAGGCGGCGGTCAGGGCCCCTTCCCCGAGCAGACGACGCAGAAGGTTGGGGATGCGCAGCGCGATGACATAGGCATCGGCGGAGTCCGCCGCGCCCAGGAGGGCCGCCTGGAGTAGATCGCGGATATAGCCGAACACTCGTGACAGCAGCGTCACGAGACTCATGGCGCCCGCCGAGCGGGCGAGGTTGTTCGAGCCTGTCGCCTGCCCGGGAGGCCGGCTCAGGAGACTTCCCAGGTCTCGGATGCGGAGAGCAACGCCCCGAGATCTCCAGGACCCTGCTCGGCACGGGCATGCTCGATCTGCGCGTTGGCCCCGTCCTCGTAGGTCGGCAGATCGATCGCCCGGAAGATGCCGATGGGGGTCGGATACTTCGGCGGCACCATGCGCGACAGCATGAACGCGTAGGCGGCGGGGCGCGTCTCGTCGTGGTCGAGAACGACGTCCTCGGGCGCTCTCCCCTCGAGGTCGACCACCTCGGGCATGTAGCCGGTCATCTGGATGCCGCGCTCGTGATTCTTGCCGAACACCAGCGGCTTGCCGGACTCGAGAACGATCTGATTGTTGTCGCGCACTGCCTTGTCGGTCATGTAGGTGAACGCCCGGTCGTTGAAGATGTTGCAGTTCTGCAGGATCTCGACGAACGCCGTGCCCTTGTGGGCGGCGGCCCGCCTCAGAACTTCCTTGAGGTGAGGCTGATAGATATCCACCGAACGCGCCACGAAGGTGGCCTCGGCCCCGAGGGCCACGGAGATCGGATTGAACGGCCGGTCGATGGAACCCAGCGGCGTCGACTTGGTCCGCTTGCCCAGCTCCGAGGTCGGCGAGTACTGACCCTTGGTCAGGCCGTAGATGCGATTGTTGAACATCAGGATCTTCAGGCCGATGTTGCGCCGCATGGCGTGAATCAGATGGTTTCCGCCGATGGATAGCGCGTCGCCGTCACCGGTGACCACCCAGACCGACAGTTCCGGGCGACTGGTCTTCAGGCCGGTGGCGATCGCCGGGGCGCGGCCGTGGATGGTATGAAAACCGTACATGTTCATGTAGTAGGGAAACCGCGAGGAACAACCGATGCCGGAGATCACGACCATGTTCTCACGGGCAATGCCGAGGCCGGCGAAGACCTGCTGCACCGCGCTCAGAATGGCGTAATCTCCACAGCCCGGACACCACCGGACCTCCTGATCCGAAACAAAATCCTTCTTGGACAGCGCGGGTGCGGTGCTCATGCCGTTCGCTCCAGGAGGTCGTCGATCTTTTCACGGATCTCGTGCTCGGTGAACGGCCGTCCCTGGACCTTGGGCAGGCTGATGGCGTCGACGAGAAAGCGGGCGCGCAGGAGCATGGCGAGCTGTCCCATGTTGAGCTCGAGCACCAGGACCCGGTCGAAGTCACGCAGAATCTTGCCGAGGTTGCGCGGGAACGGATTGAGGTAGCGCAGGTGCACCGCGGACACCGACTTGCCCTCCTGCTTGAGGCGGTTGACGGCGGCCGTGATGGCCCCGTAGGTCCCTCCCCAGCCGACCACCAGCACCTTGCCGTGCTCGTCGCCGTTGATCGTGAGGTCGGGAATCTCCTGCGCCACCCGGGCCACCTTCTCGGCGCGCAGCTCCATCATGCGCTGGTGATTGGCCGGGTCGTAGCTGACGTTGCCGCTGTTCTCCGCCTTC
>JBHHZI010000063.1:0-16884 GCA_046757965.1 Acidobacteriota bacterium | reverse complement strand
GTGGGTGAGACCGGCCAGAAGGTCGTCTACACGTTCGTGCCGGGCAACCTGACCGAGCTCATCCGGTCCTTCGACCTGCTGCCGGTCTACCCCGAGATCAATGCCCTGCAGAGCGGCATGCGCAAGAAGTCCGACGGCTACATCGGGGCCGCCGAACGGTTCGGTCACAGCGAGGACGTCTGCACCTACGTCAAGTCCGACATCGGCATGATGCTCGAGGGCAACATCGGTCCGACCGGCCAGCCGCTCCCCTCCCCCGACCTGCTGCTGCTCAGCTACACCGGTTGCTTCGTCTTCATGAAGTGGTTCGAGAACCTGCGTGCCATGTATGACTGCCCGTCTTGCATGCTCCACGTGCCGTACCAGGCCGACGGCCGCATCACCGACGACATGCGCGACTATGTCGTTCGCCAGATCCGGGACAAGGTCATTCCCGCCCTCGAGCGCGTCTCCGGGAAGGCGTACAGCGAGGACCGCCTGCGGGAACGCCTGGAGCGCTCCGCCCGGGCGGAGGACGGCCTGGTGACAGCTCTCACCTCGGCCCGCCACAACCCCAGCCCCATCGACGCCTACTTCGGCGCCGTCTACTACGTCGGGCCCATCTTCACCGCCTTCCGCGGCACACCGGAATGCGAACGCTACTACGCCGAGCTGAACCGGGAGATCGCCGGCCGGCTGGCCACCGGCCAGGGTCCCATCACCCCGGAGGGTCCGATGGCGCGGCAGGAATACCGTCTGGTCGTCGAGGGTCCTCCCAACTGGACGCACTTCCGCGACTTCTGGAAGCTGTTCTACGACATGGGCGCCGTGGTGGTCGCATCCACCTACTCGAAGGTCGGCGGACTCTACGACCAGGGTTTTCGTCACGATCCGGAACGTCCGCTGGCCACCCTGGCCGACTACTGTCTCGGTTGCTACACCAATCTGAGTTTGCCCCGACGGACCGAGATCCTGGTCGACTACATCAGTGACTACGAGGCTGACGGTTTCCTGATTCACTCCGTGAAGAGCTGCAACTCGTTCTCGGCGGGACAGTTGCTCATCCTGAGAGAGATCGAGAAACGGACCGGGCGCCCGGGCGGATTCATCGAATCGGACCTCGTCGACTCGCGCTACTTCTCCCGGGCCAATCTCAAGAATCGACTGGAGAGCTATCTCCAGATGATCGAGCAGAAACGCTCCGCGGGAGCCACGGCATGAGCCACCTGGCCGGCAACGCGACGCGGGTTTTTCTCGTCACCGTCCCACCGGGTGGGGCGGGAAAGGCAATCCGGACAGCATGAGCTTCTATCTCGGCATCGATCTCGGATCGACAACGACCAAGGCCGTCCTCCTTGATGACAACGAGGACATCATCGGACGGGGAATCACGAACACACGCAGCGACTACCACGTGGCAACGTCCGTGGCCGAGAACGAGGCTCGCGTCAACGCGCGGTTCACGCTACTGAGCCGTGAATTGCAGGACAGGGAACTCTCGGGCGACCTGCTGGAGAGACTGGAGGATCAGTTCCAGATCGCCGCATTCCGCTTTCGCCTGGCCCGGCTGCGCCACCTCGCCGAGGAAGACGCCGGCGCCGGAGAAGGTGACACGACCCGGTTGTCCGAGGCGCTCGCCGACCTGTTCGGGCGGCTGGAGAAGGATCTGGACGACGACGAGGGAGCCGCGAGACGATCGAGGCGGTCGTTCTTCCGGGACATCGTCGGCACGGCCTACATGCGACTGGCCGAATCCGAGGCAAGCCGCCACGGACTCGACTTCGAGGACCTGATGGCGGTGTACGACAAGGTCATCCTCGAGGAGGAGAACACCGTACTCGACCTCGACTTCGAGAAGACGCTGGCGCAGTGCGATGTCGTGACGTCGCACCATGAGGTCGGGCACTCGCTCCGGGAAGCCATTCACCGGGCGGCCACGCACCCGCTGACGAGCGAGAACATGGTGGGCACCGGCTATGGCCGGCAGCGCCTGCCGTTTCGCAAGGACCAGATTCGCAGTGAGATCCTCTGTCATGGCCTGGGCGCGCACGCCTTCTTCCCGGCGACACGCACGGTCCTGGACATCGGAGGCCAGGACACCAAGGCGATCCAGATCGACGAGGCCGGCATCGCCACGAACTTCCAGATGAACGATCGGTGCGCGGCCGGCTGCGGACGATACCTGGGCTACATCGCCGATGAACTGAATCTGTCCCTCGATGACCTCGGACCGATGGCCCTGCGCGCGACCCACCCGGTGAGCGTGTCCTCCACCTGCACCGTGTTCGCCGGGGCGGAGGTGCGGGAACGACTCGAACTGGGCGAGAAACGTGCCGACATTCTCGCCGGACTGCACCGGGCCATCATCCTCAGGGCCATGTCCCTGCTCTCCCGCTCCGGCGGCATCAACGAGGAGTTCACCTTCACCGGCGGCGTCGCGCGCAACGCCGCCGCCGTGGAGGCGCTCCGCGCGATGACCGAGGAGAACTACGGCGCCCGCACTCTCAACATCGACCCCGATTCCATCTACACCGGAGCCGTCGGCGCCGCCCTCTATGCCCGCCGGGATCTACCCGGCGATCCGGCGATGGAGGTGACCCGATGAGCCTGACCGCCGGTATCGATGTGGGATCCAACGCGGTCAAGGTCGGCCTCGTCTCGGTTGACGAGACCGGGCCGACCGTTCATGCCGTGGTGGCCGAACGGATCCGCAAGCGCGACATCTCGACGGTGGTCCAGGGCGCCTACGAGCGCGCCCTCGAGCGGTCGGGCCTGTCCGCCGACCAGGTGGACTACGTCGCCTCCACGGGCGCGGGTGAGCTCGTCGATTTTCGCCGCGGCCACTTCTACGGCATGACGTCCCATGCCCGCGGCGCCCACTTCCTGGATCCGGAGGCGCGGACGGCTCTGGACCTCGGCGCACTTCACGCCCGGGCCATCCGGATGGACGAGCGGTCCCGTGTGCTCTCGTACAAGATGACGGCCCAGTGCGCCTCGGGCTCGGGGCAGTTCATCGAGAACATCGCTCGCTACCTCGGTGTTCCCCTCGCCCAGGTCGGCTCGCTGTCGCTCCAGTCACAGCACCCCGAGCTTCCGTCGGGCATCTGCGCGGTCCTGGCCGAGACCGATGTCATCAACATGGTCAGTCGCGGCATCACGGCGCCCGACATCCTGAAGGGGATTCACCTCTCCATCGCTCATCGCCTGGTCCGCCTGCTGGCCGCCGCGAAGGCCGAGTCCCCTGTCCTGGTCACCGGTGGGCTGGCCGCCAACGAGGGCATGATCGATGCGATACGGGAGAAGATCGCCGGGAACGGTCTGGAGATGGAGATCCGTGTCCATGACGATTCGATCCATGCGGGGGCACTGGGTGCAGCCCTCTGGGGTGCGTGGCGAGTCGCGCGGCTGAACGAGAAGGCCCGCCTCACGACCGCCTGACAGAAGGGCGGCCGGCCCCCCACGCCGATGCCCCTGCCGGAGTCCCGCCGGCGGTTCTCGCATCGAGAAGGATGACGCGATGAAGACCATCATCGAACCGTTTCGCATCAAGTCGGTCGAGCCGCTGCACATGAGCACGCGTGAGGAACGGCGTGGTGTGCTCGAGAAGGCCGAGTGGAACCTGTTCCGGATCCCCGCCCGGGACATCCTCATCGACCTGCTCACCGACTCCGGTACGGGCGCGATGTCGGCGGAACAGTGGGCGGCCATGATGCGCGGCGACGAGAGTTACGCCGGCGCCGAGTCATGGTTCCGGTTCGAGACACGCGTCAAGGAGCTCACCGGCTTCCGCCACGTCATTCCCACCCACCAGGGCCGCGCGGCGGAGCGCATCCTGTTCTCCTGCCTGGGCGTCCGCGGCAAGAAGGTCGTCAGCAACACACACTTCGACACCACACGGGCCAACGTCGAGTTCAACGGCGGACAAGCAGTGGATCTGCCGTGCCCGGAGTCCCGGGACACCGGCACCCCCCTGCCGTTCAAGGGAAACCTGGACGTCGAGGCGCTCCGGCACCTGCTGGATGCGGAACCGGCCGCGGTGGCCTGCGTCATCACCACGATCACCAATAATTCCGGCGGCGGCCAGCCGGTCTCCATGGCGAACCTCGCGGAGACCGCACGACTCTGCAACCGGCACGAGATCCCCTTCTACCTCGATGCCTGCCGTTTCGCCGAGAACGCCTTCTTCATCAAGCACCGGGAGGAGGGCTATCAAGACAGGAGCGTGGAATCGATCGCCCGCGACATGTTCCGCCTGGCCCAGGGGGCCACGTTCAGCGCCAAGAAGGACGGCCTCGCCAACATCGGTGGATTTCTTGCAACTCACGACGACCGGCTGGCCCGGCGGGAGGAGGACCTGCTCATCCTCACGGAAGGGTTTCCGACCTACGGCGGACTCGCGGGGCGCGATCTGGAGGCGATCGCCGTCGGGCTCACCGAGGTGACACAGGAGGACTATCTCCGCTACCGGATTGCCTCGGTCCGATACCTGGGCGAGGGGCTTCAGGCCGCCGGGATGCCGATCGTGGCGCCGCCGGGGGGACATGCCGTCTACGTCGACGCCGGGCGTTTCCTGCCGGACATTCCGCCGCACGCCTTTCCAGCCCAGGCGCTCGGCTGCGCGTTCTACATCGAAGGAGGCATTCGCGGCGTCGAGATCGGCTCCTTGATGTTCGGTGGTCCCGATCCGGTGAGCGGCGAGGTTCATCCCCCGCCGGCGGAACTCCTGCGCCTGGCCATCCCGCGGCGTGTGTACACCCAGAGTCACATCGACTATGTCGTCGAGGTGGGCCGCGAGGTCGCCGCCGGCCGCGGAACGCTGCGGGGTCTGGCCATCGTCGAGCAGCCGCCTCATCTACGGCACTTCACCGCGCGCCTCGCCCCACTTCCCGCGACCTGAACCATCCGTGGGAGTTCGCCCGCGTCCTTCCATCGCCGGGATGATCTTGAGAGCGGCCGGTTCCGCCGGGCAGATGGCGACGCACAGGCCACACCCGGTGCAGTTCTCCTCGATCACCTCCGGGCGCGGGCCATCCCAGCCCAGCGCGGCGGCTTGCGGTGGACATTCCGGGATGCACGCGTCGCACGGCCGGCCCTGGACCGACCAGCAGCGGTCGGGCAGGAGGCGTGCCGTTCCCATCCGGACCGTCGCCAGCGGGATGGGACGCAGGGCCCCCGACGGGCAGGCGAGAGCACACGGAAGATCATCGCACATGCGGCATGGCCCGCCGCGCGGCAGCACCGCCGGTGTGCCCTCGCCCTGCCCGTAGGCGGGCCCGAGGGGCAAGATGATGTCGTGGGGACAGGCGGTCTGACACTTGCCGCAGTGCTCGCACGCGGCGACGAACGCCTCCTCGTCCAGGGCTCCCGGTGGACGCAGGTACGGCGGCAGCGGATGCGAGGTGGGGACCGGCAGGGGGTCCGGGTGCGCGGCGCCCGGACCCCTCACGGGTTGGCTCCGCCAGAAAGTGAAGAAGGCGCGACGATCCATCCAGGTCATCCTCATTCCCCGGTCCGCACCGGCACGCGCCGGCCCCGCCGCCGGAGATGCATCCGGGCCGTGACGGCAAGAGGATAGGCGGACCGGTCGTCTGCCAGCCAGAGGGCGACAGACGACCGGCGGGTGCTGTGAGAGGTCGGCTCACCGGCCCATCTTGCGCGATGGTTGCGATCGGTGCCGGTCCGCGATGGGTGGCGGAGCGCGTCCCGCCCTGCGCCGTGCCCCCCACCGGTGGGGTATTCCACGCGCCATTCACCCCAGACCCCGGACCGACACGACCCGGACGGGAGCCCGGAGCAGCCATCACTGCCGGCGATGGTCCGGACGCACCGACCGCTCCGGCGACTTGTGGTGGGTCGTCGCTCCCGTTGCGGACCGTCCTCGAGTCTCTCCTGCCGCGAGACGCGCCGCTCACGGCCGGTTCCGCCCGCCCCCCCGGGCCGGGCGCCTCGCTCCACCGCCATTCACACATTGTGGCCCGGCCCTTGCACGAACGTGTGCGTATGGACCGCGTGGGGCAAACCGCCCAGCCCCGGGTGGGATTCTTCCCACCCGACTGCACTGTCACAGGGAGAGGGGGACATCGATATGAGTGACGTGACAGCGGGCCTCCCGACGACGTCGGGGTGGCGTTCATGGAGCGGTCGTCTCACCATGGCCGTCCTTCTCATCGAGACGCTCACCGGTCTGGCCATGACCTTCGGACCGTTCCACGCGGCGGTGCAGTGGGGAGCATTGCTTCACACCGGCATCGGCCTTCTCACACTCCTGCCGGTCGCCTGGTACGTGGCGGCGCACTGGCTGGATACCCGCCATTACCGGCTCTCGCACGTGGCCCTGCTGGGCTACCTCGGCCTGGCCGCCCTGGCGGTCTGCGCCTTCACCGGTGTGGTGCTGACCGGCCAGGGGTTCTTCGGTGTGCGCACCGGCGCCACCTGGCGCCAGGTGCATCTCCTCTCCACCTATGCACTCCTGGTGACCGCTCTTCCGCATGTGCTGATCCTGCTGCCTCGTCTTCTCCGACGGGGACAGGCCGGTCCCGCGGTCAGGTATCTCGGGGTGGCGGTCGCGGCCACGGCCGCCGGCATGGCCGTGGTGCTGATGACCTCCATGCTCTACGGCGGCGAGGCATACGTCAACGAGTTTCCCGCGGACTACAGCTACCCGTACGGTCCGGATCGGCCGTTCGCGCCGTCCCTCGCGCGCACCGATACGAACTCGGCGTTTGACGCCCGTTCGCTGGCCGGCTCGGAGAGTTGCGGCACCAGTGGCTGCCATGAAGAGATCGTCAAGGAATGGCTCCCCAGCGCCCATCGCTACGCCGCCATGGACCCGCTCTTCCAGGGCGTTCAGAAGGTGATGGCCAAGCAGAACGGGCCCGAGTCGACGCGATACTGCGGCGGCTGTCACGACCCCATCTCCCTGTTCTCCGGCACCAAGAATCTGTTCACCGAGAATCTCACCGGGCAACACGGATTCCAGGAGGGCGTCTCCTGCCTCATCTGCCACGCGGTCCGGGAGACAGACCTGAAAGGGAACGCCAACTACGTCGTCACGCAGTATCCCGAGTACCTGTGGCAGTGGGCCACCAGTGGCCTGCGCCGGGTCGCGCGCGACTTCCTCATCCGCACCTATCCGGCCCAGCACACGAAGCTGAGCAAGCGCATGTACAAGGCGCCGGAGTACTGTGCCGGCTGCCACAAGCAGTTCATCGACCAGGAGGTCAACCAGGTGGGGTGGGTCCAGCTGCAGAATCAATATGACAACTGGGCCGCCAGCCACTGGAGAGTCGAGGGCGACCCGACGCGCACGGTGGAGTGTCGCGAATGCCACATGCCGCTGGTGGACTCATCGGATCCCGCCTCCGGCGATAGCGCCGATTACAACCGCACTCCTGACGACGGCAAGCATCGCAGCCATCGCTTCCTGGCCGCCAACACGATGGTCCCGGCGATGCTGAAACTGCCCGGGTGGGAGGAACAGGTGCGCCTGATCGAGCAGTGGCTGAAGGGCGAGCGCCGCATTCCCGAGATAGAGAAGAAGTGGGCCGAAGGTCCCATCGTGAAGATGGCGCTGGAGGTTCCCGACACGGTCACCGCCGGTGCGGATCTACCCGTCCGGGTCGTCTTCACCGCCAACAAGGTCGGACACGACTTCCCCACCGGCCCCCTCGACATCATCCAGAGCTGGCTCGAACTGCACGTCACCGACGATCATGGCAACGAGATCTTCCACTCCGGGACCCAGGGGCCCGACCACTTCATCGAGCAGGGGTCGTTCCTGTTCAAGGCCGAGCCGATCGACCAGTACGGCAACCTGATCGATCGCCACAATCTCTGGGAGATGGTCGGCGTGCGGTACAAGCGAGCCCTGTTCCCGGGCTTCACCGATGCAGTGGACTTCATGGTCGACTGCCCGGCCTCCCTCGCGGATCCCTCGCAGAAGGAGACCGCCACCACTCCCGGCAGCGCACCGCGCGGCACCGACACGGTCCGCATCGCCGCCCCGGCAACACCCGGTCGCTACCACATCACGGCGACACTGCAGTACCGCAAGGTCGATCAGTTCCTGCTGAACTTCCTGTTGGGTGAAGACAGCGGCATCACCGCCCCGGTGGTGACCTTGACCCGCGCGGAGGCCACCGTCGAGGTTGCCCCGTCGTGAGCCGCCGGCCCGCCCACAGCAGCAGGCGGCACCGGCGGCTGCTGTGGACCGGTGGGCTGGTCCTCACCACCCTGGCGACGATCGTCACGGTCGCGGTCTGGCGGGCCCGGGCGGCGCGCACTCCGCTCCATCGTCCAGGTGAGACGCTCGCCGACGTCACACGCTCCCTCGACGGCCGCCTTCCCGATGCCGCACCCGAACCGGTGTTCACCGATGTCACGGTGTCCGCGGGACTCGGCGATTTCGTGGCCTTCGCCGGGCCGCGCGGATCGCAACTCCCCGAGGACATGGGGGGCGGAGCGGCCTGGGGAGATTTCGACAACGACGGCGATGACGACCTGTTCCTGGTCAGCAACGGGGCCGCCCTCGACCGGCCGGTGCCGTCGCGCGCCCGGAGCCGTCTGTACCGGAACCTCGGCAACGGGCGGTTTGCGGAGGTGGACAGCTTTCCCGACACCCGCATCATCGGCATGGCCGCCGCATGGGCAGATGTCGACCGCGACAGCTGGCTGGACCTGGCCGTAACCGGATACAACAGCCTGCTCCTGTTTCGCAACCGGGAGGGTCGCCTGGTGAGAGATGTGCGGTTCGCATCGCCGGACGGTTTCTGGACCGGTGCGGCGTGGGGTGACTTCGACCGGGACGGCGACCTCGACCTCTACGTGTGCGGATACGTCAAGTACGAGGCCGACGACGCCTCGCGGGCCACGACACAGCAGTACGGCACCGAGGTCCCCCGCACACTCAATCCGTCCTCCTACCGCGCCGCCAAGAACCTGCTGCTCGTCAACGATGGTGCCGGTCATTTCACCGACCGCGCCGCGGAGCTCGGTGTCGACGATCCAGACGGCCGGAGCCTCGGCGCGCTCTGGCATGATCTGGATGATGACGGCGATCTCGACCTCTACGTGGCCAATGACATCTCCGACAACGCCCTCTTCCTCGATGATGCCGGCGAGTTCGTCGATGCCGGTCTGTCGGCCTGGGTGGCGGACTACCGGGGAGCCATGGGCCTGGCCGCCGGCGACTGGAACAACGATGGAGATGATGACCTGTTCATCACCCACTGGATCGCCCAGGAGAACGCCCTCTACGATTCGCTGCGCATCACCACCGCCGCGTCCCGCACCGACGGACCCGCCGCGGAGCGGCCAGCCGGGGAGACACGGCGCACGGCCGTGGCCTCCACCCCGGACGCGCGGCACGCGAACCCCGGGACGGCGCCGGCGCTGCGCTTCATGGATGTGGCCGACATGCGCGGGCTGGGGCAGATCGCTCTCCACGCCATCGGCTGGGGCACGGCGTTCGCGGATCTCGATGCCGACGGATGGCTCGACCTCGTCGTCGCCAACGGCAGCACATTCGAGACCGACGACTCGCCGCCACACCTGAGGGCCCAGGCACCGTTCCTGTTCTGGAACGACCACGGTCAGTCCTTTCATGACCTCGCACCGCGAAGCGCGCCTCTCACCGAGCGTCATGTCGGCCGGGGTCTGGCGCTGTCCGACTATGACGAGGACGGCGACCTCGACCTGCTGATGGTCCAGCTCGACGGTGGCGTGCAACTGCTTCGCAACGACACGTCGTCCGGACACTGGCTGGAAGTGCGTCTGCACGATGCCGCCTCGGGCCGCGGGGAAGGCGCCCGCCTGGTCCTGACCACCGGCGCGATCCGCCGGCGCCGCACCGTGGCGGGTGCTGCATCGTATCTGTCCCAGAGCACCGCGACGGTTCACTTCGGACTGGGCGCGGCCGATGCGGCGGACCGGCTGGAGATCCACTGGCTCGATGGGCACACCGACACCTACACCGGTCTGGCGGTCGACTCGATCTGGGAGATCACCGAACACGACCCGACGGCAAGACGGCTCGTGCCGGCGGCCGGTTCTCCGCCGCCGGCGACGGCCATCGCACTCCGCGACGACCCGGCGCGACGCGAGCAGGTCGCCGCCTTCTGGCGGACCTATCGAGCCGCCGTGCAGGCGATGCGGGTGGATCATGATCCGGAGCACGCAGCGAAACTGTTTCGAGCCGCGCTGTCATTCGACCCGGATCATGCGGACAGTCGCTACAGCCTGGGGCAGAGTCTGGCCCGTCTCGGCGACACGTCAGGGGCCCTGGAGGCCTTCGCCGAGCTCACGCGCCGGCATCCGGACAGCCACCGGGGCCATCGCGCCTGGGCGATGCTCCGGGCCGCCACGGCGAGGTCCCGGCGAGACCTGGATGCGGCCGCGCAGGAACTGGAGAATTCCCGGCGGCTGAATCCCGAGGAGACCGGCGCCCTGGCGGTGATGGCGGAGATCGATCTGCTGCGGGGCGATCCGGACACTGCCAGGGAGCGGCTGAACATGGTGTGCCGGACCAACCCGCGCGCCGGCGCGTCTCTCTGGTTGCTGGCGTACATCACCTGGACAGCAGGCGACACACCCGGCGCCATCGGTCTCCTGGACCGCGCTGCCGCCACTCGCGTCCAGGAGCACCGGCCGGCGGGAGCCACCGCGGAGGGTGACGTCAGGCGGGCCGCTCCGTCCGACCCGACGCTCCTCTCCGGATTCTTCAACGACTGGGACGACGCCGACCGGCATCCCGAGACAGCCTTCGCGACCCTCCGCGCGGCGCTTGCGACCACGAGGCAGCGGCTGGCTCCGTGACCGGTCCCCGGCTGACTCGCCTCAGACGCTGCGCTCGGTGTCAGGCTCCGGCGTGAAGTCCAGGGCCAGGGAGTTGATGCAGTAGCGCTGACCGGTGGGGGCAGGGCCATCGGGAAACAGGTGACCCAGATGCGATTCACAGCGGGCACAGATGACTTCCGTTCGCACCAGCCCATGGGAATGATCCCGTTGCTCGCACACCACCTGCGGGGCGATCGGCTGCCAGAAGCTCGGCCAGCCACTGTGAGAATCGTACCTGCCCGCGGAGGCGAAGAGCGGGGCGCGACACCCGGCACACAGGTAGGTGCCCGTCTGGCCCCGGGCGAGATCGTCACCGGAAAACGGCGGCTCCGTGCCCTTCTCCCGCAGAACGTGAAACCGATCGGGCGCCAGGAGGCGCCTCCATTCTTCGGGCGATCGCGTGATCTTCCCGGACATCACGCTCTCCTCTCCGCATGCAGCGCGGGGCGGTCACCGCACCGGCGGCGTCCAGGCCGCGCCTGCAGCGGAATATGCATCTTCCAGGCGTGGTTTCCGGTGACATGAGCCCCTTCGAAAAACTCACGACCAAGGCCCACCGGCTCGTCTGCCCCGGGTGCGGCACCTGCTCCATCTCGCTGGCTCTGCGATGCGACTTCGGCGACCGGAACTGCATGACCGTGGCCACCTGCACGTCCTGCCATCGGGAGTTCGATGCCGAGTCGCTGTCGACATATGACGAGCTCCACGAACACATGGAGACCATCGCGAAGTGGAAGCCATGTTCCCTGTGCGGCAGTCGTCATCGCTCGCTCAGGTCCACCTGCGATCGCCTCGAGCACGAGTGCTTCTTCGTGGTGACCTGCGAGGAATGCGGCGACATCATCACCGGTCTCGACGGCTGAGCGGGAGGCACGTCCGGACTCACGGCTCGGTGAAGAGTGTCCGTGGCATGCTTTCCTTCACCGCGATCTCCCAGTCCACACCTCGCCCGTGCTCGGTGGCCAGCATGACGTTGCCGAACTGCTTCCAGTTCCCCCAGGGCAGTGTGAACGCGGCCTTCTCGTCGCCGGCCTTGGCGAAGTAGGACCACGCCTCCACCAGGCCGGTGTCCTTTGCCACGAATACCTCGTACCTGTTCTCTGGCGTGTAGCCCACGCCGTCGAACGAGAGCGTGAGCACATCCGCCGGCCGTCCATCATCCAGATCTTTCTCGCCGGTGTACTTCAAGGTGACACCCTCATCGAGAAGCTTGTATGGCATGAACATCCAGTACGAGTCGTTGACCCACATCTTGTGCCCGGACTCGAGCATCCCCGCGAGCTTGTCGGGATCCACGACCTCCTTCCCTTCCTCCCACGCCCTGCCCTTCTTCGTGTTGATGTTCATGAGGATGAGGTTCTTGTCGGTCTCGATGCGAATATCGCCCGTCCAGCGGTCCCAGTCATGCTTGCGCCGCCCGAAGAAACTCCAGTGCACGTAGCGCGCCGCATCCCAGTGTTCCCAGCCGCCCATCTTCTGGACCACGCTCTGGGCGATCTCGATGGCGTGATCGTCGGATGCCGAGCTGACATGCACACGGTCCTCACCGCCGGCAACGGCGGTGCCTGCACAGGCGATCAGTACAATGACCGGAACAACCGGCGTGAAGCGTTCGAGTGCGATCACACGATCCTCCTTGGCCTGACCCGGAAAATGATGCAGCCCATTCTCGCAGGCCGGGTCCGGCCAGTGCAAGGGGCGATGCCTCGAGGCGCGACGCGTCGAGCATCACCCGCCGTCTGTCCGAGAACCGGGCGCATGGCGCGCCACGGACCCCGGGCACCTGACAGCCCGTGTCCACTTGATTGACACCCACTGTCAACTTGTCGGTCAGATGCAGTGGCCGGCAGGCCCCGGCGAACCGCCGCACATCCTCCCGTGATCGCCGCAACCATCTGTGACGGTTTAACTTGCGCACTCGCAGGCGGAGCGCCGACCGATCGGCAGCCGGCTGGCATCGACCTTGCCAGTCATCCCACTGAGTTCCATCTTGCGGAGGTCTGTCGTGCGCACCAGGAACCTGGGATTCACGTTGATCGAGCTGCTGATCGTGGTTGCCATCATCGGCATCATCGCGGCGATCGCCATTCCCAACCTCCTCAACGCCATCGATCGCGGCAAGCAGAAGCGCACCATGGCCGACCTCAGAACCATGGGAACCGCGGTCGAGCAGTACGAGATCGATAATTCGTTCTATCCGGTCGAGGCGGCCGAGACCGATGTCGCCGGCTCCACGTTTCTCGCCCTGGTCCAGCCGATCTACATCCGCCAGCTCCCGACTCTCGACGGCTGGCGGTTCGCCATGCGCTACACTTCGTCGGCCGTGGCCTACACGATCGGCTCGCGCGGCAAGGACGGCGCCTCCGGCGGCAGCCTCACGCTCACCGGGACCGGCGGCCCGATGAGCGATTTCGACTGCGACATCGTGTTCGCCGATGGCTCCTTCATCCAGTGGCCCGAAGGCACACAGAGCGACTGAACCGCCGTGGCGCACGCCGCCCGGCTCGCGCCCCCGTGGCCCACGCGGGTGTGCGGCTGTGTCTGGTCCTCGTGATGTCCCTGATCGGCATCGGATGTGGAGCGCCCCACAGGCAGCCGGCGGCAGATCACAGCGCGCCGACGCCGGCCGACACCCGGCCTCGGCCGTCGCGCTCCCGGTGGAGCCAGACCGGCCTGGCATCGTGGTACGGCGGAAAGTTCCACGGCCGGCTCACTGCCAGCGGTGAGCGGTTCAACATGAACGCTCTGACCGCCGCGCACCGGAAGCTACCGTTCGGGACGGTCGTGCGCGTCACCAGCCTGCGCACCGGACGCCACGTGGTGGTGCGCATCAACGACCGGGGACCGTTCGTGGGCGGTCGGGTCATCGACCTCTCCCGCGCCGCAGCGAAGGGTCTCGGCATGTTGCAGTCCGGCGTGGAACGCGTTCGCCTCGAGATCGTCCGGCCCGCCTGACGCGCCGCTCCAGGCGCTCGACGGGCGCAGATGGACCTCACCATCGCTGGCCAGCGGGCATCTCTTCTTCCGCGATCACACGGCCATCGCCTGCCTGGATCTGACCCGCTCATGAACCCGCCCCGAGGGCATCTGCACCCTCGTGGCTCGCGACCATCGCCCTCGTGCTTCCGCCGCCAATCACCGGATCGGGCTCCCGGGACCGGGTCGTCGAGAACGAGCGCCTCACGGTGAACAACCCCGTCGACCGGGAACCGTTCCGCCTCCCCTCGACGCCACAGCCCTCCGACGACGAGGCGTCCTGAACAGTCGCCCGGTCCGGATCGGTCACCCGGTATCCCCGCCACCGGTTGCAGACGGTCACGGCCCCGTCGGCCGTTTCGCCGTATAAGAGAACGAAGCACCTGAAACGCCGTCTCCGGGGGAGGCAGGCGCACCGGGTCGAATCGACCGGGGAACCGGACAGTGAGCGACACGATCTCAGACGGCGGCGGCATCTCGCCGGCGGATCTTGCCTGGGCCGAGGCGCGCATCGAGCGCCTCGGCGGAATGATGGCCAGTCTCGACCGGGACCTGGTGGGGCACCGATTCCCCGGCGAGTGGCAGGCCTTCTGGGAGTCCATGCGCCACCTGTATGGTCGCACGGCGATTCACCTCTCCACCGGGGTGCGCACCGCGGACCCGCGGGCGCTGAACGTGGGCCGCGCGCTGTGGAGCGAGATCGAGCACGCGATCGCCCGGGCCGGACGGCGCCTGGGAATGTCGAATTCGTAACTGACAAAAACGTCATGGCTCTCCTCCCGGAACCGGCGGATCGTCTTGCTCGCATCCGCAGCCGCTTCATGTCTGCGGGCAGGAGAGTGCATGAGAATGCCGAACGAATCGCTCCGACGCATCGCCATTCTGGCGGCCTCCGGCGTGGAACAGAGGGATATCGCCGAACCGCTGGCGGCCATCGCGCAATCCGGCCTCGAAGCATGCGTGATCGCTCCCGACGGAGACACCCTGGTGGCATGGGACCGTGTCCGTTCCGACTGGGGGCGTGAGTTTGATCTGGGCGCGACCCTCGATACCGCCGACGCCGCCGACCACGACCTACTGTTCTTGCCCGGCAGCGTCATGAACCCCGACGCCCTGCGCAACGACCCCCGGGCCATCGATCTCGTCTGCCGTTTCTTCGAGACGGCCAAACCGGTCGCCGCACTCTGCCGGGGCCCGTGGATGCTGATCAACGCCGGCGTGGCCCGGGGCGAGAAACACGCGTCGTACCACTCGACCCGGACGAATTTCCGCGCCTTCATCGAGAAGGTGGCGGGCCGGATGCCGCTGCCGGGAGATGACGACGATCCTCGTCGCCGCACCGCCCGTCAGGAGATCATCGTGTGGAGAAGCCGCGGTGCGCGCGCCGTGGTCACCCGGCACCGGTCGGTGACCTCGGTACCCGGCACCATCCGGCGAGAAGGCTCCCGTCTCATCTGCCCCGTCTGAGACCGACCGCTCCGGACGGAGGTCGTCCTCGCGGGAGACGGGCACCTTGACGCCGAGGCGGTTTCCTGGTCATGCTGGTGTCATGATCCCCTCGCGCACCTTTTTTCGACTCCTCGCTCCAGCGACCGGCATCACCCTGTTCGCGGCCGCCACGCAGGCCACCACGGTCAAGCACGCCGGAATCGACGAGCTGTGCCACAAGGCGGGGCGGATCTTCAGTGGCCGCGTCGTGCGCATCGAGCCGAAAACGATCGCCATCGGGGGCGGTCTGCTGCCGGCCATCGAGTACACGCTGGCGGTAGACGAGTCGTTCAAGGGAACCGTCGAGACGACCAAGGGGATCCGTCTGGCCCGCGTGCGGATGCTCGGCGAGTTTCCCGCCGTCGATGGCGACGGCATCCGACGTCTGGCATCTATCACGGGGCTCCCCCGGTTGACAGTCGACGAGCGCTATCTCCTGCTCATCACCCGGCCCGGCCGCTCTGGCCTGTCCACCACCGTGGGACTGGGCCAGGGTTGTTTCCATCTCACCGGCGAGGCCGGGGACGTGATGGCGGAGAACGAGTTTCACAACATCGGGCTGTTCACGACAGCACGACAGACGCCTCGCTTGACGACCGAATCCGGAGGGCAAGTGCCCGGCGCTCGCGGACCGATCGCCTACGTCGACCTCGCCGCCGCGATCCGGGGCGCCCTCGCGGCGGGCCCTCCCCGGGCGCCGTGAGCAGCAGCAGGAAGGACACGCCGCGGCGCCGGCTCCCACCCCGGCAGGTCTGGGCCACTGTCCTGTGGCTGTTGCTCGTGGCCGGTCCGGCCGGTGCCGGCGGGCCGGCCCTGGTCGGGCCGGGCGGCACACCCCTGCGGTGGCCCGATGGTGGGCGCGATATCGGATACAACCCCGACCGGGGCGGTCTCGGACCGTTCGATCATGCCACCATCCTGTCCCTGGCTGATGCAGCGTGGCAGCGCTGGGAGGATGTCCCGTCGGCGACCGCGACGTTTCGAGCGGCGGCCGAGCTACCCGTCGACATCGACGCCACGAACTTCGTGCCGCTCCTGTTCGGGTTTCTCCCCGACGGGGTCAGCCCCGTGATCTGGGACGAGGACGGGTCGATCTTCGAGATCCTGTTCGGCCGGAACTCCCTCATCCTGGGCACGTCCGGTCCCGAGTTCGCCGACCCCGACGGGCACATCCTCGAGAGTCAGGCACTGTTCAATGGCGGGTTCGAGAACGTGGGGTTTCCACCATCAGAATACCTTCAGGTCCTGGTCCACGAGTTCGGCCACTTCATCAACCTCGGGCACAGCATCGTCAACGGCCAGATCATCGCCTTCGACGACGAGAACGGCCCGACGCCCCTCGATCTCTTCCCGCGCGAGAATCTGGCGGGTCGCATCGAGACGATGTCGGTGCAGACCACACTGGGAAGCGGTCAGGATTCCCCCGGTCCGGACGACGTGGCGTCGATCTCCTTTCTCTACCCGGCAGACGGCTATGCAGGCCAGGTGGGCACGATCACCGGCAGCGTCCTCGGACCGGATGGCGTGACACCGTTGTCGGGTGTCAATGTCATTGCACGCAACATCGAGTCGCCATTCGACGATGCGATCTCGTCCGTCTCCAGCGAG
>JBHHZI010000062.1:0-17203 GCA_046757965.1 Acidobacteriota bacterium | reverse complement strand
CCGAACTCGATGCCGCGCCGGCAGATGACCTGGCGCGGCTCCGTCTCGGCCTCGCCGGTCTCGCCGGTTCCCCGGGCGCACCCTCCGGCTCCTGACGGACCGCCGCTCGTGAGACGACCCGGCCCGTGTCAACCGCCTTCTTCGCCGGGCGGAGGAAGCAATCCCAGGGGACGGCCCCAGCGCTGCATCGCTGCCGCGCGAGACACGGCGTCGAGGTGGGCACGACGCCGGAAGGCCTCCTCGTGCGCCTCCTGCACCGTTGCCTCGTCGCGGATCAGGTCGGCGATGCGCAGACCGCTGTTGCCATGCTGGCGGGTGCCCATCAGTTCGCCGGTTCCCCGCAGGGTCAGATCCTGCCGGGCAAGTTCGAATCCATCCTGACAGGCCCCGATGGTCTCCAGACGGCGCGCCGCCGTCTCGCCGATCTCCTCCCGGTGCACCAGCAGACAGAGCGAGCGCCGCCGCCCCCGGCCAACCCGGCCCCGGAGCTGGTGCAACTGCGCCAGACCGAACCGATCCGCGTCGAGAACCACCAGCACCGAGGCGTTGGCCACGTCCACGCCCACCTCGACGATGGTGGTGGCGATCACAACCGGGATCGAGCCAGCCGCGAACTGCTCCATGATCCCCTGCCGTTCGTTGGCCGCGACCCGGCCATGCAGCCGGGCGATGTCGATGCCGGCCAGCGGTCCCCTGTGCAGATGCCGGTGAAGGGACTCCGCCGCGGCCAGACCGTCGCGGTCCCGCTGCTCGACCCGCGGCACCACGATGAAGACCTGTCGTCCGCGGCGGACGGCTCGCCGGACCAGCTTCCAGATGGCGTTGACGGCGGTGGCCGGACGCACCACCGTGGTGACCGGCCGCCGGCCGGGCACCGCCTCGCGGATCTCCGAATGGTCCAGATCGCCGTACAACGCCAGGGACAGCGAGCGCGGGATCGGCGTGGCGCTCATGACCAGGACATTCACCGCTCCCCCCTTCGCCCCCAGGCGAAGGCGCTGCTCCACGCCGAAACGATGCTGCTCGTCGATGACGGCCAGGCCGAGATCGCGAAAAGACGTGTTCTCCTGCAGCAGGGCGTGAGTGCCAATGACCAGGCGCACCGCGCCTGTGCGGAGCCCGTCTCGCACCTGTCGCCGCGTTGCGACGGGCCGACCTGCGGTCAGCAACGACACCGCCGGGCCGGTACCCCGGAGCAGGCGGCTGAAGGCGCGGTGATGCTGCCACGCCAGGACCTCCGTGGGAGCCATCAGCGCGGCCTGCCGGCCACCCTGCACGCTCAGAAGCATCGCCAGGAACGCCACGACCGTCTTGCCACAGCCGACATCACCCTGCAGCAGTCGCACCATCGGTGCCGGCCTCTCCAGATCCGCCGCGATCCGGGCGACGGCCCGTCGCTGATCCGACGTGAGCGCGAACGGCAACAGCGCCATCAGCGCGTCCAGGTCCCCGACACGGGCACGCCGGGGAGTGCCCGCCGCCACCAGCCGCTCCCGCCGGATGGCCAGCCCGACGGCCAGCAGATAGAGTTCCTCGAAGATCAGGCGCTGCTGCCCGGGTGTCTCGAAGCGGGCCAGGCGGTCCATGCCATCGCTGCCGTCGGGAAAGTGGAACGCTCTCAGCGCCTCCAGTCGTGCGGGCCAGCCATGGCCGGCCCGCAGGTCGCCAGGCAACGGGTCGGCCGGCAGCGGAGGCGGACTGGCCAGCAGATCATGGAGGATGCGCCGCAGGCGGCGACCCGAGAGTCGCCCGACGCGCCGGTAGACCGGAACGACCCGACCGCTGTGAACCGCCGGATTGGCCGGGTCCGTCTCCCTCACCATCTCGAGTTCCGGGCTGGACAGACACTCACCGCGCGGCGTGTTCTTCAGCCCGCCGTACAGCCAGAGCCGTCGCCCGGGCACGAGATGACGGGCCAGATACGGCTGGTTGAACCACACCACCGGCAGGTGTGTGCGGCCATCCGTCACCTGCGCCTGCACCATCGAGAAACCACGCCGGCGCGTGCGCACCAGCCGGGCCTCGGTGACCTCGACGAGGAGGGTGGCCCGCGCGCCGGCGGGACGGGACCGCAGCGTCGCGATGTCCGGGGCGCATCTCCGGTCCTCCCACCGGATGGGGCACAGCGTCAGGAGATCCGACGGCGCGAACAACCCTGCCTCGTTGAGCTCGCGCTCGCGCGCCGGACCGATGCCATGCAGGTCGACCAGCTTCATCGCAGGAGCGCGGCCTCACCAGCAACCCGCATCATCGGCGGCGGCCGCCCCGCGGCACGAATTCCACACCGACCCCCGTCAGTACCAGCGCGCCACCCACGTAGAACCAGCCCGTCGGGATCTCGTGAAACAGCAGGGCGGCATAGATCGTCGACAGGATCGGCTCGCCCAGCAGTGCGAGATTCACCGCCGGAGCGGGGAGCCGGCGCACGGCGAAGTTCAGCAGGCCATGACCGGCCAGATGGGGTCCCACGGCGAGGGCCGCGAAGGCGGCCCAGGTCGCCGGAGCGTAGCCTCGCAGGGGCGCATCGAACAGCAAGCAGCACAGCAGGAGCAGCCCCGTCGCCACGCCGTTGACCCGGGTCAGGTAGACCGTCAGCGGCCCGGTGTCGCGCGCGCGTCTGCCGAGCACGAGATAGGTCGCTGCTGCCGCCGCCGCCAGGATGGCCAGGAGATCTCCCACCATGGCGGCACGAGACACCGTCAGATCTCTCGCGGTGATACACAGGGCTCCGGCGAGCGACAGGGCGATGGCGGCCCAGGTCCGGACGGGCGCCGGCTCTCCCAGGAGCGGCCTCGCCAGCAGTGCCGCAAAGATCGGCTGCGTGGTCACCAGCATGACGCTGTTGGCGACGCTGGTGAGAAACAGCGACGCAATCCACAGGACGAAATGCCCGGCGAGCAGCGCCCCTGCCACCGGGACGAGCCATGGCATGCCGCGACGGTCCCGGGCCGTTGGCCCCGGCGGAGATGTCCGGCCCGCACGCCGGGCATGGAGCGCCGCCACCGGCGCGAGTAACCCGGTGGCCAGTGCCAGACGCCAGAAGGCGATCACCAGCGTCGGGGCATCGGCCAGCCGGATCAGGATCGCGGCCCAGGAGACCGCCACCACGGCCACACCCAGGGACGCCATCGCAGAGCGCGAAGGCCGGACGCTCGTGTCGCTCATCTCACCCGTCGTTTCCGGCGTCCCGGTTCGAGATCAGGACGGCGCGCCCGATTTTTCACGGAGACTCTCGACCTCACGGCGCAGCCGACGTGTCTCTTCCCGGAGTGTATCGATCTCGGGCTGGACCTCATCGGCACCGGCCCCCGAACGGGACCGCTTCTGCAGCGCCCGCCGGGCCGCGAGCCGGACCCGCGGATTCGGATCGTGGTCCGCCAGTCGCATCAACGCGGGCTCGACCCCGGAGCCGTCGACACCACCCAGTGCCTTCGCCGCCGCCTGCCGGACGAACAGCCAGTCGTCCCGGGTCAGGTCGATCAACCGGCCGATCACCTCGGGTCCCGCCGCGGGCCAGTCGCCCAGCGCGGTCGTCGCCGCCACCCGCGCTCGTTGCGGGTGGCCCCACCGGGTCCACTCCTGAACGATCGCGAGGGCCGTTGTGCTTCCCACCTCGACCATTCCCTTCAGCGCCGCCGCGCGGACCACCTCCTGGTGGGACGGTCGCGTCAACGCGTCACTGAGATCATCGAACGCATCCTTGCCCGCCACCTTCGCCAGCGACGCCAGCGCCGCAGCGGTCGACGCCGAGGTCGACGCCGAGGCGATCGCCGCCCGGAGCGTGCCGGAGGGGGCCGTGTCGCCGGAAAATTCCCCCAGTGCGGTCAGGACGCTGGCGCGCACGCGGCTGTCCTCCTGGTCCGCGGCCTTCACCAGCACCTGCCGGGCCGCGCGGGTGCCGATCTCGCCGAGCGCCTTCGCCGCCGCCCGGCGGACCCCGTGGAACGGGTCCGTCGTCAGCGCCTTCTCCAGGGCCTCGATGGCCACACTGCCTGCCTCACCCCGCGCCAGCCCGGCCGCGGCATCGATCCGGTTGACCGCGCGGGAGCCCCGGGCAAGCTGCAGGAGCCATTCATCCTCGTCCTTCTCCTCGACCAGCGCCTTCAGGAGCACCTCGTCGGGGTCGACCATCACGAGACGCGGCGGGCGCGGCGCCGCCAGGAGGACCTCCTGGTCGGCCGACCGGACCCGCACGTCCTGGCGCCGCACACCCTCGTCGTCGTGGACCTCGATGGTGAGCGGAAAATCGAACAACGCTCCGCCCGCCGCGACCTGGGTCTGCTGGATGCGGACCACCAGTTCCTCCCGCTCCGCATCCCACCGGTGACTCACCTTCAGCTCGGGGTGACCCACGCCGTACACCCACTGCTGGAAGAACGCATCCATGTCGCGCCCGGTGGCCACCGCAACGGCCCGCTTGAGATCGGCGGTCTCGACGGAGCGTCCACCGTTCGCCACGGCGTACTGATGAATGGCGGCCCGGAACCCATCCTCCCCGAGGGCATGGCGCATCATGTGCAGTACCCAGGCGCCCTTCTGGTAAAGGACCCCATCGAAGAGGTCCATCGGCGCGGCATACCGGTGCAGCACCACCGGCCGGCGGGCCTTCGCGTCCTCTGCCAGATAGCGTTTCCGGTGGGCGCGCATGCGCAGGTCGAACGCATCCTCACCCTGCGCGTGCTCTCGATACAGCGCCTCGAAGTAGGTGGCGAACCCCTCGTTGAGCCAGGCGTGCGCCCAGGAGTTGCACGTGAGGTAGTCGCCCCACCACTGGTGGGCGAGTTCGTGGGCCACCAGACCGTCGCTGGGGAAATCCACATCATCCTCCGCGGCGTGCAGCGTCTCGTCGGTCTGGGTGGTGGCGGAGATGTTCTCCATGCCCCCGTAGATGAAGTCGTGCACCGCGACCTGGGCGTACTTGGCGTACGGGTACCGCACGCCGATGAACGTCGAGAAGAACTCCATCATGTCCGGCGTGGCGGAGAAGGATCTCACGCCATCGTCCCGCCGGCCGACCGGCACATAATGCCGCACCGGGATGCCGTCCCATTCCTGCTGGATCTCGTCGAATTCCCCGATCGCCAGGCTGTTCAGATACCCCGCGTGTGCGAACGGCATCTCCCACACGAACGTGTGTTTCCCCACCTCCGGACCGTCCTCCACCGCGGTGAGCTTGCCGTTGGAGATGGCGATGAAGCGCTCGGGGACGGTCACCGAGAGGACCGTGGAGGATCGTTCGCTGGGATAGTCGAACAGCGGCAGCCAGTACCGCGAATCCTCTGCTTCGCCCTGGGTCCACGCCTGCACCGGTCGGTCGGGATATTCCGGGGTCGGCTCGATGAAGTAGAGGCCGCGCCGCGGGCGGGCGCTGTAGACGATGGAGAACGACGTCTCCTGCCCCGGCGGCAGCGGCTGTGCCAGATCGATCTCGAGCTTGTCGGCGTGTTCGCGAAACCTGAGTGGCTCCCCTTCCGGGCCCCGCGCCTCGTGAATGGACAGGTCCGCCGCATCCAGGGTCACCCGGGACACCGGCTGCGCGAAGGATCGCCCCGAAACGTTGACCTGCCCCCGGATCTCGTGACGGTCGAAATCCAGTTCCACCGCGATGCGATACGAGAGGATGTCCAGGCTCCGCACCGGCGGGACCTGCAGGCGCGAGCGGGAATCGTGCCATGGAAGGCGAGCGACGTCCTCCGGACCGTCCCCGGCGGCAGGCGCCGGCAACGTGGCGAGCAGCCCGCCGACGGCGGCAACGAGGACCCCGACGGATATCCGGTGGCGTGGTCGCAACATGGTCCGGCACTATACAGCGGTCCCGGAAGCTCGCTCAAGCGGGTCTGCGCCCGCCCGCACCCGGACCGGTGAAACTAGCGAAGCGACAGGATCACGCCGACCGATACGGCCCACAGGGCCACGTCGACCAGGAGTGCCCCATCATGCAGCAGCGCGTGCGCCGGGCTCCCACCCCCCCGCCGATGGTGAATGAGGTAGAGGTAGCGGAAGATGCCGTAGAGAACAAACGGAATGGTGAGGGGCAGCGCGGTCGTGTGCAGCCTCGCGGCAACCTCGGTGGACATCGTGTAAAAGGAGTAGGCCACCACCGTCGCCGCGAGCACGACGGTGATCATCTGGTCGAGAAAGACGATGGAGTATTCCTGCAAGCTCACGCGATGCTCGGCGGCATCGTCGGCGAGCAGGGTCAGCTCGTGTCGGCGCTTGCCGAAACCGAGAAAGAGAGCCAGGAGGAACGTGCACAGCACGAGCCACTGCGAGAACTGCACCGGAATCGCCGCGGCCCCGGCAACGGCACGGAGAACGAACCCGCCGGCAATGGCCAGGACATCGAGGATGACGATGTTCTTCAGGCCGAAGCTGTAGACGAGGTTGAGGACGAGGTAGGCGGCGGCGAACCAGAGGAATTCCCGTGGCAGCCACCGCGCGCCGAGCAGCGCCCCGCTCCCCAGCACGACGGCCGCCATCCACGCCGCCAGCGGGGAGAGGTCGCCGGCCGCGAGGGGTCGAAGCCGCTTTACCGGGTGACGTCGATCTCTCTCGAGGTCCCTCAGGTCGTTGATCAGGTACACGGTGCCGGACAGGGCGCAGAACGCGATGAACGCACCGACGGTTCGAGCCACCGCGGTCGGGTCGCCGAGACGCTGACCGAAGAGGAGCGCGGCGAAGACGAAGAAGTTCTTCACCCACTGCTCGGGTCGGAGAGTCCGCAGCAGTCCCGAAAGCAGTGCCCGCGACGCGGCCGGCGCCGGTGAAGACCTGTCGTGCTGAGCAGCGCGGGTCAGAGGACGCCTCCGGGCGGCGCGGCGGCAGCGCGCCGGGCGGCAAGGCCACGGGCGCCGTGGCCCGTGTAATATAACGGCTCCAGCAGACGGAATCCAACGACAGGTTGCCGGCATGGCCGCTCGCTGCTCAGTCCCTCCGACCGGAACGGTTGCGGTCATCATTCCCGCCTTCAACGAGCGGCAGGCCTTGCCGAAGGTCCTGTCGGCCCTCGACCCGGCGGTGGCCGACCGTGTGGTGGTCGTCGACAACGGCTCGACCGACGGCACGCCGGACGTGGCCCGGCAGGCCGGTGCCGAGGTGGTGTCAGAACCGCTCCGCGGATACGGGCGGGCCTGCCAGGCAGGGCTGGCCACCCTGGCCTCCGACCCGCCGACGTTCGTCGCCTTCCTCGACGCGGATTTCAGTGACCACCCGGAGGAACTCGGGGATCTCCTGGCACCCCTGCGAGAGGATCGGGCGGACCTGGTCATCGGAGTCCGGGTGGCGGCACGGCGCGAGCGGGGCGCCATCGCGTGGCAGGCCCTGTGGGGCAACCGGCTCGTGACCGGGCTCATCCGGGCGATCTGGAAGGTTCCGTGCTCAGATCTCGGTCCCTTCCGCGCCCTGCGGTGGTCGGCGCTGCCGCGGTTGAGATTGCGGGATCCGGACTATGGCTGGAACGTCGAGATGCAGGTTCGCGCCATCCAGGCCAGCCTGCGCGTCGTGGAGGTCCCGGTCAGCTACCGCCGGCGCACGGGTCAGTCCAAGATCTCGGGAACGGTCTCCGGCACCGTCCGGGCCGGCGGCAAGATGCTGTGGACGGTCTTCACGCTGGCGCTCGAACGCTGACGCTCACGGGGTCTTCGGCTGGCACGACGTGATCACCAGCTGGATCACCTCAGCGCCCCGGCAGGGGCTGTTTCCGGCATAGCTCCCCGCGACCACGGAACCCGCCGAGGCGGTCGCCTGCCCATTGAACGTCCCGGCGCAGGGCACGGTCTGCGTCAACGTGAAGGTCAGGGTCGCCCCGGAGATGACGCCGGACAGATCGCCGGATGCCCCGTCATCCGTGGACCAGGTCCCGGTGATCCCGGTGCCGTCCTGCACCAGGTCGTAGGTCGCCGACGCCGTCACCGGTTGACCGTCGCGGGTCCCTTCGAGACTCGCCACACAGGTCCCGGTGAGATTCTGGGGTGGCGGCGCCGGCACCGCCCCGGTCCCGGAGCCGCCGCCTCCACAGGCGGCGAGAGACAGCAGCGCCCAGCCGATCAGCAGGCCGCGGGCCCGACGTGCGCCACACTGGCACGCAGGAGGACACCGGCTGTGCCATTCCGTCACGGACAGGGGACGCTCACCCGCCCGCTTGCCGACAGCCGCCGGCCCGGCTCCAGCACTCGCGGAGGACAAGTGGTTCATTTCACGTGACTTGGAATCGTGTGGCCGACCCAGGAGAAAGAACGGGACGACCTGGCACGCTCGTTGCTATGTCTACAGGACGGTTCAAACCTCCTCCTTGCCGAACCAGAAGGCCCCTCCGGCGCAGGATCTTCCCCCCCTGCACGGAGGGGCCGCTTTTTTCTCGCCGGCCGGCAGCCGCCATCTCACCGTCAGGATACGTCCGGAGTCTCGATATCGTGGATGGTCCGCAGGGACAGGACCTCCAGCGTCCGCTTCCCGGACGGGATCGTGATGGTGACCTCGTCCCCCTCCTGCTTGCCCATCAATCCCCTCCCGATCGGGGAGGCGGGGGAGATCCGTCCCTTGCCGGCGTCGGCGTCCTCGGAGACCACGATCTCGTAATGGATCTCCTCGTCGGAATCGAGGTCCAGAACCCTGACCCGTGAGCCCAGATGAATTCGATCCTTCGGGATGGCCTTCAGGTTCATGCGGCTCAGATCCGACAGGCGCTGGTGAATCTGACCCATCCGGTTCTGAACATACGCCTGCCGCTCCAGGGCCGCCTTGTACTCCGCGTTCTCCCGCAGGTCTCCGAGTTCGCGCGCGAACTGGATCTCCTTCGGCAGTTCCGTGCGCAGTTCCCGATCCAGCGCGTGCAACTCCTCCTCGAGTCTCTTCCGGATCGCTTCCACGCCATCGACCTCTTCCGCGGATGAACCGCCCTGATCATGCTAGTCGGGCCTGTATGGGGCGTCAATCAGGACCCGCAGCAGGACCAGGGTGGCGCGCATGTCCGGCGTGCCGGTGCCAGGCATGACAATCTTCGCCCCACCACGAAAAGTGAGGGGAGCCGCAGGATCGCGACTCCCCTCCGTGGCCTTCATCAGTGGGAGGCTGGATGAAGACGGCCCGATGGATGATGCGCCGGGTCCGCATGAGCGGATCGCGGCGATGGGGTGAATATGGGTGCTGTGCCGGAAGATTCAAGTCCCGGCCGGCCGGGCGGTCAGTTGGTGGAGGACTCGACCCGGCGCCGCATCAGGCCGATCCCGGCGGCCCTTCCGGGTGTGACATGGAGGTCCACGGCCACCGGCACGCGTCCTGCGAGCGTCCCCGGTCTCGGGTGACCCAGAACGGGAAGAATGCGGCCGATCAGTTCCTCCAGCAGCTCACGGATCCCGGGTTCGGCGGCAAGGATCTTGCCGATCCCGTGGGGCCGGGCCGCCTCCGCTCCCAGCCGCTCCGCGGCGGCGGCCATGCCCTCCTCGAGGAGCGCCAGCTCGTCGGCCAGGTCCGTGGCGTTCTTCTCCACCAGGCGGAAATCCAGGGCACCGGTGATGTCGAAGAACAGCGCCCCGTAGGGCAAGCGCGACAGCGCCTCGATATGCTCCTGAACAGCTTTCCTCTCCGGTGCCGCCTGCCTGTCCGTCATCCCGATCTCCTTCCCACGACAGCGCCACCAGCGCCGGCGCCCGGCCGGCGTGGTTCGTCCAACCGGACCGGTGGCATGTCGAACCGGAATGTACCGCGATAACCCTCTCCGGTCAAAGGGTGAGCCGGGGATTCACGTTGACAGTCTGCACGCCGGCCGCCTACCATGACAGCACGCAACCGGTGGTATGTGCCACCTGATGAGGTGAGAGGTGAACCCAGCCCGTGTGAAGTTGTTGATCGGCGGTGGCGTGATTCTCGCGGCCTTCGGCTACCTCTTCGTATCCGGAATGCAGTCCTCCCAGGTTTACTACCTGACCGTCAGCGAGTTCGAGCAGCAGGCCAACACCCTCTCGCCCGATGCGCCCTACCGGATCAGTGGCCGCGTCCAGCCCGGCTCGGTCGTCCGCTCCGACGACGGCCTGGATCTGAACTTCGCCGTGTATGACGTCGAGAAGAAGGATGCCGTCCTTCCGGTGGCCTATCACGGTGTCGTGCCGGACACGTTCATGGAGAACTCCGAGGTCGTCGTCGAGGGCACGCTGCAGCGCGAGACCTTCACCGCCCACACGCTCATGGCCAAGTGCCCGTCGAAATACGAGGGTCTGGGCGACGAGGCGGACCGCCTCCAGGCTCATGAGGCCGCGCACATCCCGGATCCGCTGGCCGACGTGTCGAACCCGGGTCTCTGATCGATGGCCGAGGTCGGATTCTACGTCCTCTTCATCGCCCTCGGAGTCGCAGCGTTCGGCCTGACCACGTCCCTGATGAGTGCGGTGCTGGGCTCCCGGCCCCTCCAGCAGGCCGGTCAGCGCTCCACGCTCGCGGTGAGCGCGCTCCTGTCACTGGCCATGCTGTTGCTGGCGCGCCTGTTTCTCGCGGATGATTTCAGCGTCCAGTATGTTGCCGAGCATTCCAGTTCCACGACCCCGATGCTGTACAAGTTCACCGCCTTGTGGGGCGGTCAGGCCGGGTCGCTCCTGCTCTGGGTCTGGTTGCAGAGCCTGTACGCGTCGGCCGTGGTGCTGACCAATCGGCGCAAGAATCGCGAGCTGATGCCCTACGCCAATGCCGTGCTCGTCGGGATCTGCGTCTTCTTTCTCGCCACGCTCTGCTTTGCCGCCAATCCATTCGTGCGTTTCGCGGTAGCCCGACCTGAAGGTTTGGGGTTGAACCCTCTTCTCCAGAACGCGATGATGGCCATTCACCCGCCCACCCTGTACCTGGGATACGTCGGGTTCTCCGTCCCGTTCGCCTTCGCGGTGGCGGCTCTGGCCACCGGCAAGGTCGATGACACCTGGGTGCGGACCACACGGCGCTGGACACTCTTCACCTGGTTCGTTCTCGGCACGGGGATCCTGCTCGGCTCGTGGTGGGCGTACCTCGAGCTGGGATGGGGCGGTTACTGGGGATGGGACCCGGTGGAGAACGCCTCCATCATGCCCTGGCTCGTCGGCACGGCGTTTCTCCATTCGGTCGTGATCCAGGAGCGACGGCGACAGCTGAAGATCTGGAATTTCACGCTGGTCAGTGCGGCATTCGCCCTCTCGATCCTGGGAACGTTCATCACCCGGTCAGGTGTGATCTCCTCCGTGCACTCCTTCGCCCAGTCGAACGTGGGCTTCTTCTTCCTGTTCTTCCTCCTGGCGCTGATCTTCGGCAGTGCCGCGCTCATCTTCTACCGCCTCCCCGATCTGCGCGCGATGACCCGGATCGAGTCAATCGCGTCGAGGGAGAGCTCGTTTCTGTTCAACAACCTGCTCTTCGTGGCACTCACCTTCGCCATCCTCTGGGGCACCCTGTTTCCGGTCCTCTCGGAATGGGTGCGCGGCGTGAAGATCAGCGTCACCAAGGACTGGTTCAACACCTTCAGCGTGCCGATCGGACTGGCCCTGCTGTTGCTCACCGGTATCGGACCGCTCCTGGCCTGGCGGCGCTCGACGGTGCGCTACCTGCTGCGCAGCTTCCGGTGGCCCATCGGGGTCACCGTCGCGGCGTCGGGGCTCTTTCCCCTCCTCGGAATCCGGCATCTCGTCGCGACCGTGGCGTTCACCTTCTGCGTGTTCGTTCTCGCCTCCACCGCGGTGGAGTTCGCCAAGGGCGCCCGCGCCCGCATCCGGATGTACGGCGAGAACGCCGCCACGGCTCTCGTTCGCCTCACCGCCAGCAACAAGCGTCGCTGGGGTGGGTACATCGTGCACGTGGGCATGGTCGTGATCTTCGCCGGCATCACTGGCTCGTCGGCGTTCCAGGAGACGACCACCCACGTGGTTCAGCCGGGCGAGACGTTCACCCTCGGCGAGTACACACTGGCCTACCAGGAGATCCGTGCGCTCTCCACGCCGCGCGCGGATTCCTACATCGCCCGGCTCGACATCTCCGCCGGGGGAGAGCGGGTCGACACGCTCCATCCGGCGAAGGAATTCTTCCCGGCCTTCCGGAATCAGCCGGCGTCAGAAGTGGCCATCCACCATGCCTTCGCCGATGACCTCTATGTTGTCCTGCTCAGCGCCACGGAAGATGGCGATGCGACCTTCAAGCACTATCTGAATCCTCTCGTCTCATGGATCTGGTTCGGTGGCGTCATCCTGCTGGCGGGAGGTGTGATCACCATGCTGCCGGACGATAGAGAGAAGCGTTTCATGACCCAGACCGCCCTTGCGGAGGATCGGGCCGCGGCCTGAGCGCCTCCGGATGCATCGCCTCGCCCCTCTCGTCGCCCTGGTGGCTCTCATGCTGCCCGCCGTCTCGCCCGCCGCGTCCGATGCCGATATCCAGGCCGTGAGTTCCCGCCTCATCTGTTACTGCGGCTGTTCGGGGCTCGCTGTGGCCGACTGCTCGTGCGGGACCGCCGATGCCATCCGCGAGCGCATCGCCGGCCAGCTCGACTCGGGGCTGTCTCCCGACCAGGTCGTGGCGGCATGGGTGGCCGAGCGGGGCGAGCAGATCCTGGCCACGCCGACCCGGACGGGATTCAATCTCGTCGGCTGGATCATGCCGTTCGCCGCCACGTTCATCGGTCTGCTGACACTGACCGTCGTCCTGCTGCGCCGCCGGCAAGCTTCCCTGCTCCCCGCGCGGCCTGCCGCGGTGTCCGGTGTCGACCGGACGTATCTCGATCGCATCGAAGACGACATGCGGTCGAGGCACGGTTGATCGAGGAGCCCCGATGTCGATCGTAATCCTGTCGATGGTGCTCCTGGCCACGATGGCCTTCGTTCTCGCCCCGTTCTTCCGCCGCGCGGAGGACGCGTCCGCCGCACCGGGCCCGGCTCCCGGCGTCACCGAGCTGGCGGATGCGCTCTCACGGCGCGACGCCACCTACGAGGCGCTTGCCGACCTCGAACAGGACCGGGCCGCCGGCAAGCTCTCCGACGACGATTACGCTGCCATGAAGGGCGCGTACCAGAAGGAAGCCATCGCCGCCCTGCGCGAACTCGACCGGCTGGGCGCCACGACGGACGCGAAGAGCACGACTTGACCCCAACCGCCTCCCCGGCCCCCCCGCTCCTCTCGTTTCATGCCATCGGCCGATCCTATGGCCGATTCCGCGCGCTTGCGGACGTGGACCTCGATCTGTTCCCGGGCGAGACCGTCGCGATTCTCGGTGGCAACGGGGCCGGGAAGACGACCCTGCTCAAGATAGCGGCCACCCTGCTGGCCCCGACACGAGGGCACCTCACCGTCGATGGACAGCCCCTGCGGGGGCGGACCCGGGCGCTGCACCGCCACTCCCTCGGGTTCGCGGGGCATGCCACCTTTCTGTACGCGGACCTGACCGCCGCAGAGAACCTGCTCCTGCACGCGCGATTGCGCGGCGTGGCCTGTCCGCACGACGAGGTCGAGGCGCTCCTGCGGCGCGTCAACCTGTGGGAATGGCGCCACATTCTCCCGGATCGTCTCTCCCGGGGCATGCAGCAGCGGGCCTCCCTGGCCCGGGCCCTCATCGGCCACCCGAGGCTGCTCCTGCTGGATGAGCCGTTCTCCGGTCTGGATCGCACGGGTACCGCCATCGTCGAGGATCTTCTCCAGCCACGCGGCGGCGGCCAGTCCGCCACCCTGCTCGTGACCCACGATCTGCCTCGTGCCGTGGCCCTCGCCGATCGGTGCCTCATCCTCGAGCACGGTCGGCCGACAGCCACCCGGCGGTGCGTGCCGTTGCGCACCCTGCCCGGCCACGAGGTCACACTGCAACGGCTCGTCGGGGCGCCCTCATGAGGTTCCTGAGGAGCCTGTGGCACGTCGCGGCCAAGGACCTGCGGTGCGAGGTCCGTTCACGTGAGAACCTGATCACCGTCTTGTTCTTCGCTCTCGTCGTCCTGGTGATCTTCCACTTCGCGTTCGATCTGGCCAGGCTGGAATTCGCCACAGTGGGCCCCGGGCTGATCTGGGTGGCCGTCTCGTTCGCGGGGATGCTCGGCCTGCAGACCTCCTTCGCACGGGAACGCGACGAGGATGGTCTCGCCGGGCTCCTGCTCTCGGCCTCGGATCCCGCGGCCGTCTACCTCGGCAAGGCATTCGCGGCTCTCGTGGCACTGCTGATTCCCGAGGCATTGTTCGTGCCGGCCGCCGGCCTGCTGTTCAATGCGGACCTGCGCCCGGTGGCCGCGCCCCTCGCTCTCGTGCTGCTCATCCACACCGCCGGATTCGTCGCGGTCGGAACGCTGTTCGCGGCCATGGCCATCAAGGTACGGCGCGGTTATCTGCTCCTGCCGGTGCTCCAGTTCACCATGATCGTGCCGCTGCTCATGTCGGCAGTGAAGGCGACCAGCGGCGTTCTCCAGGTGGGGGACCTGACCGGCGCGGGGATCTGGCTTCGTGTGGGCCTGGCCTATGATATGGTCTTTTTCTCGGTGGCCACGATGCTCTTCGAGCCGTTGATCGAGGACTGAGCGACGGAGATTCGTGTGCGACTCTTCCTCCATATCCTGCTCGCCGTGGTCAGCGTGCTCCTCGTCGGTGTTCTGCTGGCCGTGTTCGGTGACACGGTCGTCTTTCCGATCCCATCGTACGTGCCGACCGAGACCACCATGGGCATCGTCCAGCGGATCTTCTACTTTCACGTTCCGTCGGCCATGACCTCGTTCCTGGCCTTCTTCGTTGCCTTCGTGGCGAGCGTCGGTTACCTGACCACCCGGCGTCTGTTCTGGGACAACCTCGCCCGGGCGTCGGTGGAGACCGGCATCCTCTTCTGCACCGTGGTTCTGGTCACCGGTCCGCTGTGGGCCCGGCCCATCTGGGGAGCCTGGTGGCCATGGGAACCCCGGCTCACCACCACCTTGATCATGTGGCTCATCTACATCTCCTACCTGCTTCTCCAGACCTACACGGATAACCGCCTGCAGAAGGCGCGCTTCTGCGCCGTTCTGGGCATCGTGGCGTTCCTGAACGTGCCCCTGGTCTACTACTCGGTCCGGTGGTGGCGAGGCATTCACCCGGTGGTGTTCGGGCGCGGCGGCGGCGGCATCGCTCCGCGCATGTCCCACGCTTTTCTCGCCTCCCTGCTCACCTTCTTCCTGCTCTTCCTGCTCCTGGTGATCTACCGGACTCGCATCGGCATCCTGGAGGACGAGGTCGAGGGCCTCCAGGAGTCGGCCGGCGGGTGGAGAGACGCGCCCCTCTGAGGCAGCGGTCCGGCGCAACCGCCGTTGCCCTGTACCGGAGACAGACATGGATCCTTCCCGCTGGCAAAACCTGGGCTACCTCTTCTGGGCCTACACCTTCTTCTGGGGCCTGCTCGCCGTCTACCTGGTCAGCCTCTCGCGACGCCTGACGCGTGTGCGCCGTGAACTCGACGCCCTGCGCGGCGAGCGTGCGCCGGCCCGGCCGAAAACAGCGCCGTGACCCCGGGCCGGACGCCGGGCCGGGCGGCCTTCTCGTCCGTGCGACGGTGGGTTGCCGTCGCCGCTTGCCTGGCGTGGGTGGGATCCGCGTCGCCGCTGGCAGCCAGCCGGGCGCCCGACCGGTACCCTCACGGGGCGGTGGTCTCCGTCGACCGCCTGGCCTCCCAGGCCGGCGCGGACATCCTCGCCCAGGGGGGCTCCGCCGCCGATGCCCTGGTGGCCACAGCTCTGGCCCTCGTCGTGGTCCATCCCCAGGCCGGCAACCTGACCGGCGGGCACTTTTCCCTGTGGCGAGGAGCCGACGGCACACGCGAGGTGATCGACGCCCGGGAGGTCGCGCCTGCAGCCGCCACACCGACGCTCTTCCTCGACGCCGACGGTCAGCCACGGCATGACGAGGCCACCGACTCGCCACGGGCCAGCGCCGTCCCCGGCACCGTTCCCGGCCTGGCGCTGTTGCACGAACGCCATGGTCGACTGCCCTGGCGGGTCCTGGTCAAACCCGCGCTTCTGCTGGCGCGCGACGGGTTCGCCGTCTCCCCCTCCCTGGCCACTTCCCTGCAGCGCGCCTCGCGACGCCTGTCATCGGACCCGGGTGCGCAGGCTCTGTTTCTGCCGGGCGGCAAGCCGCCCTCACCCGGCGATCGCCTCGTCCAGCCTGCCCTGGCCCGCACGCTGGCCGCGCTGCGCGACGAGGGACCGGTCGCCCTGACCACAGGCAGTGTGGCGCGGCAACTGGTCGCAGACATGGAACGACGGGGAGGCCTGATCTCGGCGCAGGACCTGGCCGGCTACGCGGCGCAGGTGCGGGCGCCCCTGAATCGTGTGTACCGCGGTCACACGGTCCTCGTGCCCCCGCCGCCGAGTGCCGGTGGCGTCACACTCCTGCAGGCTCTCGGTGCCCTGGAGGCCTTTCCCCTGGAGCCGGATCAGAAGGGCGGCGCGCGGCTGATTCACCTGCAGGCCGAGGCCTTGCGCCGCGGCTTCGTGGATCGACAGCACTGGATGGGGGATCCCGACTTCGTCGACGTCCCGGTCACCCGCCTGCTCGATGCGGCCCACCTCGAGACCTGGCGCGAGGGCATGCGGCACGTTCAGGCGACGCCGTCCGTGGACGTCTTTCCCGACGGCGGCGACCACGGCCAGGAAGGCACGAACACCACCCACGTCTCGGTCATCGATCGATGGGGAAACGCGGTGGCGCACACCACGACCCTCAATCGCAGCTTCGGCACCGCCACCATGGCGGTGGACACCGGGCTCTTCTGGAACGACGAGATGGACGACTTCGCCATCGCTCCCGGCGTGCCCAATACCTATGCCATTCCGGGGTCGGCGCCCAATGCCATCGCGCCGGGAAAACGTCCGGTCTCCTCGATGACACCCACCATCGTCGAGAAGGGCGGCCACGTGGAGTTCGTCCTGGGCACACCGGGCGGGGCGACCATCCCGTCGAGCATCCTGCAGGTGATCATCAACCTGGTCGATCTCGAGGCCGGTCCCCAGGAGGCGGTGGATGCCCCGCGGATCCATCACCAGGGTCTCCCCGACCGGCTCTTCTACGAGCGGCACACCCTTCCCCCGGAGGTGCGCGCCGCGCTGGTGAGCCAGGGATACGACCTGGCCCCGGTCGGCTCCCTGGGTGATGTCCAGTTGCTCAGCCGGACCCCCGACGGCCTCATCCTCGCCGCAGCCGACCCCCGGCGCGGCGGCGCGTCCGCCGGACACTGATGGCGGCGGAGCGGCTCGACACC
>JBHHZI010000061.1:0-17245 GCA_046757965.1 Acidobacteriota bacterium | reverse complement strand
AATCACGCCACGGAGAAGGCCGGTCTCGAACAGCTCGGGTCGCGCCACGACCTCGCCACCCGGCGTGATGATTCCCGAGATTCCCGTGTTCGCGGCACGGACAAGCCATCGCCTCATCTCCGCGGCACGCATCACCGCCATCGCGAAGTGCTGTGCCGGTGCGGCCGAGCGGCCGAACCACGCATCGTTGGTGATGGTTGCCAGAAAGGTTGATCCCTCCCGCACCTGTCGCGCGATGAGAGGCGAATAGATGACCTCGTAGCAGATCGCCATCGAGAAGGCCGCGCCCCCGGGCGCCGACCCGCCGATGGATTCGGCACGGGCCAGCGGCTTCGGATCGGTGCCGGGAGTGAAGGAGCCGACCTCCTGCACGAGAGGCCCGATGAAGAACAGCACCGACCGGAGCGGCACCGTCTCACCGAACGGAACGAGGCGCATCTTGTCGTACCGATCCACCAGCCCGCGTCCCGGCACCAGCAGGAACGCGGCATTCGTGTACTCCACCGGGGAGAGTCGATGGACGCTGCCCAGCACGACGGCCGTGTGATATGCGTCGGCGATCTCCTGTAACTGGCCGAGCAGGCCGGTCTGGGTCTCGATCGGCTCGAGGGTCGAGGACTCGGGCCAGAGGATCAGTTCGGCGCCTCCCTCCGCGGCCTTGCGGGTCAGATCCAGGTGACGCGAGACGATGGCCCGGCGGTTCACCGCCTGCCACTTCTCGTCCTGAGGCACGTTCCCCTGCACCGCCGCGACGCGAACGGCGGGCCCGTCCCCCTCCTCCGCCCGGGCACCGGCCGGCACCACGAGCCAGATGGCGACCGGCAGCCCGCAGGCCATCGCTGCCGCCGCCAGACGGCGGCGGGACGGGCCGCCTCGCGGCCGCACGGCGACAAACAGCAGCGTGTTGACCCCCACGATGAGCAGCGACAGGAGGAGGACACCGCCCCAGGGGGCCAGCCCACGCATGGCGGGGAACCGGTACTGGGTGTAGCCGAGATACCCCCACGGGAACCCACCCAGGGGCCAGAGCCGACCCCACTCCGCCAGAGCCACCCAGGCGAACGGCGTCGCCACCCGGGCCATGCCGGTGTCGAACCGGGACAGCCAGGCGATCAGCGCACCGAAGGCGGCGTGGAACGACGCCAGCACGGCGACCAGGATGCCGCCGATCAGCAGGCCCAGCGCCCATCCGAGATGGCCATACCCGGCCACGACCCGGGGAATCCAGGAGAGCAACCCGCCAAAGAACACGGCGCCCTGAAGACCGGCCAGCATGGCGCCCTGCCTCGGCGTCACACCGTCGATCGCCGCCAGAAGCGGGACGAGAGCGACCCAGGCGAGGACCCCGAGATCGAGGGGCGGGAAGGCCTGCGCGGCAACGACCCCGGAAAGGACCGCCGCCCCCAACCGGCTCCGGCTCATCCGCCCTGCGGGGGGATCCAGGTCTGCAGCTTCTCCTCGTTGCGGAGCCGCGCCGCATCGCTCTCGGCGGCCGCCAGGGATCCGTAGCCACCCACGCGCACACGATAGTTGACCTTGCCCCGGTTCCCGGTGGGCGAGATGGCAGCGGCAAAATTCTTCTCCCGAAGACGGGCGACCAGGCGTTCCGCCTGGGCGCGCGTCGAGAAGACACCAACCTGGATCTCGTACCCGGTCCGGGCGGCGGTCGAGGACGGCTGCTCCCCAGGCGGCCCGGGGGAGGGCGTCTTGGCCGCCACACCGGGCGACGGCGGACCGTCCCGGTCCGGGATGGCGGGCTTGTGCGCTTCCTTCTGGGCTTCCTCCGGCGCTTCCTTCGGGGCCGGTTCGGCCGTCGCCGGAACGGCTGACGGTGACGGGCGCTCGCCCACGCTGTCGAAGAAGGTCAGATCCGCGGCAGCGTCCTCGTCATCGAGCTCGATGGTCGGGCTGTCGGACGACGTCAGCTCCGGCCCCGAACGGCTGGCCGCCTCGGCGCGACCCACACGAACTCCGAAGTAGAACGAGATCGCACACAGCAGAAGAACTCCCACGACCACGATGACGACCTGTCGGCCATCCATCTGGACCTCGAGATACCCCTCGTCCGCTTCAGTCTTTCTCGCCATCGGTCCTCCTGTCGATTCCCGGTCCCGGGCGCGCAGTCTTCGCCGCCGCGTCACCGTGGACCGTGAATGCATCGAACATGTTGATCGGCAGCGGGAAGATGATGGTGGAATTCTTTTCCGACGCGATCTCGCTCAGGGTCTGGAGATAGCGAAGCTGCAAGGTGACAGGGTTGTGACTCATCGCCACCGCCGCCTCCGACAGGGCGATGGAGGCCTGGAGTTCGCCATCGGCATGAATGATCTTGCCGCGCTTCTCCCGTTCCGCCTCGGCCTGACGCGCCATGGCTCGCTGCATCTCTCCAGGCAGGTCCACGTGCTTCACCTCGACGGCCGTGACCTTGATGCCCCACGGGTCGGTCTGGCGATCCAGGATCGACTGGAGATCCGTGTTGAGACGTTCGCGCTCCGACAGGAGATCATCGAGATCGGCCTGCCCCAGGACGGAGCGCAGTGTGGTCTGGGCGAGCTGCGAGGTCGCGTAGTGAAAATTCTCGACCTCCGTGACCGCCCTGTTGGGATCCATCGCACGGAAGTAGACAACCGCGTTGACCTTCACCGAGACATTGTCACGCGTGATGATGTCCTGCGGTGGCACGTCCATGACGATCGTCCGGAGGGAGACACGCACGAGTCTGTCCATCGGCCAGAAGACCAGAATCAGGCCCGGCCCCTTCTCGGGAACCACCAGACGGCCGAGTCGGAAGATCACGCCGCGCTCGTACTCGTTGAGGATCTTCACGCAGGACACGAGATACAGCAGAACGACGAGAGGGATCAGGAAAGCGGCTGACATGTCACCCCCGTGGAAGAGGACCCGAAGATGCCGGACCGCGCGGGGCGGGACCGACCCGGAGTTCGCGACCGTCCAGGGCAATCACCTCGACCCGCTCGCCCCGACCGACCGGACGCTGAGCGAACGCATCGTAGTACTCGCCGTGAACCAGGACCTTGCCGGCCGGGCGCAGGTCGGTCACCGCCTCACCCACCGTCCCGACGAGCCCCTCGCGGCCCGTGGACGGACGGCGAGACTGGGAGGTGACGGCGAGCCGGACGAGCGACAGCGCCACGAGACCAACGCCGAGGGCAATGGAGACCACGACGCCGCGCGGAATTCTCAACTCCGGCGGCGTGTCGAACAGCACCAGAGAGCCGACCACCATGCACCCGACGCCGCCCACACTCAATGCGCCATAGGACACCACGTACACCTCGAGGACCAGCAGGCCAAGACCCAGTCCGATGAGAGCCACTCCCCCCCAGTTCACCGGCAGCACCTGGCTGGCCAGCGCGAACAGAAGCAGACAGATGATACCCACCGCCGCCGGCAGAAGGGTGCCCGGATGCGTGATCTCCATGTAGACGCCCAGCAGACCGAGGGCCAGCAGGAAGAAGGCGACCATCGGCTGCGACAGGACGGACAGCACCGTCTCCCGCACGGTCATGGTCACCACCTCGGTCGTCGCCCCGGCGAGGGTCATCGGCACGACGGTCCCGTCCGCCCGCGCGACCTCCGTGCCGTCGATCTGCGCGAGGAGATCTTCCCGGTCGGTGGCAATCCACTCGATGAACCCGAGGGCGAGCGCCTCCTGCGCGGAGTGGGACAGACTCTCTCGCACGAGCAACTCGGCCTCGTCCGGGTTCCGCCCGCGCCGTTCCGCCAGCGAGCGGATGAACGCCGCGAGGTCATTCTCCGCCTTCTCGAGCAGGATGTCTCCCTTCTCGTTCTTGCCAGCCATGTAGACCGGGTGGGCGGCACCGATCGAGGCCACCGGTGCCATGGCGGCCACGTCGGCCGCCAGCACCAGGAAGGCGCCGCCGGAGGCCGCCGACGCCCCGTCCGGTGTGACATACACGGCGACCGGGACGGGGCTGGCGAGAATCGACGCGACCATGGTTCGCACCGTCGTCACCAGCCCGCCAGGCGTATCCAGTTCGATGAGGACCAGCCGCGCCTGACGCCGGCTCGCCACCTCGAGAGCCCGGGCGAGAAAGTCGCCGGTCACCGGGAGCAACGCACCGCTCACCGGCACGACGACCACCGGTCCGAGAGCCGGGGCCGTTCCCGGTTCCGGACCGGAAGCGGCGGACGCCACGTGGGCGACCAGGAGCAGCGCGCTCCCCGCGGCCACCGCGGCGGCGCGGCGTACGAACATCCCGGTTGCATGCGGCGTCACGAAGATGCGAGCCACTCCCGGATGCGGCGCATCGCCTCGTGCAGGTCGTCGTCTGCCACCGCATAGCTCATGCGCACACACCCGGGGCCGCAGAATGCGCTCCCCGCCACGACGGCGACATGAGCCTCGTGCAGGAGGCGGTCCGCGAACTCGCCGTCGTCTGCGCAGGACTTTCTTTCCATGGCCCCGGTGACATCCGGAAACAGGTAGAAGGCGCCCCTGGGCGGCGCACAGGAGAATCCCGCCAATGTCCGGAGTTCATCGAGCATCAGGCGGCATCGGCGCCGATACTCGGACCGCATCATCATCGTCGCATCCCCGGGGCCGGTGAGCGCGGCGATGGCGCCATGCTGGGCGAAGGTGGCCGGATGGGTCGTGTCCTGGCTCTGCAACCGGGTCACGGCGCGGACAAGAGGCAGCGGACCGCACACGTATCCGACTCGCCAGCCGGTCATCGACCAGGTCTTGGAGAAGGAGTTGACGATCACGACACCCTCGTCGGAGCCTCCCGCATGCTTCAGGATGGTGTCGATCGGCCCGTCGTCGTGCACCAGCTCGTTGTAGGTCTCGTCGGAGAGGAGGATGACGCCGCGCCGGCGGCATACCGCGATCAGCTCGGGCCAGTCTCCCGGTCGCATCACCGCACCGGTCGGGTTGACCGGCGAATTGACGATCATCAGCCGGGTCCGATCGGTCAGCGCGGCCCCCAGCGCCGCCACATCCGGGCCGAACCCGCTCTCCGCCCTGCCGGGAACCAGCACCGGCTCGCCCCCGGCCAGGCGGACCTGGTCGGGGAACGACACCCAGCACGGCGCGGGAATGACAACCTCATCTCCCGCCTGGACCAGCGCCAGGATGACGTAGAGCAGGGCGCTCTTGCCACCGCAGGTGACGACCACGCGGTCGGCATCGATCCCGACTCCGGCGATGCCGGACAGGTAGGTCGCCAGCGCCTCTCTCAGGGCCGGCAGCCCGGCAGCGGCCGTGTAATGTGTCTTGCCGTTCTCGAGCGCGGCCTGCGCCGCGGCGACGACATGCTCCGGCGTGGGAAAGTCCGGTTCCCCGACCGAGAGGTCGATGATCGATTCGCCCCGGGCCCGCAACAACGCGGCGGCCTGCTTGGCCGCCATGGTCGGCGATGCGCCGAAGCGATTCATCCGGTCGGCAAGCCTCACGATGCGCCTCCGGCGGCCGGCCCGAGCCGGCGCGCCAGCGCCTCGGCGACCGCCTCGGGCACCAGTCCGCTCACCGTGCCGCCCAGGGACGCGACCTCGCGGACCAGACGGCTGGACAGGTAGGTGTACGTCTCCGCAGGCATCATGTAGACGGTCTCCACGGCCGAGTTGAGACGTCTGTTCATCAACGCCATCTGGAACTCGTACTCGAAGTCGGAAACAGCGCGCAGGCCCCGGACGATGACCTGGGCGCCGGCGGAGTGAATGTAGTTGACGAGCAACCCGTCGAACGAATCGACCCGGACACGCTGGAAGTCCCGGGTGGCCCGTCTGAGCATCTCGACACGTTCGCGCACGTCGAACGTCTCGCCCTTGGCCGGGTTGACCAGCACGGCGACGACCACCTCGTCGAACAGATTGGCCGCCCGGCAGACGAGATCGAGGTGTCCGTTGGTCACCGGGTCGAACGAACCGGGGTACACGGCCTTGGTCACGGTCGAATCCTCCCGGCTTCAGGGTATCGCGTGACGCGCCCGGCCTGCAGGGGTCCGTTGCCTGGCGCCGGGCCGCCGGGAATTCTCGGCCGCGGCGGACAGGAGAGCCTGCGCATGGCTCCGGGCGGTGTCCGGCTTGCCGCTCCCGCCCAGCATGCGCGCGATCTCCTCGACGCGCCCGGCCCGGTCCAGGTCGACAACATCGGTCTGTGCCCGACCCTCGCGCTCCACCTTCCGGATCTGCAGGTGTCGGCCGGCACCCGCGGCCACCTGGGGAAGATGGGTCACGCAGATGACCTGCCTGTCGGCGGCCACGCGCGCCAGATAACGGACCAGGACCGTGGCCTGCTCGCCACCGATGCCCGCGTCGACCTCATCGAAGATGAGGGTCGGTGCGCCCCCCGCCGGCCCGGACCCTTCCCGCACCAGATGCAGGGCGAGCATCAGCCGCGACAGCTCGCCGCCGGAGGCCACCCGGGCAATCGGCAGCGGCGCGTCACCCGGATGGGCGGCAAAGCAGAACCGCGCCCGTTCGTAGCCACCGGACGAGCCGCACTCCAGGATCTGCGCGGCGGATGCCCCCTCCCCGGGGGGCGTGCCGTCGAGGGTGACCTCGAACCGCGCTCCCTGAAGCCCGAGCGCGCCGAGAAGGGCCGTCGTCCGCGTGCTCATCTGCTCTGCGGCCACCCGGCGGGCAGCGGAGACCCGGCGAGCGATGCGGTCGAACTCTCCCGCCGCCGCGGCCAGCTCGGCTCGCAGGCGCCGGGTGGTGCCGCCGAGATCCTCGAGGGTCTCGATCTCTTCCCGCGTCGCCTCGGCAACGCGGCAGACCGCGGCCAGGTCACCCCCGTGTCGACGGGCGAGGCCCTGAAGCTCCGCCAGACGGACCTGAACCGCGCTCAGGCGGCCTGCATCGACCTCGTCGCCGGGCAGAGAATCCCGCACGGTCGTCGCCACGTCCTCGATGCAGAGGGCGGCCTCTCGCAACCGCCCGGCCTCCTCGGACAACCGCGGATCGAGCGCGGCGAGTTCCGTCAGATCCGAGAGCCCCCGGTACAGGACCGCGGTGACCGAGTCCTCCCCGTCCAGCAGCGCCGCGAGCAGACGGTCCGCGCGCTCGCGGCGCTCGGTCGCGCTCGCCAGGAGCCGTTCCTCGGCGAGAAGCCCCTCATCCTCCCCGGGCTCCGGGCGCACCGCATCGATCTCCGCCAGCCGGCGGCGCAGGTGCTCGAGGCGATCGTCTCGAGATGCGCGCCGGGCCGCGTGTTCCGAGCACGAGTTCATCGCCCTGGTCAGGGCGCGCCAGGAAATAGCCAGGTCATCCAGTCCCGCGCCTGCGTCCAGGAACGAATCGAAGAACGCCGCCGCCGACTCGGGTCGCGCCAGGCTCAGGTGGCTGTTCTGGCCATGGATCGCCACCTGATGGCCCATGAGCCGACGCAGCACCGACAGGGGCGTGAGCGCACCGTTGACGAAGACTCGATTCCCGGCGCCGCGGCGCAGTTCCCGCCGGACGATCAGCCCCTCCTCGCCACACGGTGGGATGCCCGCCGACTCGATCTCGTCGACCAGCGCCCGGCCGGCGAGGAACTGGCCCTCGACCGACGCCGTGTCCGCCCCTGCACGCAGCCGGCCACCGTCCGCACGATCTCCGAGCAACAGACCGACCGCATCGACGAGGATCGACTTGCCCGCGCCGGTGGCTCCGGAGAGAACATTGAAGCCGGAGCCGAACGAGATCTCGACATCACGAAGAACGGCGAGATTGCAAACGCGAAGGAAGGCCAGCATCTTGCGGCACGGCTGACCGGGGCAGGAGAGGGACCTCCGCGCCGGTCGCGGTCACGCTACCAGACGGCGCCCGGTCGGTCAACAACGGATCATCGCCAACTCGATTCATTGCAGCATCTTGCGACGGTATGGGCAATTGACAACCGATCCGGGCATTGCTACAGTGCTGCCGGGGAGAACAAGATCGACACCACAGTGGAGGTGCATTGCCCCCCGTGATCTACGGCCTGCTCGCCCAGGCACCTCGCCAGGAAAACCAATTCGACTTCCTGTCCCTGGTCATCCACGCGAGCCCCGTCGTCCAGCTGGTGCTGTTGCTGCTGCTGGCCCTGTCCGTCAGCTCGTGGGCCGTGATCTTGCTCAAGGCGCGATCGTTCGGCCGCGCCGCTCGAGAATCGGACGAGATCTGGCGCGAGATCGAGCGCGGTCACCCGGGCCTCGCCGACCTGCGCGATCTCGCCGAGAACTACGACCACGCGCCCGAGGCCGAGCTGATGCGTGCGGGGTTTGACGAATGGACCCGGAGAGGCGGCCCCTCGGCATCCGACAGCGATCTGCGGCGCGTGCGTAACGAGATGGAACGGGCCACCAATCGCGAGGTGCTGCACCTCGAGCGCTACCTGCCCCTGCTCGCCACGACCGCCAGTGCATCACCCTTCATCGGCCTGTTCGGGACGGTGTGGGGCATCATGAACACGTTCTTCGCCCTCGGCGCCAGCGGTTCCTCATCGCTCGGCGTGGTGGCCCCGGGCATCGCCGAGGCGCTCATCGCCACCGCCATGGGACTCGTCGCCGCCATTCCGGCGGTCATGGCATACAACCAGTTTCTCCAGCGGATCCGTGTCATGCAGGCCAAGATGGACAACTTCTCCTCGCAGTTGATGGACACGCTGCCCGGCGAGATCGCAACATCGAGCGTGGAGATGATGGCCCATGACCTGCCGGTCGGCCGGCGGTGAATGGATGGGCGCCCCGGTCAGCAGAACAGGCGGGCGAGGCACCCTGGCCGAGATCAACGTCACGCCGCTGGTCGACGTGATGCTCGTCCTTCTCGTGATCTTCATGGTCACGGCGCCGATGATGCACCGCGGAGTCGACGTCACCCTGCCGTCGGCGGACGTCTCGACAGAACCCAGGGAGCAGACCCTGCTGGTGACGGTGGACAGGAACGGCGACCTGTGGCTGGGCAACGAACCGGTTCACGAGGAACTGCTCGCGGTCCGTGTGGACGAGGCACGGAAGAAGACCGGCCACGATTTCGTCTATCTGCAGGCCGACGCCTCGATTCCGTACGGTCGGGTCATGTTCGTCATGGACCAGTGCCGCAAGGGCGGGATCGGCGAGGTGGGCCTCGTCATCCAGCCCCGGGGTTCCAAGGGCAAGGGAAGCTGACCATCCGTGAAGGTCACACTCCGGCTCCCCCATCCACTCGCCCCCGGTCTTGCGCGCATGGTGACGGTGTCTCTCTCCGCGCACGTGGTGGTGATCATCACCGCGGCGCTGCTCCCGACGCTGCGTCCGCGGGCGACCGCGCCACAGTGGGACACCATTCTCCCCGGCGTTCTGGTCGACCTGCCGCCGTCAATGGCGCGACGCTCTCCACCGGTTGCCGCCTCGCCGGCGGCTCCGTCGACCGCCCCCCCACCACCGAAGAAGAGTGTCCCGCCGCCTCCGAGGAAGAAGAAATCCCCGGAAAAGGTCTCGAAGAAGAAGCCTCCCACCCGGCCGAAACCACAGGCGAAACCGGAACCCGCGAAGCGCAGCCCGGAGCCCGATCGCCCGGGGGAGCCGGTGCCCGGCGCCGTCGCCGGGGAACCGGCGACGCCCTCACCGGCCGGCGGCGAGACCGGCCTCGGTCTGACGCTCGGCAGCGCCGACTTCGACTATGCGTATTACACCTCGCAGCTTCTCAACATCCTGCGCGCCAACTGGCAGAGACCCGTCTACATCGGTTCCGGCGACCGGAATCTGTCGGTTCGCGTCCTGTTTCACATTCACGAGGACGGCAGCGTGTCGGACATCCGGATCGACGCGCCCTCGCCCGACCGGCGGCTCGATGAGTCGGCCCTCAGGGCCGTCTCGGCCGTCTCGCGATTTCCTCCCCTGCCCCCGCAGTTCACCGAGGACACACTGAATGTCGCGATCACCTTCACCCTCGACCCGGGCGATGTCTAGACGCCGCCGCGTCCGCGGGCTTCGCGTGCTCGCCGTCGCGGCACTGGTGGGAGCCACGGGCGGCCCTCTCCGTGCCCAGGAGCACCCGGACGTCTCCGCCGAGATCCGGGAAGGCGGCTTCAACAAGATGCCCATCGCGGTCCCGGAATTTCCGACCGTCGACCCCGGTCCCCGCTGGGCGGACCTCGCCACGCGCATTCATGAGGTCATGTGGGACGACCTGACGTTCTCGGGCTATTTCGACCTGGTCGACGCCGACCTGTACCGCCTCGTCCCGGCCTTCTCCGAGCGCGATGTCCGGTTTCGCGACTGGCGCTCCATCGGCGCCCAGGCGGTGTTCCTGGGCAAGCTGACCGCTCGCGGGTCGGACCTGAGCGTGGAGGGGCGCCTGTATGACACCGAGGGAGATGACGCCCGCCGGCGGGGAGGACATCTCATCTTCGGCAAGCGCTACCAGGGGGGCGAGAATCTCGTCCGTCGGATCGGGCACAAGCTCGCCAATGACGTGGTGCGGAACCTGACAGGCGTCGACGGCATCTTCCTGACGAAGATCGCGTTCTCCGTGCGCATCTCCGCGCACCGGAAGGAGATCTTCGTGATGGACTACGATGGAAACCGTCCGGTGCAGATCACCAACAACGGCAGTCTCAACCTGTCGCCGGCGTGGTCGCCGGACGGCAGCCAGCTCGCGTATGTCACCTACGTCACCGGCCGGCCGGAGATTCACCTCGTGGATGCCGACGGGCGCCGGTCGCGCGTCTTCGCCCGCGAGGGGGACCTCAACTCGGCGCCGGAGTGGTCACCGGACGGGAGTTCGATGGTCTACTCGGCCAGCCGGAACGGCAACACGGAGCTGGTGAAGATCGACCTCGCATCGTCGACGCTCACTCGCCTGACCAACCATCCGGCCATCGACACGTCACCCGCCTTCTCACCGAGCGGCAGGGAGATCGCGTTCACTTCGGACCGCTCGGGGACTCCTCAGATCTATCTGATGGACATCGATGGCGCGAACATCCGGCGCGTCACGCGTGAAGGCAACTACAATGACTCGGCGGCGTGGTCCGCCCGGGTGCAGAGCCGGCTCGCCTACGTCAGCCGCCTCGACGGAAGATTCCAGATCATGTTGCTCGATATCGCCACCGGCGCCACCCGGCAGTTGACCCGCAGGATGGGCAACAACGAGAACCCCAGGTTCTCTTCGGACGGCCTGCACATCGTGTTCGCGTCGGATCGAACAGGCCGCTACCAGATCTACTCGATGGACCTCGACGGACAGCACATCCGTCGCCTCACCCGTCGCGGCGGTTGCGAGACGCCGGACTGGTCAACCGGAACATGAGATCCGCTCAGCCCAAACGGAGGACAGACACGATGCGTCACGGCAGTGAACCGATCACCCGTATCGCCACCCTCCTCGCCATCGTCACCCTGGCCGCAGGAGGGTGCCGGACCGTTCCGGACACCGAGGGAGTCAGTGATTCCGCGCCCCCTGCCGTCCAGTCCCCTGGACCGGCAGAGACCGTCACCGACCCGTTCGGGCCGGCCGCGACACCACCCGCCCGGGAAGCCGAGAGTGCCCTCGACGAGACCGACTTCACCGGCGAGGAGATCGGACCCGGTGAGGCAGCGGGAGATCCCCGATGGGCCGAAGCCCGCATGGAGAGTGTTTACTTCGAGTTCGATCGCGCTGCGCTGACCGACGACGCGCGGAACTCCCTCGACCGCAATGCCGCCTTTCTGAAGGAGTATCCGGCGCTGAAGATCCGTATCGAGGGACACTGCGACGAGAGAGGAACCACCGAATACAACCTCGCACTCGGGGATCGGCGAGCCAACACGGTGAAGGAGTATCTCGTCCAGAAAGGGCTCGAAAGGACACGCTTCGAGGTCGTCTCGTTCGGCGAGGAACGTCCTGCGGATCCAGGGCACAGCACCACGGCATGGGCGCGCAACCGCCGGGCGGAATTCCATGTCCGGTAGCCGCCGGGGACGGCTGCTCGCGGCCGCTGTCGCCCTGGTGACATCGTTCGTCATGGCGGCCTGCGCCGCCACCCTCGGCACCACTCCGCGTCTGCAGCGCGACGTGGACGACCTGCGGGTCACGGTGGATCGCCTGCGCCAGGAGCAGACGGAGACGAGGGCGACGGTCGGCCGTCTCTCGGCGCCGGACGCGCCCCAGGATCTCTCCGCCCAGATCCTCTCCCTGACGGACCGTCTCGATGCCCTCGAGGCCCAGATGCAGGCCCTGGCCGTGTCCCTGCAGGGCAATGACGAGCGGCTCGCGGGGCTCGGCTACGATGTGGCGCGGCTCCGCCGCCTGCAGGAGAGTCTGTCCCACCAGATTCCCGCGCCTGGGTCCGCGGCAACCCGGATGGAGGATCCGAACGGACCGGTGGCAGGCGATCTGTCGCTCGGGGCCACCCCGGTCGAGGCCCCATCTCGCGGTGCGCCGGTGGCCACCGGGCCCCTCGACCAGGACCCGGCGGGCGTGTTCCAGAAGGCCTACGCCGATTACAGCCGGGGTGACTACGACATCGCCGCGCTCGGTTTTTCCAGCGTTCGCGAACTGCGCCCCGGCGGCTCCCTGGCCGACGACGCCCTCTACTACCTCGCCGAGATCGCCCGGGCGCAGGATCGGAACCAGGAGGCGGTGAAACGGTACGGGCAGGTGATCGCAGAATACCCCGACGGAGACAAGGTCCCGGCAGCCATACTCAAGAAGGGATTACTTCTCATCGACATGAATCATATCGGTGAAGGCGTGGTGCAACTCGACCATCTGGTCCGGACCTATCCCGAGACGGACGAGGCGCGTCTGGCCCGCAACAAGCTGCGGTCACTCGGGGTCGATCCATAGGACGGCGGCCGACCCCGCGGCGTCACGCCGGGCCTCCCCGCCGTGCGTGAACCACGCGAGGTCGGCCGGACAGGTCCCGCCGCACGCCCACCGACATCCAGCCGCTCTGATGCAGCCGCGCCTCGACCGCGCCGGCTCGCCGCGGGTCGACCTCCAGGACGAGGAGGCCGGATTCACTCAGGACCCGCTCCGCGCCGGCGATCACATCCCAGGTCACCGCCAGCCCCCCCTCGGCGCAGGCCAGGGCTACCCGGGGCTCGTGATCCCGCACCTCGCGTGGAAGAGCCACCAGGTCTTCCTGCGCGACATAGGGAGGGTTCGACACCACGACGTCCACGCCGCCGTTCGCCAGGGCGTCCAGTCCGCGCCCCCGGACGCAACAGAATCGTCGGGCCAGCCCCAGGCGGCAGGCATTCTCCCGCGCCACGCACAGAGCGCCGGCACTGATATCGACCCCCGTGACGCGGCTCTCCCCGAGGGCATGGCACAGGGACAGCCCGATGCACCCGCTGCCGGTGCCCATGTCCACGATGTGGGCATCCGGACGATTGCACTCCTCGAGGACCAGCTCGACGAGATGCTCACTCTCCGGTCGCGGGATCAGAACCCGGGTATCGACACGGAACATCAATGACCAGAATTCCTTCTCGCCGGTCAGGTACGCCGTGGGACGTCCTTGCGCCCGCTGCGCGACCAGATCCTGATAGCGAACCCACTGGCCCCGGGTCAGCCACCGCTCGGGCTCGACCCAGACGACCGAGGAACCGCGATCGACAGCCAGACCGAGGAGCACGCTGGCGTCGGACGTGCCATCGTCCACGCCACGCTCTGCCAGCAGCCGGCGAGCCCACGTCCACGCCGTGCCCACGCGACGCGCCCTGTCACCCCTCGTCTCCCCGGATTCGACCATGGTCAGGAGCGCGCCGGGCCGTCGCCCGGATCGCTCATGCCGAGCTGCCGGCCGACGCCTTCAGCTTCTCCGCCTGCGAGTGGGCCATGAGGGGCTCGATAAGCCCATCGAGCTGTCCATCGAGAACGTCGTGGAGGCGGTGCAAGGTGAGGCCGACCCGGTGGTCGGTCACACGATTCTGGGGGAAGTTGTACGTGCGGATCTTCTCCGACCGGTCGCCGGTGCCCACCTGGGTGCGACGGGCGCTGGCCTCGGCCTCGTGCTGCTCCCGACGCTTGAGATCGAACAACCGGGCACGAAGCACGCGCAGTGCCTTCTCCCGGTTCTTGTGCTGTGACTTCTCGTCCTGGCAGGTCACCACCAGACCGGTGGGCAGGTGCGTGATCCGGATGGCGGAGTAGGTCGTGTTGACGCTCTGCCCGCCCGGGCCCGAAGAACAGTACCGATCGATGCGAAGATCGCGATCGTCCACCTTCACGTCCACGGCTTCCGCCTCGGGAAGGACGGCGACCGTGACCGCCGAGGTATGGATCCGACCGGAGGCTTCCGTCTCGGGGACGCGCTGGACCCGGTGAACCCCGCTCTCGTACTGGAGCCGGGCATAGACACCTCCCCCCTCGACCATGGCCACGACCTCCTTGATCCCGCCGGCGGATGAGGGGTGCAGATCGGTGACGTCGACCCGCCAGCCCTGGCGCTCCGCATAGCGAGAATACATCCGGAAGACCTCGGCGGCGAACAGGGTCGCCTCATCGCCGCCCGTTCCCGCCCGGATCTCCATGACCGCGTTCTTGCGATCGTCCGGGTCATCCGGCACGAGCATGGTCCTGAGCTGCTCCTCCAGCCGCGAACAGGTCGCCTCGAGAGATTCCGCTTCCTGACGAGCCAGAGACGCCATGGCATCCTCGGCGGATCCTTCCAGTTCCCGGGCCTCGTCGAGTTCCCGGCGAGTGCGGCGAAGCTGCCGATACACACTCACCAGGTCCTGGATCTCGGCATAGGCGCGGGCGTGCCGGGCGTAACGCGCGGGGTCAGCCGCGATCTCGGGGTCGGCAAGCTGTCGGGAGAGTTTTTCGAACCTCGCCTCGATGTCGTCGAGCCTGGCGAAGATCTCAGCCATGGCGATCAGCCGGCGCCGGCACCATCAGTGACGGACGACGCGAGGGACGCGACCCGACCTGTGTCAGCTGCCATCCGTCGGGAGGCCGTACTTCCTCTGAAACCGCTCCACGCGACCTGCCGAGTCGACCAGCTTCTGCTTGCCCGTGAAGAACGGGTGGCACTCCGAGCAGAGCTCGAGACGTAGCTGATCTTTCGTCGAGCGGGTCTCGAAGCTGTTCCCGCAGGCGCAGGTCACGGTCACATTGACATATTCCGGATGAATGCCCTCTTTCACTGCCCTCGCTCCTCGATGTCCCCGATCAAGTGATACATTATAGCATGCCCCCGGGCCGCAGGGGCGCGGTCCCCGTGCCGTTCCTCCGACGATCTCATTCGTTCATGGAATCCAGGAAGGACTCGTTCGATGCGGTCTTGCTCATCCGGTCTATCAGCAACTCCATCGCCTCGGCACTGGAGAGCGAGGTCAGGACCTTTCTCAGGACCCAGGTCCGATCCAGCTCCTTCTGGCTGAGAAGGAGTTCCTCCTTCCGGGTGCCGGATCGATTCAGGTCGATGGCCGGGAACACACGCTTGTCCGAGAGCTTGCGATCGAGATTGATCTCCATGTTCCCGGTGCCCTTGAACTCCTCGAAGATCACGTCGTCCATGCGGGAGCCCGTCTCGACGAGCGCCGTCGCGATGATGGTCAGCGACCCGCCTTCCTCGATGTTTCGAGCAGCTCCGAAGAATCGCTTCGGCCGTTGAAGGGCGTTGGCATCGACGCCACCGGAGAGAACCTTGCCGGAGGGAGGAACGATGGTGTTGTAGGCCCTCGCCAGCCGAGTGATCGAATCGAGAAGAATGATGACATCCTTCCTGTGCTCGACCAGCCTCTTGGCCTTCTCGATGACCATCTCGGCCACCTGCACATGCCGCGTCGCCGGTTCATCGAAGGTGGAGGAGATCACCTCGCCATTCACCGAGCGCTGCATGTCGGTGACCTCCTCGGGTCTCTCATCGATGAGCAGAACGATGAGCACCATATCGGGATGATTGGCTGCGATGGAATTCGCCAGGTTCTGCAGGATCATCGTCTTGCCCGTGCGTGGGGCCGCCACGATGAGTCCTCTCTGCCCCATGCCGATGGGGGTCAGGATGTCCATGATCCGGGCGGCAACGTTGTCCCGGTCGGTCTCGAGCTTGATGCGCTGGTTCGGGTAGAGCGGCGTGAGATTGTCGAAGAACACCTTGCTCCGCGCCCCGTCGGGATTCTCGAAGTTCACCGCCTCGACCTTGATGAGGGCGAAGTAGCGCTCACCCTCCTTCGGCGGACGAACCTGGCCGGAGATCGTGTCACCGGTCTGCAGACCGAACTTCCTGATCTGGGAGGGTGACACGTAGATGTCGTCCGGACCCGGCAGATAGTGGTATTCCGGCGCCCTCAGGAAGCCGAACCCGTCCGGCAGACACTCGAGAACACCCTCGGAGAAGATCAGCCCACTCTTCTCCGTCTGTGCCTGCAGAATGCTGGATATCAGTTCCTGCTTGCGCATCGCGCTCGCGCCACTCACCTCCAGCTCCGCGGCGATGGCGAGGGGATTCTTGATGTTCTTCTCCTTCAGGTCGCTGATGTTCATCTGGTTCGCCGGTCGCCCGACCGAGGACCCGTTTGCCGGAGCCGCCGGCTCGGGCGGAGCAACCGGGCCGGAGAGCGGTGCCGACTGTTCTGAGCGGCTGCGGCTCACCGGTTGACCGTCCGGTAGATCATGGCCCGCAGGTCCTCGATACCCTGGCCGGTCCGCGACGAGACCGGAATCGGGAGCGACCCGGTTCCCTCCAGGCCGAGGGTGCGGGCCGCGGAGTGGACAGTACTCCGGAGTCGCGAACGAGGAACGGCATCCGCCTTGGTGAGCACGACGCGGGCCGGGAGGCCGGCGTTCTCGGTCCATCTCAGCATCTGGTCATCCTGTCGTGTCGGCGCATGCCGGGCGTCGACCAGCAGGAGGAGTATCGCCACCGGCCGGTCTGCCGCCAGATAACCGTCGACCAGGCTCTTCCATGAGGCCCGGACGGCATCAGGCACGCGGGCATAACCGTAACCCGGCAGGTCCACGAACGTTCCCATCCTCGTGACCGAGAAGAAATTGATCTGGCGCGTCCGCCCGGGCGTGCGGCTGACCCGCGCCAGCCGATGTTGCCCGACCAGAGCGTTGATGAGGCTCGACTTTCCCACGTTCGAGCGCCCGCAGAATACCACCTCGGGTGCCGTGGGAGACGGATACGTCGCCGGAGTCGCGACGGCGGTGATAAATTGTGCCGCTCCAGGTTTCAAGACGTGCCTGCAGTGTCTTCGCCGTGATTGGACTGGGAAACGGAAGGTGCTATGTCTCTGTCACCCCGCTGCGGGATGACAGGGTGCTAGTGGGCCATGCGGTCGTCGGAGACCGGCTTCACCATCGCGTCCGGGAATCCGCCTCC
>JBHHZI010000060.1:0-17297 GCA_046757965.1 Acidobacteriota bacterium | reverse complement strand
CGGTGGTCGCCGTCGGCACGGCCCAGCGCCAGCAGGTGGTCGTTCCAGCCGAAGTAGACCACCACGTGGGTCGGGGCCAGGCGCGCGCCGCGCGTGGCCAGGAGGCGCTCGCCCTGGAAGGCCGTGTAGCCGGGCACGCCGAGGTTGATGACCTCGAACCGGCCGGGCGCGACGCGGTCCAGTCTCGTCTGCAGACGGGTGGGCCACGGCCAGCGGGTGTTGACCCCGTAGGTGGAGGAGTCTCCCAGGGCGACGATGCGTCGGGTGCCGGCCGGGCGCGGCCCGAAGACCCGGTGGTCGCGGATCTTGAGGTCGAAGGCCGGCTCCCAGGTCAGATCCACCCAGCGCTGCTTCACGGTGGGCCGGATGCGGTAGAGGAGGTCCGGGTCGATGTCGAAGAACGCCTCGAGATAGCCGCGCTTCGGGTAGTTGAACTCCAGCCCCCGGGTGAGGCGCTGGTAATGGAATCCGGCCAGCCGCAGCGTGCCCTCGCCCGCCGCCAGGACCAGCAGGGTGGTCAGGAGCCCGTAGAGCAGCTTGCGTCGCGCCGACATGCGGAAAGTCTACAGGACCGTGAGAAGGAGCCCGGCGCGGCGGTATTGGACCGCGGCCGGGACCGTGTGCAACAATTTCGACTTCGAGGGAGGAACCCCATGCCCCGTCCCGCACAGCAGCACACGCCCATCTGGCGCCGGCCCGCCCTGGTCTTCGGCATCCTGGGGGGCATCGCCATCGTCGCCGTGCTGCTCGCGCAGACCGGGCTTCCCCCCGCGGCGCCGGCCGCGCCGGGGCAGCCGTTCCCGGCGCTGACCGATCTGTCCGCGGTGGGTCCGGACGGCGAGCTGGTCGACTTCGACCTGGCGGCCACCGGCAAGGACAACTACCTCCTGATCTTCTACTGGGTGGCCGGCCACGGCATCTCCGAGGACAACCTGGTGGCGATGCAGAACTGGGTCCATGCGCACGAGAAGGTGTCGCTGGTCTCGGTGGTGCCCCCCCGCGGCAAGACCGCCAAGCAGGTGCGCGAGCGGGCCACCGCCCTGGGCGTGGATGTCCCGATCATCTGGGACGACGGCTACCGCGTGCAGCGGACCGTGCGCGCCAGCCAGGTGCCGCACATCACGCTTCTCGACCCCGGCCGCACGGTGCGCGTGTCCGGCGCGGCGTCGCCGCACCACACCATATCTCCCGGCACCACCTTCGCCGACTATCTGACCCGCGCCATCGCCGGCAAGGGCAGCCCGACCATCACCCGCGTGCCGCGCTACTACCCGGTCACCGAGCTGGTCAACGGCCCGTTCCCCGACTTCGTGCTCGACGAGGTGCCGTCCCACAAGTCCCTCCGGTTCTCGGACCGGGTCACCGACGGCAAGCTGACCCTGCTGGTCTTCTGGTCGCCTGACTGCGGCCACTGCAAGAAGGAACTGCCGCTCCTCAATGACTACTTCAAGAGTCATCGCTCGGCGCTGAACATCGTCGGCATCGTGAAGATGAGAGACGCCGGCTTCCGCCAGCGGACCAGCGACTTCATCCGCGCCAACGATCTCCAGTTCCCCACCGTCAGCGACGAGACCGAGGACACCTGGGACGCCTACAAGGTCGTCACCACGCCCACCACCGTGGTGGTCACGCCGGACGGCAAGATCGACACCGTGCTGCTGGGCTCGGGCGTCGATCTCGACAAGGAGCTGACGCCGCGGATCGGCCGTCTGGCCCCGGCCGGCGACCCGGGAGCCTGACCGGCGTGAGCCTGTTGCGGGGAACGATCCTCGTCCTTCTCCTGGCCGGCGGCGGGCTCGCCGCGGTCGACGCCGCCGCGGCGACCCGGGCCCGGCCGCGCCGGCAGGCAGCCGCGGCGCGCAGCGCCCACGCCGCGTACGTGGCGGAGCAGGCCCGGGCCAACCGACTCGCCGAGCTGCTGGTGCAGGAGGAGATCCAGCGGCGCCACACCGCCGGCCGGCCGGCGGCCGGTCCGCACCGGACTGGGGCGCGCCCGGTGGCGAACATGGTCCCGGCGCCGCGGCAAGCGCTGCCGGCCGGGGGGGACGGCTCCACCGACCCGACGGGGCGGCCGGCCAGCGGTCCCGTCGACGCCGGTCTGGCGGCTCTCTTCGACACGCCGTCCGCCACCCGCCCGGCGGACCCCGCTCCTGTCGCCATCCCCCGGCCCGCGCCGCTCTTCGTGGCGAGGGAGGGAGCCGTTTCCGGAGACGTCGGTGGGGTGAGGTCGCCACGCCGGGCGACCCGTGCCGTGGTCCAGGAGCCGGGCGCCAGGGGTGCGGGGGCCACCGGTCCCGACGTTCCCGGTGCCGCCGGTCGCTCCCGAGCGATGACGCGGGAGGCCGGCGCAGCGGCGCCGGCGAGTGATGCCGCCGCCGGCCCGGCGGCCGACATCGAGTTGTTCCACGCCGCCTATTCGGACCTCAGCCGCGGCGACACCGGGGCCGCCCGGGAGGAGTTCACGCGGTTCCGGGACACCCATCCAGGCCATGACCTCGCCGACAACGCCCAGTACTGGATCGGGGAGTGCTATGCCGCCGAGGGCCGCTTCGAGGAGGCCCTGGAGGCCTACCGGATGGTCATCGATCACTTCCCGTTCGGCGACAAGGCGGCCGAGGCCCTCCTGAAATCCGGCTACGTCCTGCTGGAGCTGGGACGGGAAGACGAGGCGCGCCCGGTGCTCTCCCAGGTCGTGGATGATTTTCCCGGCACCGGCCCCGCCCGCCGCGCCGCCGCTCGCCTGCAGCATCTGCCGGCGCGCTGACCCCCGTTCCGCCGTCGACGAGGGACCGAGCGGAGGGTGGGCCGTCAGACGACAACCCGGTGAGCAGCGGCCATCCGGGGCCGTGCAGGCCGGCGCCGGCGACGCCCGAAGCCCTGTTTGACAGGCTCTGGGCCGTGCCTATATTCAACCCTGACACCAGCGTCGATGGCAAGAAGGTGTCTGGGCACACTCGTCCGTGCAGGAGTCGATTCCATGAAAAGAGAGGGACTTGCGCGTGTCGCTGCAACCGGTGCGGGAGTCGCCATCTGCTTCGTGATGGCCGCTTCGAGTCAATCGGTCGCGGTCACCACGACCGGGGAGACGCAGTCTTCGCCCTTTCCCCCGAAGAACCTGAAGCTGGTCGGCGACCACTGGACGGCATGGGAGCCCCCGACGCCTCCCGACGGCGCCGAGGTGTATGTGATCCGGAAGGGGGACACCCTCTGGGACCTGGCCGCTCGCGATCTCTCCGACCCCTACCTGTGGCCACGCATCTGGGACCTGAACCGCTACGTTCTCGACTCTCACTGGATCTATCCCGGCGACCCGCTGCTCTTGCCCGGGCCGGTGACGGTGGTGGCCGACGAGGAGATGCCCCCGGAGGTCGACGCCGGGGATGACGGGGGCGCCGGGGAAGCCGATGCCGGGTTCGATGTGCCGGTGGAAGCTGCCATGCTGCCGCCGGATGATCCCAGCGGCCAGCCGCGCGTCAGCAGGTGGCAGAAGCGCCACCCTGACGATGTCGCGGACCGTTCCGAGATGCTCTGTGCCGGCTACATCGTGGCCGAGCCCGAGGAGAGCGAGTTCTACGTCTACGCGGCCGAGGAGAACGGCAAGTACGGCCTGGCACCGGGAGATGTGATCTACCTCAACGAGGGACTCGAGGATGGCGTCAATCCCGGCGACAAGTTCTTCGTCGTCCACAAGGAAGAGAAGATCATGCATCCGGTGTTCAACCGCCGGGTGGGCTGGATGTTTCGCAAGAAGGCGGTCGTGCAGGTCATGACCGCCCAGGCCAACACCGCCACCGCCGAGATCATCGAGGGGTGCGACACCGTGCACCTGGGCTACAGCCTGGTCCGCTACAGCGACCTGGTCTCACCGAAGCGGCGCGACGACATCGAGCTGGCCCGCTTCGACACCGAGGACAACGGCAACGTCAGCGGTCATGTCATCTATGGCAACCTGTTCGAGAACGCCATGGGGGTCGGCGATCTGGTCTTCATCGATCTCGGCATGGCCGACGGTGTCGAGAAGGGCGACTACCTGTCGATCTATCGCGACAACGTCACCGGCCAGAAGCGCGACGAGGCCGGTTTTCGCAACTGGAAGTGGAAGCACAAGTCGTCGGTGCGGGCCTACAACGTCCCCGCCATCCCGAAGGGCATGGCGATCCCGCGCACCATGCTCGGCGATCTCGTGGTCATCGACACCAACCATCACACGGCCGTCGCCAAGATCATGACCTCGTGGCGCGAGGTCTATCCTGGCGATGAGGTGCAGCTCCTGCAGTGAGCGGCTCGAAGGGGCGGCAGCCGCCAGCCTGCCTTGTCTTGACTGGGCCCCGGGCGACCGGGGCCCTTCGTTCTGGGGGGTGCGTCAGGTCAGCCAGGCGGCGTAGAGCTCGGGGCGTCGATCGCGCAGGAACAGCCGGCGGGCGTGGGAGTCGTGCACCGCGGTCAGGTCGCAGTCGGCATGGAGGATCTCGTCGGTGCCGCGGCCGGCGCGGGCGATCACCCGTCCCGCCGGGTCGCAGACGAAGCTCTCGCCGGCGAAGGTGAGGCTGGCTTCGGCCCCGACCCGGTTGCACAGGGCGGTGTAGAAACCATTCTGAAAGGCCGCCACCTGCAGTTCGGCCTCGAAGAGGCCGTCGGGCCACTCGTCGAGGGCGCCGGCCTGCGGGATGACGACCATCTCGGCACCGGCCAGGGCCAGGGCGCGCATGTACTCCGGGTAGTGACGGTCGTAGCAGATGGCCACCCCGAGCCGGCCGAAGGCGGTCGCATGGACCGGGGCGCCCGAATCGCCCGGCGCGTAGTACCCCTGCTCGTGAAAGCCGGGATAGTCCGTGATGTGGATCATCCGGGTGGTGCCGAGGAGCCGGCCGTCGGCATCGATGACCGGTGAGGCGTCATAGGTTCTGTCCCCGTCCCGCTCGAACAGATTGAGCACCACCACGACGCCGCAGCGACGTGCCGCCGCTGCGAAGGCCTCGGTGGTGGGCCCGGGGATCGGCTCAGCCCATCGTGCCACATCACCGGTGGCCGGCTGCTGGGGATGGAAGCGAGAAAAGGCCAGCTCGGCGAAGCAGACCACCTCGGCGCCGTCGGCGGCGGCGCGTTCGAGCGCCGCCAATCCCAGCGCTCGGTTGGCCGCCGTATCGTCTCCGGCCTGCTGCTGAACAAGGGCGATCTTCATTGGCCGGCGCGCCGCCGAGGTCGCACGTCATCCAGGGTGCACCGACGTCCGCCTCCACGAGGGCCAGGTCGCCGTCCTGTGTCGCGGTCTGAGCTCGGTGATGACGCCGGGCCACGAATCCGCCGCCTGCACCTCACCCGCCTGACCGTTTCCGCCTCACGGACGGGCGGCCAGGCCGCGCAGCGGCACCGGCCGGGCCACCGGTGGGGCCAGGTGCGCGGCGATGTCGGCGAGCTGGCGCGCGATGCCGTCGGCATCGATGCCGGCCTCGGCGAGCTGGCCGGGCCGGGTGCCCTGGTACACCCACTGCTCGGGCATGCCGAGGCGGAAGATCAGGCTCGCGTCGAGCCGCTTCAGGTTGGCGGCCTCCAGCAGCGCCGCGCCGAAGCCACCGGTGAGCGTGTGATCCTCCACGGTCAGGATCGGCACACCCTGGGCGGTCAATGATGCGAGCAGGTCGGTGTCGACCGGCTTGGCGAAGCGGGCGTCGTAGACGGCGATGTCGTCACCGTCGGGACCGAGCGAGGCGATCGCCTTGCAGGCCGCATACACGCGGGTGCCGTAGGCCAGCACCGCGATGCGCGGCACCGGTCCGTGGGCAGGTCGCACCAGGTTGGCCTTGCCCAGCACAAACGGCGGCACGTCTGCCTGCAGCGGCTCGCTGGCCACGGTGTCGCGGGGGTAGCGGAGAAACGACGGGCCGCTGTCGTAGGTGCGCATGAACTCCAGCGATGCCCGCAGGTTCGGCTCGTCGCTGGCGGCCAGCAGCGCCGCGTCCGGAAAGACCCGGAACATCGACACGTCCATGAAGCCATGATGAATCGCGCCGTCGCCGCCCACGTAGCCGGCCCGGTCCATGCACACCCGCACCGGCAGCCCCTGCAGCGCGACCTCCTGGAACATCTGGTCCAGGGCACGCTGGGAGAAGGTCGAGTAGACGGTGAAGAACGGCTTCAGGCCGGCCTTGGCCATGCCCGCGCACATGTCCATGGTGTGGCTCTCGCAGATGCCGGTGTCGAGCGAGCGCTCCGGAAAGCGCGGCAGGACCTGGTTGATCCCGGTGCCGTCCGGCATGGCGGCGGTGACCGCGAAGACCGCCTCGTCCCGTTCCATCACGTCGATGAGGGCATCGGCGAAGGCGGCGGTGAACGACCGCCCGGTCTTCTTCAGCTCCACATGACAGCCCGCGATGGTGAACGGCTTGGGCGAGTGGAAGGTGGTCGGATCCCCGGTGCTGAAGTCGAACCCCTTGCCCTTGATGGTCTTGCAGTGCAGCAGGACCGGCCGGTCGAAGTCCTTCACCTCGTCGAGTACGTCGATGAGGGCCGCCAGGTCATGGCCGTCGGTCGGGCCGATGCACAGCAGGCCGAACTGGCTGAACATGTGGTGGGGGTAGACGAGCGACTTCATGGCCTCGCTGGCCCGGTGGTAGACGTCCTCGACGGTCTCGCCGCCAGGCACGTACTGGAGAACCTGCAACGCCTTCTGCTTGAGCTGCTCGTAATGGGGGTTCACCCGCAGGCGGTCGAAGTTCTTGGCCAGCGCGCCCTGCGGCTTGGCGATGGACATGCCGTTGTCGTTGAGCACGATGAGGAACTGGCGGCGCAGGGTGCCGGCGCTGTTGATGCCCTCCATGGAGACGCCGTTGACGATGGAGGCATCACCGACCAGGGCCACCACCCGGCGGTCGCCCTGCTTCAGGATGGTGTCGGCCCGGGCCATGCCGGTGGCGGTGCTGATGGCGGTGCCGGCATGGCCGACACTGAAGAGGTCGAAGTTCGATTCACGGGGCTCGGGGAAGCCGGCCATGCCGTCGCGCTGGCGCAGGCGGGCAAACAGGTGCTGCCGGCCGGTGAGGAGCTTGTGGGGGTAGCACTGGTGCCCGACGTCGAAGAGCAGGCGATCGTGGCCGAAATCGAACACATAGTGCAGCGCGATGGTCAGCTCCACGACGCCGAGATTGGGCGCGAAGTGACCGCCGGACCGCGACACCTGGTCGCAGATCACCTGCCGGATCTCGGTGGCCAGCGCCGGCAGGGCCGTCACGGGCAGCTTCTTGAGATCGGCGGGGCTGTTGATCCGCGGGAGGAGGGGTTCGCTCATGTCGTCATCTCGCTGGGCGACAGGATGGTGGGATCCTGCGCCGGTGACACCGGCCGGGGGCGCCGGAACCAGAGCAGGGTATCATGATCGCCGCCGGTTTCCGCTCCACCCGGGCCGTTCCGGCCACCTCCTGACGGTCGGAGGATCCCGGAAGGCTCTCACCCCCGGATGATATCCTGTGCCGGCATCTGACCGAACACACATTCATGCAGATCCCGACCTCCAGCCACGAGTCTGGATCCCGGCCGGCTGGTGCCGGGGACCGGGCCTACCAGCAGCACATCCTCCCGCGGGTGTCGCGCACCTTTGCGCTGACCATTCCCGAGCTCCCCGAGGGGCTCCGGGAGGTGGTGGCCAACGGCTACCTCCTGTGCCGCATTGCCGACACCCTCGAGGACGATCCCGACCTGGAGGGGGAGAGGAAGCGGGTCCTGCAGCAGACCTTCACCGACCTGGTGGCCGGCGGCGGTGACCCCGACGCCTTCGCGGCCGAGGTGGTGCCGTGCCTGTCGGCGGCCACCCCGGCGGATGAGCTGGATCTCATCGCCCACACCGCCGCCGTCATCCGCCTGACCCGGTCGTTCTCGGCGCCGTGCCGCGCCGCGCTCGAGCGCTGCGTGCGGGTGATGTGCGCCGGCATGCCGGACTTTCAGGCCGCCCGGCCGCGCCGGGGGCTGGACGACATCCAGGAGATGCACCGGTACTGTTACTATGTCGCCGGCGTGGTGGGCGAGATGCTCACGGATCTGTTCTGCGCCCACGCCGCCGACATCGACGCACAGGGTGCGGCCCTGCGCCGGCGAGCCGTGTCGTTCGGCCAGGGCCTGCAGATGACCAATATTCTCAAGGATATCTGGGATGACCTGCAGCGCGGCTTCTGCTGGCTCCCCGGCGATCTGTTTCACCGCGCCGGAGTCGATCTCGACGAGCTGGCCCCGGGGCGGGACCCGGCGGGCGTGGCCCGGGCCCTGGGTGAGCTGATCGCCATCGCCCACCAGCACCTGCGCGACGCGCTGGACTACACGCTGATCCTTCCAGCCCGCCACGCCGGCATCCGCCGCTTCTGCCTGCGCGCCGTCGGCATGGCGGTCCTCACCCTGCGCAAGATCAATCGTCATCGTGACTTCACCGCCACCCGGCAGGTGAAGATCTCGCGCCGCAGCGTCGCCGCCGTGGTGGCGGTCACCGACCGGACGGCGCAGCATGACCGCCTGCTGCGCGCTCTCTTTGCCCTCATCTCGACCGGCCTCCCGGCGCCGCGCGGCAACCGCGTGGAGTGGGAGGGGGCCCCGATCGCCCGCTAGGGCGAGGAAGGCGAACCGCGACGATGGCGACCCCGAATGTCCGCACGGCCACGCACCCGGCCGGCGCGCCCGCCCGCGAGCCCGCCGACCTCGATGCCGTCGTGGCGGCGGCGCGTGACGCCCTCCTGCAGCGCCAGCACCCGGCCGGTTGCTGGGAGTTCGAGCTGGAGGCGGACTGCACCATCCCGTCCGAGTACATCCTCATGGGGCATTTCCTCGGCGACGTGGACGAGGTGCTGCAGCGCAAGCTCGCCGCCTACGTGCGCGACCGCCAGGCCGACCATGGCGGCTGGCCCCTGTTCCACGGCGGCGAGTTCGAGATGTCGTGCTCGGTGAAGAGCTACTGGGCCCTGAAGCTGGCCGGCGACGACCCTCAGGCGCCTCACATGCGGCGGGCCCGCGAGGCCATCCTGGCCCACGGCGGCGCCACCAAGGCGAACGTGTTCACGCGCATCACCATGGCGCTGTTCGGCCAGATCCCGTGGCGGGGCACCCCGTTCCTGCCGGTGGAGATCGTCCTGCTGCCGCGCTGGTTCCCGTTTCACCTGTCGAAGGTCTCGTACTGGTCGCGCACCGTCATGGTGCCGCTGGCCATCCTGTGCAGCCTGCGGGCGAAGGCGGTCAACCCCACCGGCATGAACATCCGGGAACTGTTCCGGGTGCCGCCGGAGGCCGAGCGGCGCTACCACCCGGTCCGCTCGCCGCTCAACCGCGTCTTTCTCACCCTCGAGCGCACCGTGCGGCTGGCGCGTCCGTTCATCCCCGGCTTCGTGCGGCGCCGGGCCCTCGCCGAGGCGGAGAACTGGTTCGTCGAGCGCCTCAATGGCACCGACGGGCTGGGCGCCATCTTCCCGGCCATGGTGAACGCCCTCGAGGCGCTGGCCGCCCTGGGCTATGCCGAGGATCACCCCCGGCGGCGCCAGGCCCGGGAGGCCCTGGACCGCCTGCTGGTGGTGCACGAGTCCTGGGCCTACTGCCAGCCCTGCGTGTCGCCGATCTGGGACACGGCGCTGGCGGCGCTGGCCCTGCACGAGTGTGGCGACGACGAGGGCCCTGGCGGCGAGCCCACTCGCCACGGGAGCCCTCGCGACGAGCGGGGTGACGCCGCCGGCGATGATGCCGGGCCCGGCGGTGCCGACCACGCAGATGGTGAGGAGCCGGCCGGCCAGAGGATTGCCCGTGCCACCGGTGCGGCGGTGATGGCCGGGGCCGTCTCGCCGGTGCCGGAACCGGTGGCCCCGGTGGCGGCCGCCCTGGCCCGGGCGCTGGACTGGCTGGAGGCGCGGCAGGTGACCGCCGGGCCCGGCGACTGGCAGTTCCGCCGCCCGTCCCTGGCGCCCGGCGGCTGGGCCTTCCAGTACAACAACGCCCACTATCCCGACCTGGACGACACCTCGGCGATGGGCTGGGCGCTGGCGATTCACGATCGTCCAGCGCGTCAGGCGAGCCTCAACCGGGCCGCCGACTGGGTGGTGGGCATGCAATCGCGCGGCGGGGGATATGCGTCGTTCGATGTGGACAACACCTGCGAGTACCTGGACGCCATCCCGTTCGCCGACCACGGCGCCCTGCTCGACCCTCCCACCGCCGATGTCAGCGCCCGCACGCTGCTGTTCCTGCGCCTGCTGGACCGCCCGGCCGACTGCGCCGCGGTCGACGCCTGCCTGTCGTTCATCCTCGACGAGCAGGAGGATGACGGGGCCTGGTTCGGGCGCTGGGGCACCAACTACATCTACGGCACCTGGTCCGTGCTGGCCGCGCTGGAGTTCGTCGACGATGCCCGCAAGCAGGTGGCGGTGCGCCGGGCCGTGGCCTGGTTGAAGAGCGTGCAGCGGGCCGACGGAAGCTGGGGCGAGGGCAACGACACCTACTTCTATCCCCGAAGGGCCGGCCAGGCCTCGGCGGGCACCAGCTTCCAGACGGCCTGGGCGCTGCTCGGTCTGATGGCCGCCGGCGAGGCCGGCTCCGGCGAGGTGCGCCGCGGCGTGGACTGGCTGATCGCCACCCGCCGGGCGGACGGGCTGTGGCAGGACGCCGCCTTCACCGCGCCGGGCTTCCCGAAGGTGTTCTACCTGAAGTACCACGGCTACAGCGCCTATTTCCCGCTCTGGGCGCTGGCCCGGTACCGTCGCGAGGCGCACCGCCGCGCCTCGTGAAGGGGGGCCGCGTGAGTCGCCTGGGAGTGGTGGCGGCGCTCCGGCGTGAGGCCGCCCTCCTGCCTGGCCGCGACCGCCCCGGCGGTGTCTCCGTGGCCGTGGCCGGCGTCGGACCGGACCGCGCCGCCGCCGCCGCCACCGGACTCATCGAAGGCGGCGCCGCGGCGTTGCTGTCGTGGGGCCTGGCCGGCGGCCTGCAGCCCGATCTCACCGCCGGGGATCTGCTCATCCCGGCGGAGGTCATCGACGAGGCCGGCACCGTGTATGCCACCGATGCTGCCTGGCGACAGCGGCTGACGGCCCGTCTGGCTCCGGGTCTCTGCGTGGCGGCGTGCCGCCGGCTGCTGACCAGCCGCTCGCTGCTGGCCGAGGCCGGGCGCAAGCGCGCTTTAGGCGCCCTCACCGGCGCCGCGGCGGTGGACATGGAAAGCACCGCCATCGCCCGGGTGGCCGCCGCGGCCGGCCGCCCGTTCCTGGCGGTGCGCGTGGTCTGCGATGCCGCCGGCACCGCCTTCCCCGCCGCCGCCGTGGGGGCCGTGGACGGCGCCGGCCGCACGCGCCCGGTGCACGTCCTGGCGGTCCTGCTGCGCCGGCCGCACGATCTGGGCGCCGTGCTCCGCCTGGCGCGGGCCGAGCGCGCCGCCCGCCACCGCCTGGCGGCCGTGGCGCAGGCCGCCGGCCCCTGCCTGGAGGCCCCGTGACCTGCCTGGTCACCGGGGCCACCGGCTTCGTGGGCGCGGCGGTGATGCGCCGGTTGCTGGCGGCGGGACATGACGTGCGCGTGCTGGTGCGCACCGGCGCCGACCGGCGCAACCTCGCCGGCCACGATGTGGAGGTGTGCGAGGGCGATCTCACCGACCGGGCCTCGCTGGCGGCGGCGCTGGCCGGTTGCACGGCGTTATGTCACGTGGCGGCGATCTATCGCCTCTGGCATCCGCGCCCGGCAGAGTTCTACCGGGTGAATGTCGACGGCACGCGCGACCTGCTGGTTGCCGCCCAGGCCGCCGGCGTGGACCGCATCGTCTACACCAGCAGCGTCGCCACCCTCGGATGGCGCGCCGGCGGCGCGCCCGCCGACGAGGAGACACCGGCGGCCCTGTCCGACATGGTGGGTCATTACAAGCGCTCGAAGTACCTGGCCGAGGCGGCGGTGCGCGAGCTGGTGCGCACGGCGCATCTGCCGGCCGTCATCGTCAACCCGTCCGCCCCGGTCGGCCCCGGCGACATCCGCCCCACGCCCACCGGCCGTCTGGTGCGCGATGCCGCCGCCGGCCGCATGCCGGCCTACCTCGACACCGGCCTCAACATCGTGCACGTCGACGATGTCGCCGACGGCCATCTGCGCGCGCTGACCGCCGGCAGACCTGGCCGGCGCTACATCCTGGGGGGCGAGAACCTGACCCTGGCGGCCATCCTGGCCACCATCGCGTCTCTCGCCGGCCGCCGGCCGCCGCGCCTGAAGCTGTCGCCGTCCTGGGTGCTGCCGCTGGCCTACCTGCGCGAGGCGGTGGCGCGCCTCACCGGCGGCGCCGAGCCGCGCCTCACCGTCGACGGCGTGCGCCTGGCGCGCCACCGGATGTTCTTCACCAGCGACCGCGCCCGCCGCGAGCTGGGCTACGCCCCCCGGCCGGCCGCCGAGGCCCTGCGCGACGCGGTGGCCTGGTTCAGGGGTGAGTCGGCGCGCTCCGCCTGAGATGCTCGGGGCGCACCCGGGCCATGGGAGACGCTCAACGAGCCTCCGGGCCGACCTGTTGCTGCCGATTCGCACTGCACGCCAGCAATTCGCCCAGACGGTTGGAGTCGTTTCCCCTCAATCTTCGATTGTGTCCTTCCTTGATGCGGTATTCCTTGATGCGGTATTTCCTGACAAGAATAGCTGGGCATGTTTTGTATCATGTAATATTGTGTATCGTATCAGCGGGTGTGACGGTGGAAAGGGGTGTGAGTATGAGCCTGAGCAAGAAGATGGCGTGCGTGTCCGTGGTGGTGCTGGTGCTGCTGCTCGGTCTTCCCGCCGTCGTGGGAGCGGCGGATTGTTCCATTCAGGCGGCGTGCTGCTCGGCGTCTGCCGGAAGCTATGATGCGAACAGTGAGATCTGTTCCTGTTCGTTTACTTGCTCGACGGAGATCAGCTCCTGCAGTTGCACGATCACGGGGAAGACCACGATCAAGCTGAAGTCGACCGCGGCAGGGGCTCCCTCGGACTTCGCGGTTCGGGCTCCTGCGGACCTCGCCACGGCGATCCCTCTGGATTCGAACGTCGGGCTGCGCGTCCAGGGAGGGGCGCTGGATCTGGAACGCATCACGGTCTTGCTCCAGAATCTCAGCCACTGGACGGTGCAGGCGGAGCCCGGTGTGCGGCAGCATCGGGCGTCCGGGTTCTGGACCGGGGATCTCGAGGACGTGTTGCGACAGATTGCCCGCTCTTTCCAGGCGGATCTGAGCGTGGATGAGATGGCGAAAACCGTGACGTTCCTGCCCCGGTAGAGGCGCGTCTCGCCGGCAAGCGCAACTTCGACAGCCTTGCCCCACGCACGAGGGGCCGCTCCCGGGTCATGCTCGGATCAGCCTGACAACCTGCAGACTCGGCAGGTAACCGGGAAAGACATGGGCCTGTTCTCTGCCCCGGGCTTGCTGGTCCACGTTGCCGCCCCGAAACCCGGTAGAATGCTCCTTCCGCGGACGACCCCGGAGCGGGGCGCGGCGGTAGAAAGGTGATGATGGGCGTTCCTCTCCTGCAGAAATACCGGGTCGGTCGCTACATCATCGGCCAGAAGCTGCGCCGCAGGCATCGCTACCCGCTGGTCTTGATGCTCGAGCCGCTGTTTCGCTGCAACCTGGCCTGCGCGGGCTGTGGCAAGATCGCCTATCCCGAGGACATCCTGCGCCACAACCTGAGCCTGGCGGAATGCCTCGATGCCGTCGATGAATGCGGGGCGCCGGTGGTCTCGATTCCCGGGGGAGAACCGCTCCTGCACCCCGAGATGGCCGCCATCGTCGCCGGCATCATCGCCCGCAAGAAGTTCGTCTACCTGTGCAGCAACGGCCTGCTCATCGAGAAGAAGCTGCGCGACTACACGCCCTCGCCCTATCTCACCTTCTCGGTGCACCTGGACGGCCTGCGGGAAGAGCACGACCGCGCCGTCTGCCAGGAAGGGGTGTTCGACCGTGCCGTGTCGGCCATCCGCGCCTGCCGCAGCCGCGGCTTTCGCGTCACCGTCAACTGCACGCTGTTCGACGGCGCCGAACCGGACCGCGTGGCGGCGTTCTTCGACTTCGCCACCGAGCTGGGCGTGGAGGGGATCACCGTCTCGCCCGGGTTCAACTACGAGCGGGCCCCGCAGCAGGAGGTGTTTCTCAAGCGCGACGCCAGCAAGCACCTGTTCCGCAACCTGCTGGCGACGGCGCGGCACAAGCCGTGGCGCTTCAATCAGTCGTCGCTTTATCTCGACTTTCTGGCCGGCAACCAGAGCTTCCGCTGCACGCCCTGGGGGAACCCCACGCGCAATGTCTTCGGCTGGCAGAAGCCGTGCTACCTGCTGGTGGATGAGGGGTACGCCCCGACCTTCGCGGCGCTGATGGAGGAGACCGACTGGGACGCCTACGGCATCGACGTGCACGAGAAGTGCGCCCAGTGCCAGGTGCACAGCGGCTTCGAACCGACCGCCGTGGATGCCACCTTCGCCCACCCGCTGCGGGCCGCGCGGGTGGCGTGGCGCGGGCCGCGCACCACGGGACCGTTCGCCCCGGACCTGGCGCGGACCCCGCCCGCCGATCGCAAGCGTCCCGCGGCTCCCGGTTCGTCCCGCCCCCTGCTCGACCCGCCCTCGGCAAGCTGACGCAGCCGCAAGCTGACGCATACCGCCGACGGATGTTGCCGGCGAACTGAAGACAGCCGGCAAGCTTGCCCGGCCCGTCGCCTGCGGCAGCCCCAGGGGCGACGTGCGCTCATGCCGGCGTCTTGCGGGGGTCGATGCCGCACGACGTCCGTCTCCGCTCGACGGCCGCGCCGCTGCCCGCGCCGGTCAGTCCTCGTCGTCGGCCGGCGGGCCGCCGTACCTGGCGAACCAGGCCAGCACGTGGGCGGCCTTGCCGATGAGCTGGCTGGGCCGGTTGGCGATGCCGTGGGAGGCGCCGGGCATGCGCACCAGGGCCGCCGGGATCTTGCGCAGCTTCAGCGCCGTGTAGAACTGCTCCGACTCGGAGATCGGCGTGCGGTAGTCCGACTCTCCGGTGAGCACCATGGTCGGTGTTTTCACATGGTCCACGAACGACAGCGGCGAGCGCTGCCGGTACTGGTCGGGCGCCTCCCACGGGTAGCCCGGGAACCAGTACTGTCCGGCGAAGGTCGGCAGGTCGGCGGTGAGCACCCAGCTCGTCCAGTTGATCACCGGCTTGGCCACCACCGCGGCGCTGAAGCGATCGGTGTGCCCGACGATCCAGCTCGACAGCACGCCGCCGCCGCTGCCGCCGGTGACGAACAGCTTCTCCGGGTTGATGAACCCCCGCGCGAGCACCGCATCGACGCCGGACATCAGGTCGTCGTAGTCCTCACCGGGGTAGTGGTGATGGATGAGGTTGCCGAAGGTCTCGCCGTAGCTGGTGGAGCCGCGCGGGTTGATGTAGAGCACCACGTAGCCGGCGGCGGCGTAGAGCTGCAGCTCGCCGGCGAAGCGGTCGCCGTAGTTGGCGAACGGACCGCCATGAATCTCCAGGATCAGCGGGTAGCGGTGTACGGCATCGAAGTCCGGCGGGGTGATCAGCCAGCCCTGGATGGCGCGGTCGTCGAAGGACGACGCAAAGGTCAGCTCCTCCACCGCGCCGAGGCGCTTCGTGCCGAGCAGGTCGTCATTGAGCCGGGTCAGGCGGTGCCCGTCACCCCCGGCGATGGCCACATCCGCCGGGCGATCGACCGCCCCGGCCGTGTAGACCAGCGTGTCGTTGCGGGCGACGCTGAACGACCCGGAAGAATACGGTCGCCCGAGCGATTCGCCGCCGACGTCGCGCGCCAGGTCGCGCCGCTTGCCGGTGAGGGACACATGCCCGAGGTGGGTGTTGCCGTGGTCGTCGTACTGAAAGAACAGGCCGCGTCCGGCGCGGTCCCAGCGCGGTGCTTCCACGTCGCGGTCGAGATCGGCGGTGAGCACGCGCCGGTGGCTGCCATCGCGGTTCATGACGTAGAGCTGCGTCACCTGGTACCCCTGCCGCCGGTCGTCGAAGCCGACGTAGGCGATCTGGGTACCGTCCGGTGAGACCACCGGCGAGCTGTCCGGTCCGTCGCGGTCGGTCAGCACCGTGAGGGTGCCGTCCGCCACCGAGACGGCGTAGACCTCGGTGTTCAGCGGCACGAACTCGGCGTCGGCGTGGCGGTTGGCGGAGAAGATCAGCGTGGTGCCATCCGGTGTCCAGGCCGGCGTGCCGCCATGGTTGAACGGGCCGCTGGTGAGCTGGCGCGGCGTGCCGCCGTCGGCGGGAATGACGAAGATCTGCACCCAGCCGTCCTCCAGGTAACCGGCGCCGTCCGCCCGGTAGTGCAGCTTGTCGATGAAGATCGGCGGGTCGGCCCAGGTGGCACCCTCGGGCCTGGCCGGCAGCGTGGCGAACGGCGGGCGCGGCTCGCGCACCTTCATGGTGAAGGCGACCTGGGTGCCGTCCGGCGAGAAGGCGAGATTGGAGGGGGCGTTCTGCAGCCGGGTGAGCGTGCCGGAGGCGCCGCTCTCCAGCCACAGCGCATGAATCTGCGTCGCACCGCCACTGCTGCCGAGATAGACCAGGCGCGTCCCGTCGGGCGAGAAGCGCGGCGCCCACTCGTTGTCGGCGCCGTCGGTGAGCGGCCGGTGGTGGCCGCCTCGCGCGTCGACGATCCACAGGTGCGAGCGCCGCCGGTCGGTCATGATGTCCATGAACCGCCGCACGTAGACCACCTGCGACCCGTCCGGTGAGATGCGCGGATCGGAAGCCCACTCGAGCTGGAAGATGTCCGCGGGCAGGAAGCGGTCGGAGGGAGCGGCCCCACCGGCCGCGCCGGCGGCGCGGGCCGCGTCACTCATGCCTGCCGACTTGTTGGTGCCCGCCATGTCGGCCGTCCCGATCGCACTGGCTGCACCGGCCGCGGTCTTCGGACCGGTTCTGCCGGTGGTGTCGAGTCTGCCGACGGTGTCCAAGGCGCCGGCCGCGGCTGCGGCGCCCGGCGAGGCCCTGCGGTCCATGGCCGCTCCCATCGCCGCCGGAACCGGGGTCGTGAAGGCAGCCAGGAGTGCTCCGACCAGCAACCGGCCGAACCAGAGGCCCGGCGCCGACCCGGATACCGGGTGCCCCGCCGCAGGGAAGTGCCGCGCCCCGGCCCCTGTGGAGGGCCGGTCCCGGCGACAGCGGTCAGATGAACGATTCAGCGGACTCCGGATGATGCCCATGCCACGCCTCCCGAGAAAGTCGTCGCATGGTACCCGAAGCGGCGCCAGGTGTTCGATTGTTCAAGGACTCGTGGACTCCGTATTCATCCATCTTAACTTGAGCGGAGATTGAGATGGATCGAGCTGTGTTCGAGGTAAG
>JBHHZI010000059.1:0-17549 GCA_046757965.1 Acidobacteriota bacterium | reverse complement strand
GGGCCGTCCCCGGCTCCTGCCTGAGCCGGCGCGGCAGCGTCTCTGCCCGCGACCCGCCGGGTTCCGTCACGGCAAGCCGGTCGCGTCGATCCTCTCCTCCGGTCCGGCGACCGGTCTCACGGAATCCGGTCGGTCCGCCGCAGGTTGGCCGGTGTCGACGGCGGTGTGGTGTCCCCGCCGCCTGCCACACAGGCGTTGACATCCCAGTTGCTGCAGGTGGAGTTGCAGTGCAACAGACCCGAGGCAAAGCCGCCGGGGACCGTCGTGCAGTCGTTGCCGTCGAGCTGCTCCGGGGGACCGGGGTCGCAGAGTTCCCCGACGTCCAGCACGCCGTCGCCACACACCGTCCCGGGCAGCGACGTGGAGACGAACCCCATGTCCATGCCGTCGGAAGCGGCCCCCTTGCCGGGACTGCCGGGCATCAGGGTCAGCCAACTCCGCGCCTCGGCGGCCGACGTCGGCGTCCGCCATCCCCACTGATTCTGGGCGTTGCCCGGGCTGGGCAGGTTGACGACGTAGGCGGGAGCGTCGGCGAAGACCGGCGCCTGGCGCACGATGGTGTTCTGGTCCAGACACCGCCCGGCGCTGCAGGTCGTGTTCTGCCAGGCCTCGAGGGACGTCTTCTGGGATGCGGCCCCACTCACACAGGCGCCGGGCGCGCAGGTTTCCCAGCGGAACTCGTCCGGGGGCGCGATCGGGTCGTACTGGTAGATGAAGTTGTAGTCCGAATCGAGGGTCGGGAGCAGGTCGCTGTTGGAGATGATCAGACCGTTGCGCAGATTGACGAACAGGTTGTCGCGAATGACGGACTGCTGGCGCACATTGTCGGAATTGATGCCGGCGTATTCGCCACAGGGATCGTTGGCGGGCAGAAAGAACGTGTTGTGGCGCACGATGAATCGCGCCACGCCGATCCAGTTTCCACCGGCCTTGATCATGTCCTGGGAGTTGGACAGCAGATTGTTCTCCAGATCGAACAACGAACCGGACTCCGCCGTGTTGATGGAGAACTGGTGATTGGGATGATCCCAGAACACGCTGTCCCTGATGACGAGAGACAGCCCCAGCATCGTGACCCCGTTGAAGTTGTTTCGATACAGACTGTTCTCGATGGTGAGAGAGCCCGTCTGGTTCACGGTGGAGGCCTCACGGAATCCGTGCAGCGTGATGTTCCGCATGGTGACGTTCGACCCGCTCACGCGAAGGCCGTTGCCGGAGATGCCGAAGTCGAACTCCACACAGCTCGTCTGGTTGCTGGTGTCGTAGCCGTTGTGGACATCGTTGACACCCACGATCTCCGTGTTCTCGACCAGGACGTTGCTGGCCGAGACGAAGAGACCGTTGGCGCGCGGCGTCGTGCGGGTGGGATCGTTGAGATCCGGATCCAGATTGCCGTCGACGAAAAAACCGTCCAGGATGACGAAGCCCAGGTCGATACTGCCGCCGCCCCTGAGCACCACCGTGCCGGCTGTCGCCGGCCGGTAGCGGACCCAGGCGGCCGCCGTGCCCGCCCGGGTCACGACCTCGGACACGTCATACGTGCCGGCCGGCACGGTGATGAGCGTCTCCCCGCGGGCGGTCGCCGGGCCGAGCAGACCGGCAAGACCGGCGACCAGACCGATCAGGGCGGACCGCGCGGCCGGTGTCATCGCCCTCGTCTGGTGTCTGGTGGCATCGGCTGGCATCGGGTCTGTCCTCCGGGATCGGTGCGGTCCCGTTGCAATTCTGCAATGAAGATTTCGTTCTCGTGCTCCGGGGCAGGCCGGCGTGTCCGCCATCCGCCGGGCCTCGTTCGCGGTCAGGTCGGTCTCATTCCCCATCCAGCATCTCCTGCCGGGGCATGGCGCCTCTGCACCGCCGGCGCGGCGGCCACCCCGGACCGCTCGCCGCCGACGAGGACGCAAGCGGCGTGCCGGGCCCGGCGCTCGACGCCAATATAGGGGGTCCCCGGGTTTTCCGCCAGACAACCCGGGACGGTCTGTTATAATGCGTCGGACCCACTAAGTCCTTCTACTCCCGTATCTTGCACTCAAACGACCGCGCCATCCTGCCGCTTCACCCCGACACCCCGGACACGCCACCCGGCGTCGGCGGAAAGGCCCGGCAACTGGGCCGCCTGGCCCGTGCCGGGCTTCCCGTGCCGCCGGGCTTCGTGCTCACCGCAGTCGCCTTCCGGGAAGCGCGACGGGCAGCCGGCGGGAGAGCCGGCAGCCTCCAGGTTCCCGCCCATCTTCGCGACCCGATCCGCGACGCCGCCAGGCGGTTGCTGGCCTCTCCGCCCGGCGCACCGCGGCGCCGACTGGTGGCACGCTCCAGCGCGCACGGAGAGGACGGTGAGGATCGATCGTTCGCCGGGATCTACGAATCGTATCTCTCCATCGCCACCGCCGACGACCTCCTCGATCGCATCGAGCGCTGCTGGGCCTCCCTGGCCTCGGATCGCGCCGCGGCGTACCGCGGCGGCCCGCCGGGTGCGGACGACTACATGGCGGTGATCGTCCAGGTTCAGATCGAGGCGGATCACGCCGGTGTCGCCTTCACTCGCGACCCGATGTCGGACGGCACCACCTCTCTCATCGAGGTCGTTGCCGGCCAGGGGGAGGGACTGGTCGACGGGACGGCCGATGCCGTTCAGTTTCGTGTGGAGCGGACCGAGCCATACCGGGCCACGCCGCTTCCCGGGGGCCATGCCGACCCGGCACCCCCCCCTTGCTGGCTGGCCTCGGTCCAGCGCCTGGCGTTGCAGGCCGAGTCGTTGCTCGGGGGTCCACAGGACGTCGAGTGGGTCGAGACCGCAGGGACCGTCCAGATCGTCCAGTCCCGGCCGGTCACCGGTGCCTCACCGGCGGTCGATACCCGCCGCCCCGCCGGCTACGTGCGGGCCCTGGACGAACCGTTCACGCCGTTCGGTCAGTGGCTCGAGATGGAGAAGGCTCCGCGCTACGCGGCGGCGCTGCGCCACATCAAGGGCCCGGGCTTCACCTGGAGCGTGCGGTTCGTGTCCGGCCATCTCCACCTGCGCGAACGGACCACACCCGGGGGCCGCATCTGGGAGCTGCTGGCGGCGCCGCTGTTCTGGGCGGGCCAGGCCGACATCCTGGCGAGCTACAAGGCGTCCGTGGCCGGATACCATGCCCGGCTTGCGGCCGTGGCCGCAGCCGCCGCCGGCACCGATGACCCCGCGGAACTGCTGGCGCGCCTGCAGGCCGCCGTCGATACCTACCTCTGGTTCGCCGGCTCCGCCTCCATCGATGCCGGGCACGTCGCCAATCTTCTCTCCGGCCTGCTGGCGCGCCTGGCGCGCTGGATCGCGCCGGCCGATGCGGCAGCAGCCCGGGATCTGCTGCTGGGCAGCCGGTCGATCATCGACGAGCGGGACGAGCAGCTCTGGGCGGCGGTCCACCGCGACACGCCCGACGCCAGGCGCATCGCGCTGGCCAGGTGGGATGCCCGCTTCGCCTATTTCTGGGCCGATCGCAACGCCAAGGACCCCGGCTGGGACATCGACACCGGCCGCCGCGAGCGCTTCATCGAGCAGTTCTCACGCGGCGCCGTCGCGCCCGGCGACCGGGCGCGGGCGAGAGCCCGGCGGGCCGCGGCGGCGCGGGCACGGATCGAGCGCGTCCTGTCGGCGCGCCGGCCCGCGTGGATCCGGCCGCTGCTGCACGCCCTCTTCCGGCTGCTCCTCAGCCAGGCCCGGACGTTCTTCCCCCTGCGAGAAGATCGCAATCACGAGTTCTACAGCGGGGTGATGGTCATCCGGACCATCCTCCAGCGCCTCGGGGCATCGCTCCATGCCTGGGGGAAGCTGCCGTCCGCGTCGGAGGTCTCGACACTGAGTGGTCCCGAGCTGGAGCATCTCGTCTCCCCGGACGGGACGGCGGTGACGCGGCGGACCGTGCCGCCCCCGGCACCGGCGGTCCCGACGACGCCGCCGCCCGGGGCGCCGGGTGGGGATGACCATCCCCTGCGTGGCATCCCGGCGTCCGGCGGCGTGGTGGAGGGCGTCGCCCGGGTGGTGACCTCGTGGGACGCCCATTCCACGCCGGAAAACGGCGAGATTCTCGTCTGCTCCGCCATCCGGCCGTACCTCACCCCCCTCCTGCTGCTGGCCGGCGCCCTGGTGACGGACCGGGGCTCGGCTCTCTCCCACGGGGCCAATCTCGCGCGGGAGTATGGGATCCCCGCCGTCATCGCCACCGGCGACGCGACGGCGCGCATCCGCAGCGGTGATGTCATCCGCGTGGACGGCGACCGCGGCGAGGTGGTCCGCATCGGCACCGCGCGATGAGACCGATCCTCCTGCTCGGACCGGGCAACTCCACCCACACACTCGAGTGGCGACGCATCCTCTCCGAGGTGAGCGGGACGTGTGTCCTGGCGTCCCTGCACCCCTGCGACCCGCACGACGTCGCCGGCGGCGACGTCGTGCGGTTGCCCACCGGCCTGCTGCCGTTCCCCCTCGCGCCTCGCCCGCTCGTCCGGACCGTCCGCCAGCTCATCCGCACGCGCGACATCGGCATCATCATCGCCTACTACCTGACCTCCTACGGGCTGCTGGCCTCGTGGGCGGTTCCCGGACGGTACGTGGCCGCCGCCGCCGGCTCCGATCTGTTTCCGGTGCGCCTGAAGGCCGTGCGACGATGGGCGGCCGCCCGGGCCGTGCGTGCCGCCGCCGGCGGTGCCGCGTGGACCGGGATCATGAGCCGGCGGATGGTGGAACTCGGCATGCCACCGGAGCGGATCCACGTGGCACCACGCGGCATCGATCTGACCCTCTTCCGTCCCCGCGCCGTCCGTGCAGCGGCCGAGCCCCTGCGCGTGATCTCCACCCGTCGCCTCCGCCCGCTGTTTCGCCACCACATCCTGATCGACGCACTGGCCCGCCTCGCCTCGCGCAACGAGCCGCTGGAAGCGGTCCTGATCGGCGACGGCTCGGAACGCGACCGCCTCGAACAGCTCATCGCCGCGCGCGGCCTGCAGGGAACGGTCCGGCTGCCCGGGCCGCGGCCGCGCTCCGAGCTGGCCGGGAATCTGGCCCGGGCCGACGTGTTCGTCAGTCTCAGCCGATCGGACGGACTGAGCGCCTCGCTGCTCGAGGCCATGGCCTGCGGCCTGCTGCCGATCGTCAGCGATATCCCGTCGAACCGGACCGTGGTGAGCCACGAGGAGAATGGACTGCTGGTGGCCGGCGATGATCCCGCCGAGCTGGCCGCCGCCCTGCGGCGGGCCGGGCGCGATGAGAACCTGCGCGCCCGCGCCCGCGCTCGCAACCTGGCGGTCGCCCGGAGGTCGTTCGACATCCGCCGCAACACGTCCGCCCTGCTCGACAGGATCGGTCGGTGGAGCGGTCGCGGTCCGGCCGCCGGTTCGACGGGAGAGGCTCGCGGGTCGTCGTCATGAAAAGGTCCCTGTATCGCCAGGTGGGCAAGCGCGTCCTCGATGTCGTGCTGGTGGCCGCTGCCTCGCCGCTGCTCCTGCCCCTGTTCGTTCTGCTCGCGGCCGCGGTGAAGCTCACCTCGCGCGGTCCGGTCTTCTACCGCCAGGTGCGCGCCGGCCGGCACGGCGACCTGTTCGATCTGCTGAAGTTCCGCTCCATGGTCGTGGGCGCCGAACGCATGGGCGCCGGCGTCCGCGTGGAGCCGAACGATGCGCGCATCACCGCGGTCGGCCGCCTGCTGAGACGCTTCAGCCTGGATGAGATCCCACAGATCGTCAACGTCGTCCGCGGTCAGATGAGCCTCATCGGTCCCCGTCCGGCGCTGCCCTACCCGGTGGCCCAGTACACCTCCGCCCAGCGGCGCCGGCTGGAGGTCCGCCCGGGCCTCACCGGCTGGGCGCAGGTGAATGGAAGAAACGTCATCAACTGGTAGCAACGGATCGTCTTCGACGTCGCCTACGTCGACCGCCTGACCCTGTGGATGGATCTGCGCATCATGCTGAAGACCATCCCGACCGTGCTCGTCGGCGGCGGCACCATCGCGCGCACCGAGTACTGGGAGCGCCCGCAAGGCGGCAGGTCCAAGGCCGACGGATCCTCCGGGAAGCCGCCCGGTCAGTCCTGAGCCGGGTCCGGGGCCTTCCGGCCGGCGACGAACTCGATCACACTGCCCACCGACTCGAAGTTGCGGGACAGCACATCCTGGTCGGAGATCCGGATGGAGAACGCCTTCTCCAGGAAGGCCAGGAACTCGACCATGTCCAGGGAGTCGAGAACGCGACGCAGCTTGAGGGACCCCGGCGCATCCACCCGGTCGAGCGCCGTCGGATTGATGGAGCGGAGATGGTCGACGATGGTGCGTCGAACGGCGTCGTCACGTTGCGGAGCGGTCACGGCGGTCACTCCTTCATGGCATCGAGTTGCATCCGGTCGATCTTGCCGTACATGGTCTCGGGGAGCGACTCGACGAAGTGAATGCGGCGTGGAATCTTGTATCCGGAGATCCGTCCCCGGCAGTGTCGTTGCACGGCCGTGGCATCGATGGACGCGCCATCGTCCGCCACCACCAGCGCCGACACGCTCTCGCCCAGCAGCGCGTCGGGCACGCCGTAGACGGCAGCCTTCGCCACGCCCGGCGTGGTCAGCAGGACCTTCTCCACCTCCTCCGGAGAGACCTTCTCGTTGCCGATGTTGATGATGTTGCTCTCCCGGCCCACCAGGTGCAATCGCCCCGCATCGTCGAGGTGGCCCAGATCGCGCGTCCGGAAGACCCCGTCCACCAGCCGCTCGGCCGTGGCCGCCTCGTCTCGCCAGTAGCCCCGCATGAGACTGGTGCCGGCGATCACGACCTCCCCGGTCTCTCCCGGCGCCGCCTCCACTCCCGGCGCCGACTCGATGCGAACCGTCGTGCCCGCCACCGGACACCCGACGGCGAAGAAGCCCGAATCATCCATCCCCTCCCGTTGCCCGGCGTGGTGGTAGCTGATGCGCGGCGAGTTCTCCGTGCACCCGTACATGTTGACGACACTGCCATGCGGAAACAGCTCGTCGAGCTGGTCGACGAGCCGGATGTGCAGCGGCTGCCCACCGCTCATCACGTAGCGCACCGACCCCAGGTCGAGCCCGGGGTCCACGTCCACCTGGGAGAGGATCCGCAGGGCGGTGGGTGTCGCCGACAGACCCGTGAGTGACCCTTCACCGAGACTCGCCAGCACTTCGGCGGGAAACATCAACCCGGAGGCGATCGGATGAACGGCGGCTCCGGCCCACAGGTGGACAAGATTCTGTGACAGCGAGTACGCGTAGCAGGTGGGCGTGAAGACCGGCGCCGAGTCCTCCGGTTGCATGTGCAGGTAGGCGGCCACCGCCTGCACGTTCGCCGAGAGGCCCGCCTCGGTGAGGACCACACCCTTGGGCGTGCCGGTCGTCCCGGAGGTGTAGATGATCACCGCGTCTCCGGTCAGCGGCGAGCCGGCATCAGCCGGCGCGTACTCGTGAATCACGGCGTCGATCCCCTCCACCGGGTCGCACCGCTCCGGGCCGGGGTCGAACAGCACCGGTGTGTCGGTCAGGCTCCACCGCACGCCCGCGTGCGTGTAGACCCGCTGCTTCTCGTCCGACGTCCATCCAGGCGCCGCCAGGACCGCGATGCCACCGGCGCGGCGGGCCGCCAGCAGAGCCACCATGTACTCGAACCCCTGGTCGAGGCACACACCGACTCGATCGCCCGCCTCCAGGCCCCGCGACCGCAGCAGGCCGGCGACCGACTCGACGGCGGCGAGCAGCTCCCCGTACGTGCGTGGGGCATGACCCAGGACGGCCGGCCGGGACAGTCCCTTCTCGCGGCCGAGGATGTCACCGAAGACCGACCTGGGGCCTGCCGCTGCCGGCGGCGGGGCGCCGGCGTCCTGCACGCCGGCCTCGCCGGCGGCCACGGAGATCGTCGGGCTGCGGCCGATGACCCGGGCGGGATTTCCCAGCACGAACGCGTTGTCGGGAACATCCTTGAGGATGACCGACCCCGACGCGATCTGGACGTTGTGACCGATGCGCAGCTTGCGAGACGCCACGGTGACGCCGGTCCCGAATGCGACGTTGTCGCCCACCGTCACCGACGCCCCGATGGTCGTCCCCCCGCCGATGACACAGTTCCTGCCGATGGAGGTGTCGTGAAGAATGTTCACGCCGGTTCCCACGAAGACATGGTCGCCCAGCTCGACGCCGGTGAGAATGGCCGTGTTGAGTGAGATGAACACGCCCTCGCCCATCTTCAGATCGGAGGCCGTGACGACGGAGCCAGCGACCACGTTGACCAGCGAAAAGCCCAGCGCGCGACAGCGCTCGAAGCTCCGCAGCCGGGCGGTCAGATCGCCGATCACCGGCAACGCCCCCTCGACCTGGCCGACGAACTCCTCCAGGCGGTCATCGCTGCCCAGCACCGGCAGGCCTTGACAGGTCTGCCCGACCCGGGCCGGGTCGTGGTCGAGGAAGCCGATGCACTCCAGGTCGGGAAGGCCGGAGACGATCTCGGCCACCAGACGTCCGGTCTGGCCGGCGCCGATGATGAGAAACTTCACGGGCGCCCGCTTCCTCCGGCCGGTCGATCGTCCGACACACCGGCCCGGCGGTCCTGGCGGGCCAGGTACCACCGGAATCCCTCGACCATGCATTCGAGCCCGGCGTCGATGACGTTGGGGGCCAGCGCGACCGTGCTCCAGAACATGTCCGAGTCGGTGAACTCGGTGATCACGCGCACCCGCGTGCCCCGCCCCCCGGGACGCTCGACAGCCCGGAACTTGCGGTCATTGAGCGACACGCCGGCCAGCACCGGGTACTGGGCGGCGAGGGCGTGGCGCAGGGCGGCCTCCAGCGCGGAGAGCGGGTCCTCCGCCTCGGCGGTGCCCCGGCTGGTCTCGCCGTCCACACGGACCGCCACCAGACCGGTGGTCACCGGAGCGCCGCCCTCGGCCCGGAAGACGCCGGACTGGTAGTGATCGACGCGAAAGAAGGTGCTGTCCTCGCCGAGCAGACGCATGACGAGCAGGTCGAAGCTCGCCTCGGCCGCCTCGTAGACATAGCCTTCCTTCTCGAGACGGTTCACCGCCTCGAGGATCTCTTTCAGGGTCTGCCGCTTCACCTGGCGCATCCCCAGCGACCGGGCCAGCAGTTCCTGGATATTGCTCACGCCACTGAGTTCACTGACCACGACGTGGCGGTCATTGCCCACGCTCTCCGGGGCGATGTGCTCGTAGGTGGAGACGTTGCGCTGCACCGCATGGACATGCATGCCGCCCTTGTGCGCGAACGCCGCGTTGCCGACGAACGGCTGGTGGCGGACCGGGTCGCGATCGGCGACGCCATCCACGAAGCGGCTCAGCTCGGTCAGACGCCTCAGGGAGGCGGCCCCGCCGAGCACCTCACAGTTCATCTTCAGGCCCAGATTGGCCGCGACGACGATCAGGTCGACATTGCCGCACCGCTCACCGACACCGTTGATCGTGCCCTGGACCTGGGTGGCTCCCGCCTGCACGGCGGACAGAGCATTGGCCACCGCCAGGCCGCCGTCGTTGTGGGTGTGAATGCCGATCTCGATGCCGTCGAATCCGGCCCTGACCTCGCGGACGGCCTCCTCGACCTCGCCCGGTAACGACCCGCCGTTCGTGTCACACAGCACCAGGGTCGTGGCCCCGCCGCTCACGGCGGCGTGCAGGGTCCGGCTCGCATACACCGGGTCGGCCTTCCAGGCATCGAAGAAGTGCTCGGCGTCATAGATCGCTTCCCGCCCGTGGCCCGAGAAGAAGGCCATGGTGTCCTCGATCATGCGCAGGTTCTCGTCCAGATCGACCCCGAGCACTTCCCTCACGTGGAACTCCCACGTCTTGCCGACCACGGTCACCACCGGCGACGCGGAGGCCAGGAGCGCCTGCATGCCGGGATCCTGCTCGACCGTCATGCCCTTGCGACGGGTCATGCCGAATGCCGCCAGGCGGCTGGTCTGGCACGGAACCCGCGCCGTCTCCTGGAAGAACGCGATGTCCTTCGGATTCGACAGGGGGTAGCCCCCCTCGACGTAGTCGACACCGATCTCGTCGAGTTTTCGCAGGATGCTCAGCTTGTCATCGAGGGTGAGGTTGAACCCGAGGCCCTGGGTCCCATCTCGCAGGGTCGTGTCATAGAGCCGGACACGCCGGCGCCCGCCGGAGGCGGCCGGACAGGCCGTCAGTCCTTCAGGATCTCTCGCCACGATGCCCCCACATCTTCGACCAGGTCTCGCGCTCCTGACGCTCGGCACGATCGACGGCTTACTATACTATGGGTATGAATCCGTTCTGCCCACCGCAGGTCGGCGAAGCAGACCGCCTGCTGGTGGAGATCCTGTGCCGCCGGCAGGCCAGCGACGCGGTCGTTGCCCGGATCGACGCCCTGTGGCCGGCGATCATCGTTATCGCCCGGAAGCACCGGATTCATTCGTACGTGGCCCGTGGCCTCGCGCACGTGGCGGGCGACACGGCCCGGCTGACACCCGCGACCCGCGACTCCAGCCACCACATCCTGCAGAAGGCAACACTTCTGAACATGCTCCGCGACGAGAAGTTTGCGCCGGCGGCCCGGGCGCTCTCCGCGCGCGGGATCCCGGTGGTCCTGCTGAAGGGAGCCGCCCTGCAGAAGACCGTCTACTCGCATCCCGGCACGCGGTTGTCGCGAGATATCGACATCCTCGTCGAGCCGGCGGATGTCGACGCCGCCCTCGCCGCGCTGCTCGAGATCGGTTGTCGAAACATCCTGACCGGACCTCAGCGCAGCCATTACGCCTCGCATCACTTTCACTTCCCGCTCCTTCTCGGCCACCTCGTCGTCGAGTTGCACTGGGGTCTCGTGCGACCGGATAGCCCGTACCGGCTGCCGGCGACAGGCGTCATGGAGCGGGCGATGCCGGGCCCGGACAGGGCCGGCCTGTTGCTCGAGTCGGCGGAGGATCAGCTCCTGCATGCTGCGGCCCAGTCGCTCTCGGAGGGTTTTGCGGGACTCCTCCGGATCTGCGACACCCAGAGAATCCTCGCGGCCCGCGGAGCCGATCTCGACTGGGACGGCCTCGACCGCCGGGCCCGCGAGGGGAGGCTGGCACCGGCCCTGGCCCTGCTGGTCGACCTGAGCCGGAACCTGCTGGGCAGCCGGGTGCCGGCGGGGGCGCTGTCCCTGCGCTCCCGTGGCATCGGCGCGGGCCTGGCGTGTCTGCAGCCGGAGCAAGCCGTGGTGGGGCGGTTCAGCCAGCGGCGGCGAGGCTTCGGCGCCCTGCTGCGCTTCTGGCTGCTGCCCGGGGCACGCGGCGTCGTGCTGAGGCACTTTCTTCTCGGCCAGCCGCACGACCGAGATCGTCCGGGAACACCACCGATCGCCCGGGGCAAGCGGCTCGGGCTGATCGCGCGCCGGGCCATCGTCCTCCTCGGGCTCATCGCCCTCCAGGTCTGTGCCTGGGTCGGCCGGCGCGCCCGGGGCCCGGTCGACCCCGGCTCGATCACTCCTGCCAGTTCTGGTTCGTGAGAAGCTGGTCCTCCGGCACGGCCCGCCTCCTGCGCGCCGGTGATCCGGCGACGATGGTCCCCGGCGGTGCATCCCGGGTGACCACGGAACCGGCGGCCACCAGAGCGTCGGCCCCGATGGTCTTGCCGGGCAGGATGGTCGCGTTGGCGCCGATCCGGCCTCCCTTCTCCACGGTGACGCCCTTGAAATGCTTGAACCGTTCCTCGGTCCGCCCGGCGAAGTTGTCGTTCGCCGTCACCACACCGGGAGCCACGAAGGCACGGTCGGCCAGCGTCGAGTAGGCCGTGATGTAGGCGTTCGTCTCGATCTTGCAGTACCGGCCGAGGCGACAGGAGTTCTCCACCGCCACTCCCCGGCCGACGATCGAGAAATCGCCGATCACCACATCCTCGCGGACCGTGGCCAGGTCGGCGACAAGAACGCCGGTCCCGATCGTAACTCCCGCATAGATGACGGCGCCCGTCCCGATGATGACGTCATCGCCCAGCCGGGAGGCCTCGACGTGTCGATCGCCGGTGAGAACGCTGTTGGCTGCTCTCATCGGTTGCTTGCCGATGACCGCATGGTCGTCGATCCTCACGCCGGTTCCGATCACCGTCCCCGGGTGCACGATCACACCGTGTCCGATGACGCAGTCGGGCCCGATGCGCACACCGTTCATGACCACACAGAAGCTGCCGAGTCGCGTGCCCGGATCCACCAGGGCGCTCGAATCCACGCGCGATGAGTCGCTCATGCTCCGGACCGGTCCGGCGCCGCCTGCACCAGCGGGTGCCTCGGGGCGCTGCCCTGACTGACGGCCGCGTGGCGCAGCCGGTGCGCCAGCTCGATGGACGGGCGTGCCACCGCGATCCCGGAACCGCCTCCCGCAAGAATGTCCTCGTATACCCGCGTGTGGAGGCCGGTGAATCCCTGGGTGAATTCCAGTTCCGTCCCGTCCACCGCGATCGATCGATGTGTCATGTTCCCTCCCGGTTCGGCTGCGAACGGCAGATCGGCCGTGGCCAGGGACAGAAACCACCGGACGGTCGCCCTCGACAGCTCCAGGAATCCCGCCATGCGCTGTGGCTGGTTCACATGGACCTCCGCGCGGGTCACCGGCCCGAACAGCCAGGCGAGCAGATCGAAGAAATGGATGCCGATGTTGCAGGCGATCCCACCGGATCGCTCGGCGTTGCCCTTCCAGGACATCGCGTACCACGGACCGCGGGCCGTCACGTAGGTCAGCGTGACCTCGTGCCGGGTCGTATCCGGTTCGGCCTCGATCTTCTTCTTCAGGTCGAGAAGCGCCGGGTGGACCCTCAGCTGCAGCACCGTGCTCACTCGCCGCCCGGTCTCCTCCTCGAGTCGCTCGAGCGCATCGAGATTCCAGGGATTGATCACCAGCGGCTTCTCGCAGATGGCGTGGGCCCCGACACGCAGGGCCAGCCGGATGTGCGCGTCGTGCAGGTAGTTCGGCGAGCAGATGCTGACGTACTCCACGGCCTCGCCGGCTCGCCGTCGCAGCTTCTCGAGATGACGATCGAACCGTTCGATCTCGGGGAAGAACTTCACGTCGAGGGCATAGCTGTCGAGGATGCCCACGCAGTCATGGGGGTCGGTGGCTGCCACGAGCCGGTTGCCCGTGTCACGGATGGCGCGCAGGTGACGGGGTGCAATGAATCCGGCGGCGCCCACGAGGGCGAAATCATGGCTCACGGTTGGCTCTCCCCGGTTCGGTGACGGATGCCGCTCATCCCTGCCGCCTCGCGTGCAGTGTGATCTCGACGAGCGTGATCTCCGGCGGGCAGAGAAAACGCACGGGCAGGCCGCTCTCGCCCAGCCCACGGGACACGTACAGTGTCGCCCGGCCGTGGGCGAGCCGGGTCATTCCGGCGGACCAGCTGCGCGGCAGATCCCCGTCGATGTGGGCGGGCCCGAAGAATGGCAGGCGGATCTGGCCGCCATGGGTATGGCCGGCGATGACGAGATCGAGAGACCCACGCCACTCGGCCGGCAGATCCCGGAGCAGGACCGGGTTGTGCGCCACGACCACGGTGGCATCGACCAGATCGGGCCGGCCCCCGGGGTTTCTCCAGCGCGCATCGAAACGCGCCGGATCGTTGAATTCCTCGCGCAGGAGCTCGCCGCCCGACAGATCGCGCACCACGACGCGGTCCCACCCCTGCCGGTTCGACGCCGTCCAGCCGACACCGGCGAGCAGAGCCACGGTTCCCCGCTCCGGACGCGACGGCCTCAGATCGCGAAAATCGATGGGCCATCCGTCGGGTTCGGGATCGTCCGCGCGCCAGATCTTCGAGCGCACCCGGCTGGCGTCCGCTTCCGGTTCGACGCGAATGCGGATGCGGTACTCGGCCCGCGGCCCCACGTACGTCGTCTTGTCCCGGGTCCTGCCGTCCCATTCGAGATCTCCAGGGCGGATCAGCGCCCATTCTCCCCGCTCCGGCACCACGCGAAAACGGTACCCCGCCCGCCCGGAAGTCTCCATCACGGCCAGCCCGAGGCTATCACCGGGCCCGTGGAGATGGATCACCGAGGTCACGTCGACGCCACCCCACGACGGCTCCCGTTCGCCGAGATACGGCGCCACGGTCAGGCTCCGGCCCCACGAGGCGCGGACCCACCCGCTTCCGGACGGGTCCACGGCGAGCTGCGAGAAGATGCCGCCGGGTCCACAGATGCGGATCCGGCCGGTGGAGAGGTCCTCCATGACCGCCCGGTGCTGCAGGCTGGTGACGCCGGCGGGAAGCGCCGCCTGCAGATCCGGGAGACGGAGCAGTTCCTGTTCTCCCCAGGTCACGAGCACGCCATCCGGCGCCACGAAACCGCCGAGCCAGGACGCCACGTCCCGGATCACCTCGGGATCGATGGTCTCCGCGGCCCCCCCGAGCAGATCCCCGCCGACGACGACGACATCGGGCGACAGGTCGTTGATGGTGGCCTGCACGCGCCGCTCGAAATGACCTGGAGCCTGATGCATCTCCAGGTCGGAGATGAAGACCATCCGGTAGATCGCGGGATGGTCGCCGTCGAGATGCCCCGTCGCGTCCACCGCGACCGTCTCGACCACCAGGCGCGCGGGCTCGATGAACCGCGCATACACGAGGATCGCCAGGAGAATCCCCGCGCTCCACGCCGCCCAGTGAAACCATGCTCTCAGCATCGCAGGCAACACCTTCACGTCGTCTGGCTCCTCGCGTGTCGTCGGCCCGGTTGACACCGCCGCGAATGATAGGCCAACATGCGCGAGCCTTCCCATCTTCCCGAGGCCCCGGCCCGTGATTCCTCTTTCCAGGCCCGACATCGATGATGCAGACCGCCGGGCCGTCGAGGCCGTCCTGCGCACGCCGTCATTGAGCCTCGGGCCCGCCGGACCCGCCTTCGAGACGGCCCTGTCGAACTACGTCGGCACCCGCCACGCGGTGGCGGTCAACAGCGGCACCTCCGGGCTGCACCTCGCCGTGATCGCCCTCGGTCTGGCACCGGGAGATGAGGTGATCACCACGCCCTTCTCGTTCGTGGCGTCGGCCAACTGCTTGCTCTTCGAGAAGGTGCGGCCGGTGTTCGTCGACATCGATCCCGCCACGCTCAACATCGACCCGGCCGCGGTGGAGGCGGCCGTCACGCCACGGACCCGCGCGATTCTCCCGGTGCATGTGTTCGGTCGCCCGTGCGACATGGCGGCGCTGTGCGCGATCGCCGAGCGGCACGACCTGGCGATCATCGAGGATGCGTGCGAGGCGCTCGGGACGACGGTGGGCGGCCGGCACGCGGGATCTTCCGGCCGGGTGGGTGTGTTCGCCTTCTACCCCAACAAGCAGATGACGACCGGCGAGGGCGGCATGATCGTCACGGACGACGACGCCCTGGCCCGCCTGTGCCGGAGCCTGAGGAATCAGGGGCGGGCAACCGACGATGGCTGGTTGCAACACCCACGGCTCGGCTTCAACTACCGCCTGTCGGACATCGCCTCGGCTCTCGGGCTGTCCCAGCTCGGACGCATCGAGACCTTCATCACCGCCCGCCAGCGCGTCTTCGATCTCTACGCCGAGGCGCTGGGGGATGTTGCCGGCCTGCGCCTTCCCGCCGGACCAGGCCACGACGAGAGGATCTCGTGGTTCGTCTACGTGGTCCGTCTCGATGAGACCTTCCGGCGCGAGGACCGGGACGCCGTCCTCGGCGCCCTGCGGGAAGACGGGATCGGGTGCCGGGACTACTTCCAGCCGATTCACCTGCAACCGTACATGAGCGATCAGTTCTCGCTCACCGCCGGCGACTTCCCCGTGACCGAGTCGGTGGCCGACCGCACCCTCGCCTTGCCGTTTCACAACCGGCTCACCGCCGGTGAGGTGGCCGCCGTCGCCACATCGCTCCGACGGGCGCTGGGAAGACTTGCCTGACGTCCCGCGCCGGGCGCGATGGCGTGACGCGGCCCGCTGCTCAGCGGTAGAACGCGACCACGGCCCCGGCGACGCGATCCAGTTCCGGCTCGCTCAGTTCCGGAAAGACGGGCAGGGAGATCACCTCCGCGCTCGCCTGCTCGGCGACGGGAAGATCGCCCCGCTGGTACCCGAGGTGGGCGAAGCACGGCTGCAGGTGCAGGGGCAGCGGGTAGTAGACGGCGCACCCGATCCCCGACGCACGCAGGGCGTCGGCCAGGCGGTCCCGGCGGGCCGCGCGCAGCGTGTACTGGTTGAAGACGTGCCGGCACCCGGGAGCCTCCACCGGCACCGAGAGGTCCGCCCCGTCCAGCGCCCCCCCCTCCCGGATGTTCAACCCCCCGGCGCGCAGGCGTCCGGTCAGGGCCGCGGCATGGGCCCGCCGCGCCTCGTTCCAGCTCTCGAGATGACCCAGCTTGACGCGCAGCACGGCCGCCTGGAGCTCGTCGAGACGGCTGTTGGTTCCCACGGCCTCATGCTCGTAGCTCCCGACCTGGCCATGATGGCGCAGGGAACGGATCCGGGCTGCCAGCCCGGCATCCCTCGTGGTCACCAGGCCGCCGTCGCCGGCCCCTCCCAGGTTCTTGGAGGGGAAGAAGGAGAAGGCCGCCGCCGCGCCGACGGCGCCGACCCGGCAGGCGCCGACCCGGGCGCCGATGGCCTGGCACGCATCCTCGATCAGGATGGCCCCGGCGTTCGAGACCACGGCCTGCAGGCCGTCCATGTCGGCAGGCTGCCCGTAAAGATGCACGGCACAGATCGCCGCGGTGCGCTTCGAGCAGGCGGCGCGGGCGGCGTCGGGATCGAGGTTGAAGGTGACGGGATCGATGTCGGCGAAGACCGGTCGGGCCCCGGCGTTGACGATGGCCCCGGCCGTGGCGAAGAACGTGAAGGGTGTCGTCACGACCTCGGCGGCCCGGTCGAGACCGAGTGCCCGCAGCGTCAGGAGCAGAGCATCCGTTCCCGAGGCCACGCCGACCGCTGCCGCCCCGAGGAACGCAGCGCACTCGGCCTCCAGGCCCGCGACCTCGGGACCGAGGATGAAGCGCTGGGATTCGAACACGCGAGCCACGGCCGCCTCGATCTCGGCGCGAATCGTGGCGTGCTGGCGGCACAGGTCGAGGAGCGGCACACCCGTCGGCGCGGGGGGCATGACGCTCAGTGTTCCCGGCCGGATGCGCCGGCATCCAGCCCGCCGTCTCCGGGGACGCGGTGTGTCGCCGCGGAATCTTGACCGGGGAACTCACGCACCACCTCCTGCAGAAGTGTCCGGATGCGTGAGAAGTCCATCTCGATGGCGGCCTGCTGGAGATCGATGATGCGCGCCGCCAGCGGCTCCACGGTGATCGGCTCCGGCCGGATGACGCGGATCTTCGGGTGCGGGGTCGGCTCGAAGCGCTCTCCCGGACCCTCGATTTCCTCGGTGAGCTTCTCGCCCGGCCGCAGTCCGGAGAAGACCACCGGGATGTCCTCGCCGGGCTCGAGGCCGGCGAGACGGATCATCTGGCGGGCCAGGTCGGCGATCAGGACCGGTTCCCCCATGTCCAGGACGAACACCTCGCCCCCGTCGCCGAACGCCCCGGCCTGGAGCACCAGGGCGGCCGCCTCCGGGATGGTCATGAAGTACC